>DASURL010000020.1:0-4598 GCA_036280075.1 Gemmatimonadaceae bacterium | reverse complement strand
CCGGCCGTCGGTGATGGCCTCCACCTCATTGATGAGCGTCTCCACCGGCTCGATGGCGCGGCCGGCGATCACGTACGACGCGGCGATGGAGAGCAGCACGATGAACGGGAAGAGGACGAGCATCGTGCCGACGAGGAGGCTGGGGCTGAGCTCGGCGAGTGACGTCGGCACCCCGGCCACGATGCGCGTGATGTTCGGCAGCAGCACCGGGTCGCGACGGGCCGCGAGCAGGAGGCGCCCGCCGAACAGGGAGTCGCTGACGGACACGAGCGCCCCTTCCCCATCGGGACGAAGCCGCACCGCCGTCTCGTCGATCGCCGCGCGATCCTCGGCGGGGAGCTGGCGGATGCCGATCGAGCTGTAGATCTGCCGGTCGTCCTTGTCGTAGACGATGAAGTAGCCCGGCACGCGCTCGAGCAGCGAGCGCAGCTCCTCGGTGCCGGAGACGCGCAGGTCGTTCGGGCCCTCGCCCACGCGGCGCAGCGTGGTGAGCGTGTCCCCCTGCAGGGTGGCGGCCCGCAGGTAGGAGAGCGCGCGGTCGCCCTGGGCGAGCGCCACGGGGCCGAGCTGCTGGATGCCGCGCGCGCTGCGCGCCACATACAGCGCGACCGCGAAGACGACCAGGCTGCCGACGAGGGCGAAGGCGTAGGCGACGGTGAGGCGCGCGCGCAGCGTGGCCATGCTACTCCTTCAGGACGTACCCGACGCCGCGGACGGTGGAGATCAGCTTCCGCGCATGCTTCGCGTCGACCTTCTTGCGGAGGTGATTGATCACCACGTCCACGATGTTCGTGCCGGGATCGAAGTGGTAGCCCCACGCGTACTCGGTGATCAGCGTGCGGCTCATCACGCGGCCGGCGTGGCGGGCCAGGTACTCGAGCACCGTGTATTCCTTGGGAGTGAGGTCGATGCGCTCGCCGCCGCGCCGCACCTCGCGCGTCGCCTGGTCGATCTCGAGATCGGCCACGTGCAGCACCGGCGAGGCGAGCGCGCGCGGCCGGCGCGCGAGAGCCTCGACCCGCGCCAGCAGCTCCTCGAAGGCGAACGGCTTGGTGACGTAGTCGTCGGCCCCGGCGCGCAGCGTGCTCACCTTGGCGTCCACCGCGTCCTGCGCGGTGAGCACGAGCACCGGGCGCTCGAACCCCCTCGCGCGCAGCGAGTGCAGGACCTCGATCCCGCTCTTGCCGGGCAGGCGCATGTCGAGCACCACGAGGTCGTACGCCTCCGAGCTCGCCCGGCGCTCCCCTTCCTCGCCGTCCGTGGTGAGGTCCACCGCCCAGCGGTGCTCCTCGAGGCCGCGCTTCACGTACTGGCCGACGGTGGGATCGTCCTCGATGACGAGGATGCGCATGCGCGCTACTCCTCGCCGCCGCCAGGACGACGGAAGTTGTACTCGCGGATCTTCCGGTACAGCGTCTTCGAGCTGATGCCGAGCGCCGTCGCGGCCTTCCCCTGGTGCCAGTTGGTGTTGTGGAGGACGGTCTCGATGTGCCGTCGCTCCAGCTCCTCCAGCGAGATGGTGGGCGACGAGACCGGCGTGGGATGCACGCCGGGGAGCGCCAGCGGCAGGTCGGCCGCCCGGATCTGCGGGCCCTGCGCGAGCAGGGCGGCGCGCTCCATCACGTTCTTCAGCTCGCGCACGTTGCCGGGCCACGGGTACTTCTGCAGCAGCTCGATCGCGTCGTTGGAGAGCGAGAGCGCCGCACCGCGGCCGAACTGCCGGAGGAACTGCCGGGCGAGGAGCGGAATGTCCACCACGCGGTCCCGAAGCGGCGGCAGCTCGACGCCGATCGCATTGACGCGATAGTAGAGGTCGTCCCGGAAGAGTCCCTCGGTCACGCGGTCGGCGAGGTCGCGGTTGGTCGCGGCGATGACGCGCACGTCCACCTCCACCTTCTGCGTGCCGCCCACGCGATAGAAGCTGCGCTGTTCCAGGGCGCGCAGCAGCTTGCCCTGCAGCTTCGGCGACAGCTCGCTGATCTCATCGAGGAAGAGCGAGCCGCCGGCGGCGAGCTCCATCAGGCCGAGCTTGCGCTCGTCCGCGCCCGGAAAGGCGCCGCGCTCGTGGCCGAACAGCTCGCTCTCCAGCGGCCCCTCGGACAGTGCCGCACAGCTCACGTCCACGAAGGGACCCGAGCGCTCCGACAACCGATGCAGCATGTGCGCGACGAGCTCCTTCCCGGTGCCGGACTCGCCGGTGATGAGCACGGGCGAATCGGACGGCGCCACGCGCGCCACCATCTCCAGCACGGCGATCAGCGGCGCGTACTCGGTGTCGATCTCGCTCGACCCGCCAGCCCGCTGGAGCTGCGACTGGAGCAGGACGTTCTCGCGCGCCAGGCGGCGCTTCTCCCAGGCGCGCCGCACCAGCACGTCGATCTCGGCCATGCGGTACGGCTTCGACATGTAGTCGTAGGCGCCGAGCTTCATCGCGCTGATGGCGGTCTCGATGGTGCCGTTGCCGGTGATGATGATGACTTCCGGCGGGTCCACGTCGGCGCGCACCTGCTTCAGCACCTCGAGCCCGTCCAGCTCGGGCATCACGATGTCGAGGAGCGCGACGTCGAACGACTCGGCGCGCAGCGCGTCGAGGGCGGCGCGCCCATCGGTGACCGTGTTCACGGCATAGCCGCGGCCGACGAGGAAGTTGGAGAGGATCTGCCCGAGGTGCGCTTCATCCTCGGCAACGAGCACCTTGATCTTCGTTTCAGTCACTGCATGTCTCCGGTGTCGGTGGCGCGGGGGAGCAGGATGCGGAACACGCTCCCTTCGCCCGGCGTGCTGTCCACCTCGATGCGCCCACCGTGCTCGGCCACGATCGCGTAGCAGATCGAGAGACCGAGTCCGGTGCCGCGGCCGGGCGCCTTCGTGGTGAAGAACGGTTCGAACAGCTTCGGGATGTCGGAGCGGCGGATCCCCTCGCCCTGATCGAGCACCTCGGCGACGACGGAAGTGCCGTCGTCGCCGGGCCGCGTGCGCAGCTCGACGGTGCCGCGCTCGTGCATCGCGTCCATCGCGTTGATCAGGAGCGCCATGAACACCTGGACGAGCTGCTCCTCGTTCGCGCGGATCACCGCCCCGATCGTGCGATCGAGGTCGGTCTTCACCTGCAGCTTCTTGAAGCGCGTGTGGTGCTTCAGCACGAACAGGGTCCGGTCGATGGCCGCATTCACGTCCACGAGGACCTTGTCACTCGCCTTCGGCCGGCTGAAATCAAGCAGCGAGTCGACGATCCCCTTGCAGCGCTGCACCTCGCTCTGGATGAGGCGCAGGCCCTCGAGGATCTCGGGAGGCGCGTCCTCGTGGGTGAGCTCGAGGCCCTCGGCGCAGGCGGCGATGGTCGCCAGCGGGTTGTTGATCTCGTGCATCACCCCCGCCGCGAGGGTGCCGATGGCGGCGAGCTTCTCGGCCTGCGAGAAGCGCTCCTGGGCCTGCCGCCACTCGGTGACGTCCTCACCGATGGTGATGACGTGGGTGACGGGACCGTTGTTCAGGCGCATCGGGATCTTGGAGAGCCGATAGGTGCGCAACTCCCCCGACGCGGTGGACTCCATCTGGAAGGTCTGCAGGCGGCCGGTGGCGAAGACCTCGTCGAACTCCTTGCGCAGCACGCTCGCCGGCTGGCGGTGGAGGATCTCGAAGATCGTGCGTCCGATCGCCTCCTCGCGCGATACGCCCTGCATCCCCGTCTCGCGCTTCCGGTTCCAGACGGAGATGCGGTACTCGCGGTCGATCACGTAGAGCCCGACGGGAAGCGAGTCGATGATGCGCTCCGTCACGCGGCGCTCGCGGTCGATCTGCCGCGTGCGCTCGATGACCTCGCTCTCGAGGCGCTGCGCGTACGCCGACTGGCGGAGGACCGGGGCGAGGATATCCGCCACGGTGTGCAGGAAGGCGCGCGCACTCTCCCCGACCGGCGCGGCGCTCGTGACCACGAGCGCCCCGAGCGGATGATTGGCGGCGTCCAGTCGAACCACGACGGGTTCGTTCGGCGCGTGCACCTCGTCGGATGCGGCGAGCCGAGTCCGTACGATGTCGGCCGCCGGCGGAGGAGCACCGACCTTCGCCTTGCAGCGGAGCTCGAGCTCGTCCATCAGCCAGAGCGAGCAGCTCGACGCCATGGAGGCATCGGCAATTCGCGCCAGCACGCCGCCGAGGACCTCGGTCGGCGCATCCCCGGTGGCGAGCGCCGCGGCGATCTGGGAGACCGCGCGCAGGTACGACTCTGCGGACTCGGCAGGCGCCACAGGCGGGCTCAGCGGATCGCGATGGTCCGGGCTTGTGGAAGATGATCCCAAGTCGAGGCTCGGGGAGGAAGGAGCCTCAATCTAGGAAAAACTGTCCGATTGGACAAGATGACCGATGGATTGTAATGCTGCGCAACGGACGAGGCCGGCCAGCGCTCGCGCGCTGCCGGCCTCGGCTCCTTGATTCATGGCTTCATGGAGCGTATCGGGATCGAACCGATGACCTCCTGCTTGCAAAGCAGGCGCTCTCCCAGCTGAGCTAACGCCCCGAATATTGCAGACCGCGTAAAGTAACCGGACTATGGCCGAGGGAGAAGCGACATGGGCACCACACAGGCGACCGAGAGCAAG
>DASURL010000019.1:0-2428 GCA_036280075.1 Gemmatimonadaceae bacterium | reverse complement strand
GAGCGCCGCTCGTAGCGGGCGGCGATCAGCTCGAACAGCACGCTGGTCTCGGCCTGGTCCTTGGTGACGTAGGCGATGTCGTCGAGGATCAGGAGGTCGTAGCGGTCGAGCCTGGCGATGGCGGCCTCCAGCGCCAGCTCGCGCCGCGCCACCTGCAGGCGCTGCACGAGATCGGTGGTGCGCTGGAACAGGACGCGCCAGCCGTTCTCGACGAGGGCGAGCCCGATCGCCGCCGACAGATGACTCTTGCCTCCGCCGGGCGGGCCGAACAGCAACAGGTTGGCCCCGGTCTTGAGCCACACGTCGCCAGCGGCAAGCGCCATCACCTGCGCCTTGGATACCATCGGCACACTGTCGAAGTCGAAGGTGGCGAGCGTCTTGCCTGCCGGCAGCCGGGCTTCGGCCATGTGCCGCTCGATACGGCGGCGCGCGCGGTCGGCGGCCTCGTGCTCGGCCAGCGCGGCGAGGAAGCGGGCGGCGGGCCAGCCCTCCTTGTCGGCCTGTTGGGCGAGCTTCGGCCAGATGGCCTTGACGCCGGGGAGGCGCAGCTCGGAGAGCAGGAGCTCGACGCGGGCGGTATCGACCGGGGTGGCTGTGCGGGTTGTGCGGGTCATGCCGCGATCTCCTCATTGGTGTTGGCGGGCACGAGCGCGTCGTAGAGATGGAGCGGCGCCAGCTCGACGGCGACGCTCGGGATCGCCGCCTCCTCGGGCCTGAAGCGGGCGCGCAGCGTTGCGGGATCGGGCAGCCGGCCGGCATCGAGGTCGGCCGTGATCGCATCGGCCAGCTCGGCCTCGCAGGCGCGCTCGTGCGCCAGTGCCAGCAGCTCGACCGTCACCTTGCAGGCGTGCCGGTCGTCGCCCCTCTCCCGCAGCACCTCGAAGGCACGCTGGTAGGCCGGACGCGGGAACAGCCGGTCGCGGTAGACGAGGTTCAAGAGCGCCATCGGCTTCCTGCGCAGCGCGTGGATGACGTGGCGGTAGTCGACGACGTGGCCGCCCTTGCTCTCCGACACCGGCTGGCCGCGCCGCAGGGTCGCGACGTGCGTAGAGCCGAGGAAGCAGTCGAGCCGGTCGTCCCAGATGCGCACGCGCAGGCGATGGCCGATCAGCCGCGACGGCACGGTGTAGAACACGCGCCTCAGGGTGAAGCCGCCCGACGACGTGACCGGGATCACCTTCTCCTCGAAGTCGGCCGTGCGGCCCCTCGGCAGCGGGGCCAGCGCCGTTCGCTCCAGGGCGATGCGCTTGGCGCTGTTGGCGTTGCGCCGGCCGACCACGCCGTCGACGAACGCCCGGTAGGCGTCGAGGTCGGCGAAGTCGCGGTTGCCGCGCAGGAGCAGGGCGTCCTCGAGCGCCTGCTTCAAGTGGCCGTGCGCGCTCTCGATCGAGCCGTTCTCGTGCGCGATGCCGGCGTTGTTGCGCGACGGCTCCATGCCGTAGTGGCGCATGAGGCCCTGATAGCGCTGCGTCAGGTCGTCTTGCGCGTCGGCCGTCAGGTTACGGAACGCCGCCGACAGGCTGTCGCTGCGATGCTCCTTCGGCACGCCGCCGAGCGCCCACAGCGCGTTCTGCAGGCCCTCGGCCAGGGCCACGAAGCTCTCGCCTCCGAGCACGACGTGGGCATGCTCGAAACCCGAGAACGCCAGCCGGAAGTGATAGAGCCGGTGATCGAGCGGCTGGCCGGCGATCGACACGCCGAGCGCGTTTGCGTCGGTGAAGTCGGACAGGCCGAGCCGGCCGGGCGCATGCTCCTGGCGGAAGATCACGTCCTGCTCGGGGCCGTGGAGCGCCCGCCACGCCGCGATGCGCCGCTCCAGCGTGCGGCGGATGCCACGGCTCAGCTGGGGATGGCGCCGGCGCAGCTCGTCGAGCACGCCGATCGCGCGGATGCCCGGCGCCGCCTTCAGGATCGGCACGATCTCGGCGTCCCAGTAGGGCGCCAGCGGATCGGGCCGGCGTCGCCCGCGCGGCCCCTTCTTCTGCGACGGCAAGCGCGGATCGTTCTCGATCCGGTAGGCGCTCGCCGTCGAGAACCCCGCCTTGGCCGCGGCGGCCTCGGGGGAGCGTGTCTGTCGGTAACTCATGTACAGCCTCATCTGGTGGTCGGTGATGTGGAGGCCGGGCAAGTCGTCGATCCCCTCGTAGCCGAGACGAATCAACAGCTTGGCCGAGCCCCACCCGACCGCCAGACGGGCTCGAAAACGCGCCGCCGGCGGGGACGGCTCTCCGGTCGGGCTACGCCCTCCCTTCGATCCGTCCCCGCCGGCGCATTCTCATCCTGATTGTCGCTGGCTTCTCACCTTGATTGTCGCCGCGCACTGGCCCTTCTCGCGCAGCGCGAGGAACGCGCGGAACTGGTCGAGCGGATGCAGTGGCGCCCGCTGCACGTTCTCGGCGAGGCTGTCCTCCTCGGCGATGCCGCCGGT
>DASURL010000018.1:0-49381 GCA_036280075.1 Gemmatimonadaceae bacterium | reverse complement strand
CGTGGGGACTGCTGAGCGCCGGGCGCGTTGCGGCAGTGGATGGGGAGGCGATTGCCGGGATGGAGACCTGATAGATTCCGCCACCCCGTCCCGCTGATCATGCCCGTCATCCTGCGCACCGCCGGCCTGCTCGTCCTCTCGAACATCTTCATGACGTTCGCCTGGTACGCGCACCTCAGGAACCTCAGCGACCGGCCCTGGTACGTGGCCGCCCTGCTGAGCTGGGGCGTGGCGCTCTTCGAATACATGCTGCAGGTGCCGGCGAACCGGATCGGCTACACGGCGCTCACGCTCGGCCAGCTGAAGATCCTGCAGGAAGCGATCACGCTGCTCGTCTTCGTCCCCTTCGCATACCTCTACATGAAGCAGCCGCTCCGCCTCGATTTCCTCTGGGCAGCGCTGTGCATCATGGGTGCGGTGTACTTCGTGTTCCGCGGGCATCCGGGGGGGTGAAGCCGGAAGGTCGGAAGGTCAGGATGTGGGAAGGTCGGAGTCGTTTCTGACCATCCGACCATCCGACCTCCCGCGGTTCAAGCATCCAGTGACGGCAACGGCCTCGGCTTCCGGCGGGCCTGGGTGCGCTGCACGACCTGGGTCACCTTCGGGCTCACCGTGGCGAGTGCCTCTTCGTGCTCCCGAAGCAGGGTGGAGCTCGAGGCGGCAAGGGGGGTGAGGCGCTGGCGCCGCAGGCGCACGTAGTTGAGCCGCAGCAGCCACACGGCGCGCCGCGCGTCCTCGGCGCTGATCGGGTTGAACATCGCCCACGACGACGAGGGCGCGAGTGGCAGCGGATCGGCGAGGTTCTCGGCCAGCAGGCTCGCCTTGAGAGCCTTGGTGAGCGAGAGGTGAACCGAGCAATCGCTGTGCACGTGGCCGATCTGCCGGCCGAACAGGCGGAATTCCACGCCGTCGGACTCGCCGGGCGTCGTCGCGCTGGCGTGCGGCCGCAGCTCGACGCCGGGCCAGCGTCGCACTTCCTCGATCACGTGTGTTGCGAACGATTCGCGGTCTCCTCCCGTCATCATGCTGGCCTCCCAGTGGGCGGTTTCGCCCGCCACGTCCGCGGGCGTCGTGCGCTTCAGGGGTCAGGGTGGCATCTTCCGTACCTCGCGCAGCCTGTTTCCGCACTCCGCGCCCTCATCGATCATGCGTCGTCACGTCCGTCATCCGTTTGCGCGCGTCGCCCTGCTCGTGACGTCCGTCACCTTCGCCCCCACACTCGCGTCCGGTGCGCAATGGCACACGGTGTCGAGTCCGACGGAGGTCGAGCTGCGCGGGTTGAGTGTCGTCTCGCCACGCGTGGTCTGGGCGAGTGGCATGCGCGGCACGGTGCTGCGCACCACCGATGGTGGGCGTGACTGGGTGCGCGACACGATCCCCGGTGCGTCGGCGCTCGATTTCCGCGCCATCGCCGCCACCTCGAACGACGTTGCGCACGCGCTCAGCATCGGCGATTCGTCGCGGATCTACCGCACGACGGACGGTGGCCGCACCTGGTCGCTCCGCTTCGTCAGCACGCGAAAGGGATCGTTCTTCGACGCCATCCAGTTCTGGGACGCGAAGCACGGCATCGCGATGAGCGATCCGGTGGACGGTCGCTTCCTCATCATCGCCACCGACGACGGCGGCGACACGTGGCATGAGATGCCCGCGTCGGGAATGCCGGCGGCGCTTCCCGGGGAAGGCGGCTTCGCAGCGAGCGGGACCTGCCTGATCATCGGCGGCGACCACGACGCGTGGCTCGTCAGCGGCGGCGCCAGCGTCGCGCGGATCTTCCACACGGCGGATCGAGGGCGCACCTGGACGGTGCAGGACACGCCGCTGCGCGCCGGCGTGTCGTCGGCTGGCATCTTCTCGGTGACATTTCGCGATGCGCGACATGGTGCGATCGCCGGCGGCGACTACCAGCAGCCGGCGCTGCGGGGGCGAAACCTCGCCGTGACGAGCGACGGCGGCGCCACGTGGACGCTGGCCGACAGCGCTTCCTCGCCGGCCGGCTATCGGTCCGCTGTCGCCTTCCTGCCGAAGTCCAACGGGCGGACGCTCATCGCCGTCGGGCTCACCGGCACCGACGTCTCGCACGACGGCGGCGCGACCTGGTCGCCGGTGGATCCGGTTGCGTACAACAGCGTGGCGTTCGCGGCCGACGGAAGCGGGTGGGCGGTGGGACCCAAGGGCCGCATCGCGCGATGGGCCCGGGTGCATCACCCCGACCGCTGACGCTCCCGCGCGCGAGGCGCCGGGCCGAGCACGATCACCGCGACCACTCGCGGCGCCTCGCTCCCGCCGAGCCGGGCCGGCGCACGTTCGGTCACCTGGAGCGACAGCGTGAGCCACTCGTCGTCCCCCAGCCGTCGATCCGTGTGCATCGCCACGAGGCGCTCGAGCTCGCGTTCCGCCCCGAGCGTGCGCGAACGCCCGAGCCGATCACGAAGACGCGCCGCAACGGTGTGCAGGCGGGCGCGCGCATGACGTGGCGCGTGCGCGAGCACCCGAGCGATGCGTCGCTCGATCGCGGCGTCGAGCGCCGGCGCGTCGTCTCGCATGCCGCAGGCGAGCGTGAGCCGTTCACGCGCGAGCCATGCCTCGGCGTCGGCGAGGGCGACCGGGCACTCGTCGCCGTGGCAGGGACGCGGCGGGCTGCACGCCAGCTCCACGGCGCGCGCGACGGAGCCGCTCGTGTCCGGTGGCGACGATCCGAGGCGGGCGAGCAGCCGGCCGTCGCTCAGCGCGGCGAGCCAGCCGGCATCGCCGCAGTCGGCCGCCGCGGCGAACGGGCGATGGGCAGGGCCCGCGTCGCGTGCGCATCCGGCGTGGCTGCAGGGGCTCGCGCGTCGCCAGCTCGCCACGCGGTCGGCAATCGTGCCCCGCAATGCCGCACTCACCCGGAACGTCGCGTCGTCGCGCCCCTGCGAGTCGCTGGCATCGGCCAGCGTCCCGCCTGACGGAGCGAGCGCCGGCAGCACGTCGAGCGTGCGACCGATCGTGCGCTCGGCACGGGCGAGCTTGGTGCGCAGGCGCGCCTCCACGCGCAGCAGCAGCTCGGTGGTCGCCGGTGGCGACATCAGCCAGCTCTCCACGATCGAGGCACCGCCGGGGCGACGGACGCGCCCGAGGCGCTGCGCCAGCCGCGCGGGATTCCATGGAAGGTCCAGCTGCACCACGATGCGCGCGTCCTGCAGGTTCACTCCCTCGGACAGCAGGTCAGTGGTGAGCAGCAGCGTCACCTGCTCGCGCGGCGCCGGCTCTCGGGCTCCTCGGCCGGCGGGCGCGAAGCGGTCGAGCAGCTCGTCGCGCGACAATCGCCCGCTCGCGATGCGCGCCTCCGTGGCGGTGAGCATCCCGACGCCAGGGCCGCTGCCGAGCAGCCTGAAGAACGCGCGGACAGTGCTGGCGAACTCGCTGAACGCGAGGATGCGGACGGCGGGATGCTCGGTGCGCAGGCGGCGAAGCGCGTCGGCGCGCGCGACATCGGGATCGGGGGATTCGCGCAGCATCGCATGCAGCCGGTCGAGTGCGATGCGTTCGACATTCACGGCGTCCGACAGGGCGCGTCCGCCCTCCAACGCCGGCGCGACGAGCAGCGGCGCGAACGCGAGCTGTACCTCGCCATCCTGGCCGTACCACGCGCGAAGGTCGTGTCGCGTTGGGGCCAGGCCTTCCGCCGCGCACTGCTCGAGTGCCGCGACGCTCCGCAGGCGTCGATGCAGCGCGGCCACGAGGGCGGCACGGCTCGACGCCCACGCGCGCACGAGGCCGATCGTGCGCAGGGCGCCAGCGTCGCCGGCGTCGATCGCACGCGTCGGCGGCGGCAGGGCGAGGATGGCGCGGAGCACGGCACCGTCATCGTGGCCGGTGCGAAGCCAGGCTGGTGGTGCGACACGCGGCAGGCCCGCTCCTCGCGCGCCGTCCGCACCGCGAACGACGAACCGCGCGAGGCGCTCCTCGTCCCACCGGAACGCCGAGCTGCCGAGGAAGAGCGCCACCTGCGCCGCGAGGTCGCGCGTCCGGTTCTGGAGTGGGGTGGCCGAGAGCAGCAGCACCGGGACGCGCGCGGTGATCGCGGTGAGGGCGGCATGGCGCCGCGACGCCGGCGATCGGAAGCGATGCGACTCGTCCACGATCACGACGTCAGGGTCGCACGAGGGCAGCGCGCCGCCGCTGAGCGACTCGTGCGTGACCATCGCGCAGTCGACGTCCGCTCGCCGCATCGCGCGCTGCCAGGTCGTGCGCAGCGACGCCGGCACCACCACCAGGGGTCGCGCCCATCGTCCGGCGACCGCAAGGGCGACATACGTCTTTCCGCGCCCCACGTCGTCCGCGAGCAGGCATCCGCCGACCTGCGCGATCATCTGCAGCACGCGGGAGACCGCGCGCTGCTGGTGCGGTGTCAGGGTGATGCTCCCGAGGGCCGCGGGCGCGGCGCACTCGGACGTCACGTCGGCGACGCGCGCCCGCACGGCGCGCAGTCGAAGCCCGCTCAGCGACACCACGCGACCAGTGGCGCCAGGTCCTCGTGCCGCAACCGGTACGCACGGCACGCCGCGTCCAGCAGCGCGCTCTCCGTCGGCGGCTGCCCGAGCAGCGCACGCTCGGCGAGCGGGGCGAGGATGCGGCGCGCACGCGGCCAGTCGCGTGGGACGGGCAGCAGCTCGACCGTCCACGCGAGGTACCGGTGCCACCCACCGCGGGCCGGCTCGGCGATGGCATTCAAGAAGGCCGCGGCGAGCGGGCTGTTGAGCAGGGCGGCGAGCGCCAGGGCATCCACCGGGTCCGCACAGGGGAGCACGTAGCAGCTGTTCAGCGGCACGGTGGGATCGCCCGCCGGCAGGATGGCCGCTCGCGGTGCTCGACCGAAGTCGTTCCACACGACGCGCGTGCGTGTGCAGTCGGCGCTCTCCGTGCGGAAGAGCATCCACCAGCTACCGGTACCGCGCAGGTCCGAGCGGGCACGCAGCCGACGCCGCCACGGTGCGAGCCACCGTGCGGCTGCCGGCGGCAGCGTGCCGAGCGGCGTGCCCGTGTCGGCGTGCGTCCAGACGATCGCGCGGGAGGAGGGAGGCACGCGCCACGCCTGCACCGATTCGCCGCGAAGCAGCGGGCGCAGCAGCGCACGCTCCAGGGTGCCGCGCCGTCCCTGGCATTCCACCGCCGCCAGCACGCGGTCACCGCCGGTGTCGTTGACCAGGAACGCCTCGTTGCAGCCGCACTTCACGCCGAGCAGCGCGCGGCCGAACGGTCCCGTGGCGATCGACTGCCCACGCGCGCGCAGCTCGTCGAAGGCGGCGCGCACTTCGTTCGGCAGGACGAGCCAGGGGCTGGCCGGGTCGTCGGGATCGAGCAGCGTGGTACGCGCCGCGGCGCGCCACCCGAGGTTCAGGGTGCGGCGGCGCACGGCGTAGTCCGTCGCCAGCGCGTCATCGACGATGCTGCGCGGCGCCGGGCGAACACGAGCTGGCAGCCGCGTGGCGACGAGCACCGACGGATACACCGCGGCATCGAACGCACAGGGCGCATCGGTCCAGTCCTCGAGGCGCTCGAGGTGCGTGCGCGCCGCGATGAGGCGGCGGACCCCGCCGCCGGACAGCGAGCGCCACAGCTTCGCCGGCAGCAGGAGCGCGATCGCGCCGCCGGCGGCCGCGAGGGCGATGCTTCGCTCCACGAACAGCGCAGCGAGGTCCACCTGCGCCGCGAAGCCGTGTCCGCGCGCACCGTCGGAGGCCGGCTCCCACGCCGCGTCGCAGAACACGCGGTAGCGGGCGCGCAGGGCCTCGCGTGCGGCCGGCGCGATGTTGTGCAGGCGAACCCAGGGGGGATTGCCGATGACCAGGCCGAACCCGCCAGTGCCGTGCACGTGCGCGAAATGCGAGGGGAACGAGAAGGGCAGCGCTCCGCCGTCGGCGATACGTCGTCGCTCGCGCCGCAGTCCGGCGGCGCGATCCCGCAGCTCGCGCCGAGCCTGCGACGACTGCGTAGCGTCCCGGTCGCGCTCCCCGAACAGGTCGGGGCTGCGCCGCGCCAGCACCCACTCCCGTCGCTGGGCGGAGATGCGCAGCAGCTCGAAGTCGATCGCCGCGAGGGCGCGGCGCGACTCCTCGCGCGCGAGCGCGCGGCGCAACGTCACCTTGCGCGCACCGGACGCGCGCACGTAGCGCTCGCGAAGACGCGCCAGCACAGCCGGTGGCCCCACGAGCGCCACCGGCTCGTCGAACGCGTCGCCGGCGAGGGTGTCGCCCACGCGCACGTTGCAGTCCAGGTTCGGGAGCGGCGGGACGGCCGACATCCGGGTCTCGTCGCTCTCGATCACCACGGACAGCCAGAGCCGCAGCTCGCACAGCCACACCGCCGTCGGGTTGATGTCCACGCCGTGGATGGCGCGCGTGAGCACCTCGCGCCGGATCGCCGGCACGCCGCGCGTGTCGCCTGCCGCGACGTGGAGCTGGGTGAGGCGCTCCAGCAGGTGGACGAGGAACGCGCCCGACCCGCAGGCGGGGTCCAGGACGGTGAGCGAGCGCAGGCGTTCGTGCAGCAGACGGTTCGCCTCGTCGGCCACCGGGTCACCGCGCAGGGCACGCTCCACACAGGCGGCATCCAGCGCGTCCGTCGCGAGCGCGGCGACCAGCGCGTGGTCCGCCACCTGGGCCACGAGCGCGTGCGGCGTGTAGAAGGCACCGCTGACGCGACGCTCCCGCGCCGCCATGAGCGACTCGAAGGCGCGGCCGAGCATCTCGGGATCGATGGCCACCTCCGACCACAGCGACTGCTCCTCGCGCGCCGTGAAGCGATAGGCGCCCAGGAGCTGCGCGAACAGCTCGCCCAGCGCTTCGTCCGAGAAGCGCGCCCTGGCGTGGCGCCGTTCCAGCGGCGTTCGCCCGAACAGGCCGCCGTTGAGGAAGGGAACGTCGCCGAAGGCGCGTGCGGCCGCGGCGCGCCGACTGCGCGGCGTGTTGAGGGTGCCGAAGAAGAGCGGCTCCAGCACGCGCGCATGAAAGCCGCCCCCCGTCGCCATGCATGCATCGAATCGGTTGCCGAGGAAGCTGCGATCGCCATCGAGCCACCCCTTCGCCTGCAGGAAGGAGAGAAAGAGCAGGCGCGAGGCACACAGCAGCGCCAGCTCGGCCCGGTCCGGCTCGGGCATGCGCGGCAGCGAGCTGGCGAGCGCGGCGATGCGTTGCTCCAGCACGCGGTAGAAGCGCCGCGACAGCGCTGCGCGGCCGAGCAGCTCGCACCAGCGCGTGTGCACCAGCAGGTCGTCGCCGGCGCTCGCCGCCTCGAGCGAACACACGGTCTCCGCGTCGCTCGCCACCACCTGCAACGGCCGCACGAGCAGGGCGGCCAGCCGCGGCGGCCGCTGTTCGCCCGACCAGCAGGCGATGCCCGCCTCGTCACCGTCGCTCGAGGCGGCGATCAGCGTCCACAGCACGTGCGAGGTGCGGCGCGCGAGGGACGAGGCCAGCTCGGCAAGCGTGACCCGGAGCGGCGCCCCTGGCGGCGCGAGCACGAGCAGCGCGCGGAGCGCCCCACTCCCTCGCATCAAGCGCACGTCCCCGGCGGATGGCGGAATGCCGAGGTTGGCGCGTGTGGCCGCGTCGAGCGGGATTGCCGCGCCGTCGAATCCCAGCGCGCTGGCGAGCGCGAGGAGGCCGTCGTGAGTGTGGGCGCGCGCGAGGAGCGCTGCCGCCTGTCGAAGAGTGCGCACGCGCCCATCGTGCAGCGTCGTGCGTCAGTCGCCGGCATCAGGACATCGCGCGTGACAGCGAAGTGCGCTGCTCCCGCAACGACGAAGGGCGTCCTCCCTGGAGAACGCCCTTCGTCTGTCCGATCACCCGGCCACTATCTGTTGCTGCCGGATGAGCCGGAGCTTCCCGAGCGGCCCGATGATCCGGACGAGCCCGACGATCCGGATGAGCCCGACGAGGCGCTACGTCCGGACTGGCCACTGCTGCTCGAGCCCGACATGCCGCCCGAGCTGCCGCTACGGTTCGAGTCCGACATCCCGCCCGAGCCGCTGCGGTTGGAGTCCGACACCCCGCTCGAGCCACTGCGGCTCGAACCCGACATCCCACCCGAGTTCTCCCGGCTCCCCGAGGACCCGATGTTCTGGTCACGATCCTGCGACGAGCTGGACGAGCTGCCGCTCAACCCGCTCGAGCGATCGGAGGAGGAGCTGCCCGACGCCTGGCGGGCACCCCCCTGCGAGCTCGACGACCCCGAGCTCCCCCCGACACCGCCCGTGCTCGAGCCGCTCGACGACGCGTGCCGATCCCGGTCCGACGCTGAATGTCCGTCGCCCTGCGACGAACTGCCGAGATCCCGGTTCGAGCTCCCCGACGAGGCGCTCCTGCTGCTCTGGTCGCTGTTCGATGAGCCTGAGGTGTTCCGGTCGCGATCTGCCATATACAAGTCCTCCTAAGCCAGTGGACATCGCCCGGAGCGCGACACGCAGCCACCCTGCCTGCCGCCTCCGGGGACGGCGAGGGAAGCGCATATCGGGTGCCGCCATGCACACTCGAGAACGCTCACGCCGTCGCGCCCGCTCATGCGCTTTCATGCCACGTGGACGCGGCGTTGCATGGGGCGAAAGCGCTCTCTACGTTGCGCCACATGCAGCTTCCACCACCACTTTCCGCGGGCGCGCGCGTCGCGCTCGTCGCACCGGCAGGACCGCTGCGCGGTGAGCAGGACCTGCAGGCGGCGATCGCCCACGCCACCTCACTCGGCTGGGAGCCGGTGGTCGCGCCGCACGCGCTCTCGCGCCACGGCTACCTGGCTGGCACGGACGAGCAGCGCGCCGGCGACTTCAATGCCGCGCTGCGCGACGACGGCGTGGACGGCATCTGGTGCCTCCGCGGCGGCTACGGCGCGATGCGCATCCTCGACGCGCTCGACTACGACGCGATGCGCCGCCACCCGCGGCCGCTGCTTGGCTACTCCGACATCACGGCCCTCCACTGCGCCGTGAACGTACGCTGCGCCGTGGTGACCTATCACGCGCCCACGGCGCGCGCCGACCTCACGGAGTTCTCGCGCCATTCGCTCCTCCGCGCGGTGGTGGAGCAGGTCGACTGCTGCGGCCGCGCACCGCTCGCGCGTACCCTGCGTGGCGGCCGCGCCGCCGGCCGGCTCGTCGGGGGCAACCTCGCGCTGCTCGCCGCGCTGGCCGGCACGCCGTACGCCCCCGACTACAGCGACGCGATCCTCGTCCTCGAGGACGTGGGCGAGGCGAACTACCGGATCGATCGCATGCTTCGGCAGCTTCGTCTCTCGGGCGCCTTCGACCGCCTTGCCGGCATCGCGTTCGGCCAGTTCACCGAAGGAGTCGATCCGCTCGACACCGAGTCCTGCGCGCTCGACGAAATCCTCCGTGAGGCCGCCGATGCCGCGCGCGTCCCGGCGGTCGCCGGCATTCCCCTCGGCCACATCGACGACCAGTGGACGGTCCCCCTGGGCGCACGCGCCGAGCTCGACGCCGACGCGCGCACGCTTCATGTAGTGTCGTCCTGACGCGCCGTCCCACGTGCACGACGCGCCTTCACTCCTGCCACCACACGAGCCTCGATGAAGAGCTGCACCGATCTGGTCAACGAAGCCAAGTCACGCATCCGCGAAGTGGGCGCCGCCGAGGCGGGCGAGCTCCACAGGCGTGGTGACGTCACCTTCCTCGACGTGCGCGATCAGCACGAGGTGAACCTCGGGCGCATCCCGGGCGCCGTGCACATCTCGCGCGGCACGCTGGAGTCGAAGATCGAGGCCGCAGTGCCGCGCTCCGCGGAGGTGGTCATCTATTGCGCGAGCGGCAATCGCAGCGCGCTCGCCGCCGACACGCTGCACCAGATGGGCTACGAGAAGGTGAGCTCGCTCGCCGGCGGGTTCCGCGGCTGGGCCGAAGCCGGCGGTGACGTGGACGATTGAGATGGGCCGGCTCGCGACACACCCCGTCGTCAGGCAGCTCGAGCGATCCCTCGCCGAGCGTCCGGGGCGCGAGATCACGCTCCCCGCAGGAGCCCGTGCGGCAGCGATCATGCTGGCGCTGCGCGCCCGCCCCGACAACGAGCCCGAGCTGCTGATGATCCAGCGCGCGGTCGTGGAGCGCGACCCGTGGAGCGGGCACATCGCCTGTCCCGGCGGCCGCGCCGAGCCGGGTGACGCCGACCTCGCCGCCACCGCCATCCGCGAGACCTACGAGGAGACCGGCGTCGACATCGCACGCTACGGCCGCGTGCTTGGCCACCTCGACGACCTGCGGCCGGTGTCACCGCACCTGCCGCCTCTGGTGATCCGTCCGTACGTCGCCCTCGTGCGCCGCGACGTGCGCATCGTGGCGAGTGAGGAAGTGGCTGCGGCGTTCTGGGTCCCGCTGGCCGAGCTGCGCACGCCCACCGCGTGGGGCACGGGGGTCGTGACCGTACGTGGCGTGGAGCGGAGTGTGAGCGTGTTCCGCCACGGCGCGTACACGGTGTGGGGACTCACCGAGCGCGTGCTGCGCCAGTTCATGGAGTACGCCGGCGTGCCCCCCGTCGGCGCCTCGTTCGACGACGATACGCCACCGCGCGCCGTGGGCTGAACGTCGTCAGCGCGCACCCGTCGGCCGCTCGCACATGAGCGCGAGGGTGTGGCCGTCGGGATCCGTGAAGAAGCACATCCACAGGTCGTGGTCCGGCATCCGGGCCACGAGGTGTGGCTCGTCCACGAACTGCACGCCCCGCCCGAGCATGGCGGCGTGCGCGGCGACGATATCGGCCACGCGCAAGTAGAGCACCGTGCCCGATCCCGGGGTGAAGGCGGCTTCCGGCGCCGAGAGCATCAGGCGCGCGTTGCCCAGGTCTAGGAAGGAGAGGGAAGGCCCCGCGGCGAAGAGGAATCGCAGCCCCACCGCGTCGCGGTAGAACGCCGTGCTGCGCGCCACGTCGGATACCGTGAGCGCGACCTGCCCGAGGCCGGTGACGTCCATGCTCTGGTCTCTCCGTGAAAATTGTTTAGGTTACCCTAAATATCCAACCGTCGTCCTTTTGGCGACCACGGATCAGGCTCCCGAGATCATGTCCGTCCGCCTTCATACGTCACCACCCGCTCCAGAACCGCAGCCCGAAGCGCAGCCGGAGACCGGCTGGCGCCGCGCGCGCGTCGCGCCGAGCCTGGCCGAGGTCTATCGCTCGGTGCCGGTCTCCGGCACGTCCATCTGGCGAAAGGTGCTCGCCTTTGCCGGACCCGGCTACCTCGTGGCGGTCGGCTACATGGACCCCGGCAACTGGGCCACCGACCTCGCCGGCGGATCGCGCTTCGGCTACACGCTGCTCAGCGTCATCCTCCTCTCCAACCTCATGGCGGTGCTCCTGCAGGGGCTCGCCAGCAAGCTGGGGATCGTCACCGGACGCGACCTCGCACAGGCGTGCCGCGATCACTACAGCAAGCCCGTGTCGGTGGTCCTCTGGCTGATGTGCGAGATCGCCATCGCCGCCTGCGACTTGGCCGAGGTGATCGGGTCGGCCATCGCGCTCGACCTGCTGTTCGGCATCCCGCTGCCGGTCGGCGTGTTCATCACCGCGCTCGACGTGCTGGTGCTGCTCTACCTGCAGCACCGCGGCTTCCGCGTGCTGGAAGCGCTGGTGATCACGCTCGTCGCGACGGTGGGCCTCTGCTTCGCGTTCGAGCTCTTCCTGTCGCGGCCGGACGTGGGCGCGGTGTTCCGTGGCTTCATCCCCAGCACGGAGATCGTGCGCGATCCCGGCATGCTCTACCTGGCCATCGGCATCCTCGGCGCCACGGTGATGCCGCACAACCTGTATCTGCACTCGTCCATCGTGCAGACGCGCAAGTACGCCGAGACCACCGAGGGAAAGCGCGAGGCGGTGCGCTATGCGTTCGTGGACAGCACCATCGCCCTCACCTTCGCGCTGTTCATCAACGCGGCGATCCTCATCGTGGCGGCGGCGAGCTTCCACACCACCGGTCATCATGAGGTGGCGGAGATCCAGGACGCGCACAAGCTGCTCACGCCGCTGCTGGGTGCGGGCGCGAGCACCGCGTTCGCCCTCGCGCTGCTGGCGTCGGGACAGAACTCCACCATCACTGGCACGCTGGCGGGGCAGATCGTGATGGAGGGCTTTCTCGAGATCCGCATCCGCCCCTGGCTGCGTCGCCTGATCACACGAATGATTGCCATTGTGCCGGCGGCACTCATGGCCATCTTTGGGGGCGTATCCGGCACGGCGCACCTGCTGCTGCTCAGCCAGGTCGTGCTCAGCCTCCAGCTCTCGTTCGCCGTGTTCCCGCTGGTGATGTTCACGTCGGACCGGGTGAAGATGGGCCGGTTCGCGAACCCACCCTGGATGAAGGTGCTGGCCTACCTGGTGGCCGGGGTGATCGCGGCGCTGAACATCCTGCTGCTCGTCCAGACCGTGTGGGGGTGGCTCACCTGAGGTGAGCGACGGCCGCACTGCACCTCGTCCCACGATGTATCGCCGCATCCTCGTTCCGCTCGAGCACTCCGACTACGACGACGCGATCCTCGCCCACGTGCGCGACCTCGCGCGGCTGTGTGCCTCGTCGGTGGTGCTCATTCACGTGGCCGATGGCTGGGCGGCGCGGAACCAGGAACCCCTCGTCCTGCGCGAGAGCGCCGAGATGAAGCAGGATCGCGAGTACATCGAGTCGCGCGCCGATGCGCTCGAGCAGCTCGGCATCGAGGTGGAGTGCGTGCTGGCCGGCGGCGATCCGGCCAAGGAGATCGCCGCCGCCGCCGAACGCGAGAAGTGCGACCTGGTGGCGATGAGCACGCACGGCCATCGCGGGTTCCAGGACCTCATCCGCGGCAGCGTGGCGAACGACGTGCGCCACCACACCACCATTCCCGTGCTGCTCGTGCGCGGCACGCCACGCCGGCTGCGTCCGTCGTGAGCGCCGCGCCCACTCCCGCGCTCAGCGCGCCGGTCGAGGACTACCTCAAGGCCATCTACGACCTCGAGCGTGTCGGCGCGCCCGCCAGCACCAACGACATCGCCGACCGGCTGGCCATCTCGCCGGCGTCCGTCAGCGGCATGATGCGGCGCCTCGCCGAGCAGCGGCTCATCACCCACGAGCCGTACCGCGGCGTGCGGCTCACCGGTGCCGGACGCACGGCCGCCCTGCGCACCCTGCGGCGACACCGCATCCTCGAGTGCTACCTGATCGAGGTGCTCGGCTACGAGTGGGACGGGGTGCACGACGAGGCGGAGCGGCTGGAGCACGCCGCCTCGGATGAGCTCATCGAGCGCATGGCGGCCAGGCTCGGCAATCCCACCCGGGATCCGCACGGCGCCCCGATCCCCACCCGTGACGGCCGGGTGGAGGAGGCGCGACTGCGCACGCTCGCGGACGTCGTGGTGGGCGAGCACGTCCGCGTGCGGCGTGTCCAGGACGAGGACGCCGAACGCCTGCGCTACCTGGCCGAGCTCGGCATCCGCCCCGGGGCGCTCGTGCGCATCCTGGACCGCGCCCCGTACGATGGGCCGATCACCCTCTGGGTGGGCGAGAGCGCGGGCACCACCCGCGCCATCGGCGCCGGGCTGGCGGCGGAAGTGTTCGTGGAGCCGCTGGGCCCGGAGTAGCGCACCGAGCGGAACGTCTCTTGCCCCCATCGCCGGCAGCCAAGGCCCCAGCCGGAGGAGCACGTGACCGCGCGACCACTGATCGTCGAAACCCCTGAACGACCGCTGCTCGCCGACCCAGACGTCGGGATCCCCGACCTCATCCGACGCCTGACCAACGATTCCAGGCGGCTCGTCACCGACGAGGTGCAGCTCGCGAAGATCGAGGCGAGGGAGAGCCTGCACCGCGCCACGCGCGGCGTGCTCTGGCTCGCGCTCGCCTTCGGGGCGGGGGTCGTCATGCTCGTCGCCGTCACGCTGCTGCTCACGTCGCTGCTCGGGCGGCTGATGGCCGGTCACATGTGGTTCGGCGCGCTCGTCACGGGCGTGCTCGAGCTCGCGGTGGGGGCGTGGCTGCTCCGGAAGGGACTGTCGGCGTTCGCCGAGCCGTCATACTCGCTCGAGCAGACCCGCGCCTCTCTCGCCGAAACGGCCAGCTGGACGACGACCGTCGTGCAACGCTGACGCCGGTCGCCGCCCGCCGAACACAGGATGCCCCGCTGCGCTCGAGCGCAGCGGGGCATCGTGCATTCACGGGCGCATCCGGTCAGCGATTGCGCTCCTCGTTGCGGATCTCGGCGTGCGTGGGCGCGCGGTCGAAGGTCCCCTCGCCGGCGTTCGCCGTGCTCCGCCCACGATCGGCCAGGGACGAGCGCCCGCGCTCGTATCCCGCTTCCGCGTAGCTGCTGACCGACGACCAGCTCCCGTAGCGCCGCGCGTGATCCTCGCTCCAGCCGCGCGAGAGATCCTGCTGCACCTCGCTCCAGCTGCGGTTCGCGTAGTCGGGATTGTTCGCGGCCACATGGCCCAGGTAGTACGCCGGCCGCACGTCCTCGAACGAGCGATCGGCCGGACGATTCTCCGTCCCCTCCCACACCTTGCGGTAGTATTCCTCGTCCTCGTTCGAGATGGCGTCCGTCGCCTCGGCCACGGCACGGCCGGACCACCAGCCGCCGATCGCGCCGGCGATGCCGCCGATCACCGCACCCACGGGGCCCGCGATCGCGCCGATCTCCGCGCCGGCGACCACGCCGCCGATGCCGCCGACCGCCTCGCCGATCTCGTCGCCCACGCTCGGATGGTCGTCATGGGCGCCGAGCGCCCTGTCCTTCGCGCGCTCGAGCCGCGCGTCCGTCGATTCGTTCATGCGATCGCGATTGTCCATGGTCACTCCTTGAGGGGTCTGCACATCGAGCGGGCAAGATCGGGACCGATGACCGCCGTTTCGCGCGCTTGACAGCACGCCGGCGCGAGCGCCCATTCCCCGCATGAGCGCGCGCATCCGCATCGGCACGCAGGGATGGAACTACGACGCCTGGGTCGGGCCGTTCTACCCGTCCGGCACGCGCGCCGCCGACTATCTCACCATCTACGCCCGCGCCTTCGACACGGTGGAGGTGGACTCCACGTTCTACGCGGTGCCGCCGGTGAAGACGGTGCGCGGCTGGTACGAGCGCACGCCCGAGCATTTCGTCTTCGCGCTGAAGCTGCCGCAGGAGATCACGCACGAGCGCCGCCTGCGCGACGCGGACGACGTGGCCGAGCTCTTCTACGATCGCGCGCGCGAGCTGGGGCAGAAGCTCGGCCCCGTGCTCATCCAGCTCGGACCCGACTTCGGCCCGGTGGAGCTGCCCGCCCTTGCGCACATGCTGCCGAAGCTCCCGCAGGACATCCGCTTCAGCGTGGAATTCCGGCAGCGCGGCTGGATCACCGATGGCGTGCTGGCGCTCCTCGCCGAGCACCACGTGGGGCTCACGCTGACCGATGCGCGCTGGATCCCGCGCAAGCAGATGCTCAGCCTCGCCACGCGGCCGACCACGAACTTCCTCTACGTCCGGTGGATGGGCGCCAACCGCGACATCGTGGACTACTCGCGCATCCAGATCGACCGCATGGGAGAGCTCGAGCAGTGGGCCGGCGTGCTCTGGCCGCTCACGCTCAAGGGAGTGAGCGTCTACGGCTACGTGAACAATCACTTTGCCGGGCACTCGCCGGAGAGCGCACGCGAGCTGCAGCGGCTGCTGAAGCAGACGCCGGTGGACCCGGAGAGCCTCGGCGAGCAGATGTCGCTGTTCTGACACCGGTCGCCCGCGCGACCAGCGGGCCGCGCCTTACATTCCGGCATGTCCCGACGCACGGTCCTCTTCTGCGTGCTCGCCATCGGCGCAGCGGCGCTGTTCATCCGGCTTGGCTTCTGGCAGCTGTCGCGGCTCCACGAGCGCCGCGCGCACAACGCGGTGGTGGCCGCGCAGCGTCTCGATCCACCGGTCGAGTTCAGCGCGCTGCCGCGCGACACGGGCGCCGCGCACTACCGTGCGGCCCGGGTGGTCGGCCGCTACGACTACGCCAACGAGCTGGTGCTCGCCAGCCGGACGCGGGGCGGCTCGCCCGGCGCGGAGATCTTCACCCCAGTGCGCATGGCGGGGAGCGACACCGCCGTGCTCGTCGACCGCGGCTGGGTCTACTCCCCCGACGGCGCCACGGTGGACCTGGCGCGCTGGCGCGAAGGGGATTCGGCGACCGTGGCCGGCTTCGTGGAGACGTACATGCCCGACGACGGCGTGACGACGTCGGCGTTCGGGCCGCGCGTCGTGCGCCGCGCGAGTCGCACCGAGATCGCCGCAAAGGTGCCGTATCCCGTGGCGCCGTACTACCTGATCGCCACGAGCGACAGCGCGGGCCGCGATCATCCGGCCCGGCGGGCAGAGCCGGTGCTCGACGAGGGACCGCACCGCAGCTACGCCATCCAGTGGTTCTCCTTCGCGCTCATCGCCATCGGTGGCGCGGCCGCCGTGGTGCTCCGGGAGCAGGAGGAGCGGCGTGGACGCTGGAAGGCCCTGCGCGCCGACGACTGAGATGGGCGCGCGGGACGGCGCGTCTCCTGCAGCGCAGGCACCCGGGAGGTATCTTCCGCGAAATCCCAACGCCGAGCGTGTCATGACCGAGTCGTCCGCAGGTCTCGCCAGCGAGAAGGAAGCCCGTGACGTCGCCGAAGCGGCGCGCGAGAGCGAATGGACCGGACCGAGCTTCGTGCGCGAGCTGTTTCTCGGCCGCTATCGCCTGGACCTCATCCACCCGCACCCGGTGAAGGAGGACCCCGAGGAAGCCGCGCGTGCGGCGCCCTTCTTCTCGAAGCTGCGCGCCTTCCTCGAGCGCGTGGACTCCGACATGATCGACCGCACGGGCGAGATCCCGGAGGAGTACGTGCAGGAGCTCCGCGAGATGGGGGCGTTCGGAATCAAGATCCCCATCGAGTACGGCGGGCTCGGGTTGAGCTACGCGAGCTACACGCGCGCCATCGCCATGGTGACGAGCAAGGACGGCTCGCTCACCGCGCTCCTGTCGGCGCACCAGTCCATCGGCCTCCCGCAGCCGCTCAAGCTGTTCGGCACCGAGCCGCAGAAGCGGAAGTACTTCCCGCGCCTGGCGAAGGGCGCCATCTCCGCCTTCGCGCTCACCGAGGTGGACGCCGGCTCGGATCCGGCGAACCTGCGCACGAGCGCCACGCCGAGCGAGGACGGGAAGAGCTGGATCCTCAACGGGGAGAAGCTGTGGTGCACCAACGGCACGCGTGCCGAGCTGCTCGTGGTGATGGCGCGCACCCCGGACGTCGTGGTGAACGGGAAGTCGCGCAAGCAGATCACGGCATTCATCGTCGAGACGAGCATGCCCGGCGTGAAGGTGGAGCATCGCTGCCGGTTCATGGGACTCAAGGCGATCGAGAATGGCGTCGTGAGCTTCACGAACGTGCGCGTGCCGAGCGAGAACATCATCTGGGGAGAGGGCAAGGGGCTCAAGCTCGCCCTCATCACGCTCAACACGGGGCGGCTCACCCTCCCCGCGAGCTGCGCCGGCAGCGGGAAGGCGATGCTCCAGGTGGTGCGTCACTGGGCGAACGAGCGCGTGCAGTGGGGCGTGCCGATCGGCAGGCACGAGGCGATCGCGCAGAAGATCGCCAACATGGCGGCGAACACCTTCGCCATGGAGTCGGTGGCCGAGCTCACCGTCGCGCTGTCGGAGCGCGGGCACTACGACATCCGCCTCGAGGCGGCGATCGCCAAGATGTGGAACACCGAGACCGGCTGGCGCATCGTGGACGACACGCTGCAGATCCGCGGTGGCCGCGGTTACGAGACGGCGGACTCTCTGCGAGGACGCGGCGAGCTCGGGATCCCCGTGGAGCGCGCGATGCGCGACTTCCGCATCAACCTGATCTTCGAGGGAACGTCGGAGGTGATGCGGCTCTTCATCGCGCGCGAGGCGGTGGACCATCACTTCAGGACGGCATTCGCCCTCGTGGACAAGGAATCGTCGGGCAGGGAGAAGGTGTCCGCGCTCGGCCGCGTGATGAAGTTCTACCCGGGCTGGTACCTCGCGCGGTGGTTCGGCCGGGGCGAGGTGCCCACGGCGTACGGCGAGTTCGGGAAGCTCGGCCGGCACCTGCGATGGGCGGAGCGCCACACGCGTCACCTGGGCCGCATGCTGTTCCACGCGATGGTGCGCTTCGGGCCGAAGCTGGAGCGGCGGCAGATGGTGCTGTTCCGTGGCGTGGACATCGGCGCCGACCTGTTCGCGATGACCGCGGTGTGCGTGCGCGCGCAGATGCTGGCGAAGCAGGGGAACGACGAGGCGATGGAGCTGGCGGATCTGTTCTGTCGCGAGGCGCGGCAGCGGATCAAGCAGAACTTCCGCCGCTTCTACGGGCCGAACGACGGGATGTCGTACAAGGTCGCGCAGCACGTGCTGAAGGGAGAGCACGTGTGGCTGGAGGAGGGGATCGTGGGAATCCGGCCGGCGACGGAGAGTCGGACCCGCGCGGCGCCTGCGGCGCCGGCGCTCGTCTGACGGTCTGACTCATTCGCGGCCTGCGGCCGCTCTTCGTCCGACGGTCGAACAACGAACGGCACGCCAGGCCGGGCCCGGTGTGCCGTTGCAGTGACCGTCAGACGAGCAGGCGGCGGCGCCGCCGAGCGTGTCAGACCGTCAGACCGTCAGTCCTCAGTCCTCAGTTGCTCCCCGCCGACGCCTTCGCCTTCAGCGCGTCATTCGCATAGATCGCCACTTCCACGCGGCGATTCTGCTGGCGGCCTTCCGACGTCGAGTTCGACGCCACCGGCTCCGTCTCGCCACGGCCGGCCGGACGGATGCGCGTGCGATCCACCCCCTGGCTCACGAGGTAGTTCACCGCCGACGCCGCACGACGCTCGGAGAGCGACATGTTGTACGCGTCAGTGCCCACGCTGTCGGTGTGGCCGACGACGAGGATGTTGGTGTCGGGATACTTGTCGAGGCTCGCGGCGAGCGACGACAGGTTCTTCTTCGCCTCCGGGCGCAGGACGTCGGAGTCGTAGTCGAACAGGAGGCCGGAGTCGAAGGTCACGGCGAGTCCCTCGCCGACGCGCTGGACCACCGCGCCCGGGACGTTCTGCTTGATCTCCTTCGCCTGCTGGTCCATCTGGTGGCCGATGATGGCGCCCGCGGCGCCGCCGACCGCCGCCCCGATGATTGCACCGCGAGCCGTGGAGCCGGTGGCGTTGCCGACCACGCCGCCGACGACCGCACCCGTACCCGCACCGATGATGGCGCCCTGTTCCTTCTTGTTGAGCGATGCACACGCGCTCGAGGCCAGGAGGGCCGCGAGCGCGGGAATGAAGCGGACTGAACGTATCATGATGATCGACTCCGGTTGCTGTACCGGCGCGCGAGAAGAGTGGGATGCGCGCCCTGGAGCCCGATCTCCAATGCAGGGGGGATACCAGCCCTGCCGGACTCGACCGTCAGCCCTCGTACGCCGTGTACCCCTCGTCGGCGATCGCCTCGGCAATGTCGTCCACGTTCGTGCGCGCCGGATCGTAGCGCAGGTCGGCCGAGCCGATCTTCACGTCCTGGACTTCCACGCCAGGGGTCTGCTTCAGGCGCCCTTCGACTGCGCGCACACAGTGCGAGCAGGTCATGCCCTCGATCGTAAGGTGCAGTGTCTCCATTGGTGGCTCCGTGTCGTGAACTGCGGAACTGCAACTGATGTAGTTCGTACCTGGTACTTCGTACGAGGACCGACACCCGACCCTCTCCACTGTGCCGGTAGCTGTTTCGCGGCGCTGCGTCCCGTCACACCAGGCGGAGGTGCCTTGGGCCAGGCATCCCCCTGGGTCGAAGTACGTAGTACAAGGTACGTAGTACTGCAGTGGTATTATACCGGCTCCGGCGTCGCCTCCCGCCCATGCCCGAGCTGCAGCAGCACCACCGCGCCCGCGATGCACACGCCGCCGAGCAGCGTGCGGGACCCCAGCGCCTGGCGAAGCACCAGTCCGCCCAGCAGCGCCGTCCAGAACGGCTCGATCGTGCTCACGATCGCCGTGCGCACCGGGCCGATCACGGCGAGCCCGCGCAGGAAGGCGATGAACGCGAGCACCGTGCTCACCACCGCCATCGTCGCGATCGAGCCCCACGCCACCGGCGTGAAGTGCACGCCGAGGCCACCCTGCGCGAATGCCACGACGACGAGGATCACCGCCGCCCCCGCCGACGCGTAGACCGACGTCACCGCCGGCGGCAGGTCGCGGCCCAGGTGGTCGATCAGGGGGATGTACGCGGCATACAGGAGCGCCGAGGCGAGCGCGAGCAGCACGCCTACCGGATGCAGCGTCCCCATGCCCGGAAAGCCGACCATGAGCGCGATGCCGGCCAGGGACAGCAGGAGCGCGATGGCCCGCCCGCGCGTGATCCGCTCCGAGCCGCGCAGCGCGGCGATCACCGCCACCCACGCCGGATACGTGTAGAACAGGAAGGTGAGCATCGCCGCCGGGATGTAGCGCAGCGCGGAGAGGCTCACGAACGCGATCGCCGCCTGGCCACCGCCGGCCAGCACGAGGAGCGGCACCGCGCGCGACGATGGCCGCTTCACCTGGGCGAACCCGCCGCTCACGACCACGAGCAGCACGGCCGCGATCAGGTACCGCCACGCCAGCACGTCCGCCAGCCGCGCGCCGCCGCCGATGGCGAGGGTGGTGAGGATCGGGATGGAGCCGAAGCAGCAGGCGCTGAACAGCACCAGCGCCGACGCGCGGGCCAGGTGCGGTGAGCGCGCGTCGGAGTCTGCGGAGTTGGTGGCCATGCCTCAGCGCAGCAGCAGGTGCAGCGCGACGTTGAAGTAGATGATGAGCCCCGTCACGTCCACGAAGGTAGCGATGAAGGGCGCCGATGCGCTGGCCGGGTCGAAGCCAAGCCGCCGCATCAGGAAGGGCAGCATCGCGCCAGCCAGGGTGCCGAAGGTCACCACGCCGACGAGCGAGATGGCCACCGTCAGGGCCACGAGATGCGGGTTGACCACGCCGCAGCGCATCACGTGCCCGACCCCCTGCGACACGCAGCTGTAGTCGTGGCCCACGTTCATGCCGAACACCGTCCACCCCTTCACCGCCATCGTCTGCCAGAGCTCGATCCGGGCGAAGCCGATCACGGCGAGGATGAGCCCCAGCGTGACGCCGGTCATGATCTCGCGCCCCGCCACCCGCCACCAGTCGCGCAGCGTGACCTCGCGCAGCGCGAGGGCGCGGATGATGAGCGAGGTCCCCTGCGAGCCCGAGTTGCCCCCCGAGCTCACGATCAGCGGCAGGAAGATGGCCAGCACGGTCGCGGAATCGATCTCGTGCTGGTACACGCCGAGCGCCGTGGCGGTGAACATCTCGCCGATGAACAGCGCGCTCAGCCAGCCGGCGCGCTTGCGGATCATCCGCCAGAAGCCGATCTGGTCGTAGGGCTCGTCCAGCGCCTCCATGCCGCCCAGCTTCTGGACGTCCTCCGTCTGCTCTTCCTGGATCGCGTCGATCACGTCGTCCACCGTGATCGCCCCGATCACGTGGTTCGACTCGCTCACCACCGGCACGACGACGAGGTCGTAGTTGGAGATGACGCGCGCCACCTCCTCGCGGTCGGCATACGGCGAGACGCTCTGCACTTCCGTCCACGCGATGTCGCTGAGCCTCGCCCCCTCGGGCGCCGCCAGCAGCTCGCGGAGCGAGAGCACCCCCTCCAGCCGTCCCTCGGAATCCGTCGTATAGATGGCGTGCATCGCCTCGCGCCGCCCGCTGCGCGCGATCACGCGCACCTCCGCCAGCGCGTCCTCCACGGTGGTGGTGGCGGGGACCTTCACCACTTCCGTCGTCATGATGCCGCCGGCACTGTCCGGATCCCACTTCCGCAGCGCCTCCGTCTCGCGCCGCGCCTCGGCGGGCATCTCCTCGACGATCTCTTCCGCGCGCTCCTCGTCCAGCTCCTCGAGCACGTCGGCCCGCTCGTCCGGCGTCATCTCGGAGACGAGCGCGGCCGCCTGCGGCGCGGTCATCGCCTCGAGGACCTCGGTGCGAAGCTCCTCGTCCAGGTACTCGAGCACCTGCGCCGCGCGCTCGCGCGGCAGCGCGGCGAGGAACTGCGGCACCGACTCGGACGGCATCGCCGCCGCGGCTTCCGCGAGGTCCGCCGGGTGCACCTCTTCCGTCTCCGCCGCGATCAGCGACGGCGACTCTTCGAGGAGCGCGAGGATGTCTGGCGCGAGGAGGGCACCCACAGGCCGCTCCTCGGGGTTGTGCGGGGGTGGCGTCATGGCACGTCCTCGACGGCGGCTACTGAGGCGGCGAGCCCGTCAAAGTAGGGCGGCGGTGCCGCATCGGACAAGTCACAATCCAGCCGCGCGCCAGGTGCATCAGAGCAGCGGCAGACGCCTCCGCTCCTCCACCCCCTCCTCCACCTCGTAACCGGCCACGGCAATCGCCTCCCGCAGCGCGTCCATCGTCACGCGGCCATCGTGCTCGATCGTCGCCGCGCCGATGCTGACGTCGGCCGAGGTGATCCCTTCCACCGGCGTGAGGGCGGTGAACACCGCGCGCACGCAGTGCTGGCAGCTCATTCCCGCAATGCGGACGCGAGTGATCATGCCGCACGATAACCGGTGCGATGGCGTCGCGAAACGGATGTCGCCCCTCGGCGCGTTGACGCTGCGGGTGTCGCAGGGGAGATTGCGAAGGTCTCCCACCCGCTACCCATGGCTTCTCGTACCGTCGCCTTCCTCGGGCTCGGCGCCATCGGGCGACCGATGGCCGCCCGCCTCGCCCACGCGCCCGGCCTCTCCCTCGCCGTCTGGAACCGTACCGCCGAGCGCGCCGAGTCGTTCGGCCGCGAGCACGGCGCGCGCGTGGCCGCCACGCCAGCGGATGCCGCGCGCGGCGCCGATGTCGTCATCACCTGCCTCCCGGTGTCGGCCGACGTGGCATCCCTGCTCGACGGTGATGCGGGCCTGCTCGCCACGATGGCCCGGGGCGCCATCCTCGTGGATTGCACCTCCGGCGACCCGGCGACGTCGCGAAGCATCGCCGCGCGGCTCGCCGACCGGGGCGTCGGGTTCCTCGATGCGCCGGTGAGCGGCGGCACGAGCGGGGCGGAGCAGGGGATCCTCACCGTCATGGTCGGCGGCGACGCCGCGCTGCTGGAGCGCGTGCGTCCCGTGCTCGAGACGTTCGGGAAGAAGATCGTGCATTGCGGACCGGTCGGCGCGGGCGACGCGCTCAAGTCGGTGAACAATGCGCTCCTCGCCGTGAACGTGTGGAGCACGGGCGAAGGCCTCGCCGCCCTCGCGAAGGCCGGCGTGCGTCCCGAGGTGGCGCTCGACGTCATCAATGCGTCGAGCGGGCGCTCGAATGCGTCCATGAACCTCTTTCCCGAGCGCGTGCTCACGCGCGCCTTTCCGCGCACCTTCCGGGTGGCGCTGCTCGACAAGGACGTCGGCATCGCCGCCGGTGTGGCGCGCGAGCAGAAGGTCGCCTCACCGTTGCTCCAGCTCACGGCGGAGCTGTTCCGCCTCGCGCACGTGGAGCTCGGGGAGGAGGCCGATCACGTGGAGGCCGTGAAGCTCATCGAGCGCTGGGCTGGCCAGGAGATCGCATGACAACCACCGCCATTCGCGACGCCGCGAATCTCGCCATCTCCGTCGACGAGATCCGCGCGACCTTCCCCGCGCTCGTCCGTCGCGAGGGGGCGCATCCGGTGGCGTACTTCGATGGGCCCGGCGGGACGCAGGTGCCGCTCACCGTCGCCGATGCGGTGCGCTCCTACCTGCTGGAGCACAACGCCAACACCCACTGGGCCTATCCCACCAGCATCGAGACGGACAACCTGCTCTCCGAGGCGCGCGACGTGTTCTCCGACTTCCTGCGCGCCACGCCGGCCGACATCTCGTTCGGCAACAACATGACGACCATCACCTTCCACATCGCGCGCGCCCTCGCGCGCGGCTGGAAGGCCGGCGACGAGATCGTCGTCACGGAGCTGGATCACCACGCCAACGTGGCGCCCTGGCACGCCGTGGCACGCGACACGGGGCTCGTCGTTCGCACCGCGCGCCTGGACACGACGACCTTCCGCACCGACTTCGACGACCTGGCGAGCAAGCTCGGGCCCCGCACGAAGCTGCTCGCCATCGGCGCTGCGTCCAACGCGCTCGGCACGGTGACCGACGTGACGCGCGCCTGCGCTCTGGCGCACGAGCATGGTGCACTCGCCTACGTGGACGCCGTGCACTACGCGCCGCACCACCTGGTGGACGTCGGTGCCATCGGCTGCGACTTCCTCGCCTGCTCGGCCTACAAGTTCTACGGCCCGCACGTGGGCGTGCTCTTCGCGAGGCATGACCTCGCGAACTCGCTCGACGTGCCGAAGCTCGATCCCGCGCCGTCGGAGGCGCCGGAGCGCCTGGAGACCGGCACCCTGAACCATGAGGGCATCGTCGGGGCCGCCGAGGCGGTGATGTACCTCGGCACCCTGGCGCGTGGCGGGGCGAGCCGGCGCGAGCGCCTCTCGCGCGCCTTTGCGGCGTTCCATGCGCGCGGCGAGGCGCTGCTCGCGCAGCTTTGGGAGGGACTCGCTGCGATCGGCGGTCTGACCCTCTACGGCCCCGAGCCCGGCACGCCGCGCACGCCTACCGTCTCCTTCACGCTGCGCGGTCACACGACGGAAGACGTCGCCCGCCATCTCGCGCGTCGCGGCGTGTTCGTCTCCAATGGAGATTTCTACGCCACCACCGTCGCCGAAAGGCTGGGGCGCGGCGCTGATGGGTTCGTCCGCGCGGGCGCGGCGTGCTACACGACCGCCGACGAGGTGAGCCGTCTGGTGGAGGGAGTCAGGGAGCTGGCGCGCTAGGGAATTGGTGCCATACTGAGGACCATGCGCCTCATTGCTGTCGTTGCCGTGCTCGCCGCGGCGCCCGCCCTCGCCGCCCAGGCGCCGCACATCACGCCCGCCGGCGACCCGTCCGTGCGCGCCGATACCATCTATCGGCTCGCCGTGGATCCCGCGAAGCACGCCGATGAAGACGCCGTCTTCCTCCTCGACGATGGCGTGGTGCGACGCGAGGCGGACGGCACCGGCACCCGCACCTTCCGGCAGGTGATCCAGGTGCTCAAGCCCGCCGCCGCCACCCGGCTGCAGGAGCAGAGCTTCTCCTGGTCGCCGTCGCACCAGAAGCTCACCGTGAACTGGGTGCGTGTCGTGAAGCCCGACGGCACCATCGTGAGCATGGCGCCCGCGCAGGTGCAGGAGTCCGACGTCCCCGCGGCGCGCAACACGCCCGTCTACACCGACCAGCGGGTGCGACGCATGTCCCTCAGCGGCGTCGAGCCGGGCACCCTGCTGGACTTCAGCTGGACCGTCGAGGAGACGAAGCCCTTCATGCCGCGCGACTTCTTCGAGGGGTGGCGGGTGAGCACGGGCGGCTACGTGGCGCGCTCGCGGTTCATCGTCGACCTCCCCGCCAGCGTCACGCCGCGGATCCGCGAGGCGAACCTGGACTTCAGGCGCGTCGAGCGCGTGGCGGGTGGACGGCGGACGTACACGTGGGCGGCGGCCGACGTGCCGAAGATCACGCCGGAGCCCTTCGCCGCCGATTCCAACGGCGTGCTGATGTTCGTGCAGCTCTCGTCGCCCATCACCTGGCAGGACGTCGCGCACTGGTACGGCGACCTCGCCCGATCGCGTGAGGTGGCCTCCCCCGCCGTCGCCGCGAAGGTGGACAGCCTCGTGCGCGGCGCCCGCACCCGCGACGACAGCATCCGCGCCGTGCACAAGTGGGTGTCGCAGGAGATCCGCTACGTCGCCATCGCCCTCGGCATGGGCGGCTACCAGCCACGCCTGCCGGACACGGTCCGCGTCACCGGCTTCGGCGACTGCAAGGACAAGGCGACGCTGTTCGTCGCCGCGATGCGGCACCTGGGCATCGAGGCCTATCCGGTGCTGCTCAGCTCCATCGCGGCCGCGCGCCGCGACCTGCCGACCATCCAGCAGTTCAACCATGAGATCGCCGCCGTCGCCACCGACAGCGGGTGGCAGTACGTGGACCTCACCGCCGGGACCGTGCCCTGGGGCGAGCTCCCGCTGAGCGAGCAGGGGGGCTTCGCCCTGCTTGTGCGCCGGGACGGCAGCGGCGAGGAGGTCACGCTGCCCCGTGCGCCGCTCACGCTCAATCGCAGCGTCACGGTGGTGAAAGGGGTCGTCGATTCCACCGGCGACTTCAATGGCACCTACGAGGAGATCCTCGACGGCGCGCCGGCGTCGGCCATCCGCGGGCTCTTCTTCAACCCGCTCGACTCGGCGCAGCGGCGCAACCTCGCGAACGTGATCGCGCGGCGCACCTTCGAGGGGGCGGAGGGAGACAGCCTCGACGCGTTCGACGGCCGCGACCTCGCGGCGCGGGCGCGCGTGACGGTGCTCGTCCGCCACGGACGCGCCGCCACGCCCGCCGGCTCGACGATGATCCTGCAGATGCCCATGGGCAGCATGGCATCGCTGGCGAATGTGGCGAAGGACCTCGAGCGTCGCGGCCCGCGGCGCTTTCCGATCGATGTCGCGCGCGTGTGGGGACCTCGCTACACGAACACGCGCTACGAGATCACCCTCCCCGCCGGCTGGCATGCCACGCTGCCGAAGGGCGTGACGGCCGCCAGCCCGTTCGGCAGCTACCAGTCCACGTACAGCGAGGCGAACGGCGTGCTGCGCATCACGCGGCAGATCACGGGCGCGATCGGCGTGGAGCCACCCAGCCGCGTGCCGGACCTCATCGCCTGGATGCGCGCCGTAGCCGCCGACGACGTGAAGTTCATCGTGCTCACGCGCGCCGCCAGCTCGGCTGGCGGGCGCTGAGCGCTACTTCTTCATCGACAGCGTCGCGCGCCGCGACTCGAGCGTCTTCTCGAGCGCAGGCACGAACTCCTCGTACTTCGAGCCGGGGCTCCACAGCACCCAGCCGTCGAAGCCGGAGTCGTACGTCGCCTTCTTCTGCGCGAGGATCTGCTCCGGCCCGTAATGCGGCGCGCCGAGCGAGAAGGCCTGGAGGTACGGGCGCACGTGCCCGATCTCCGTGATGCCGAGCTTCGCGTTGCGCTCGTGCGCCCGCGTGAGCGCCGTCTTCACGATCTCGTACGGCTCGGCGTTCGGGCGCTTGATGCCGAACGAGCCGGAGGGATAGTGCGACGGATAGACCATCGGCAGCAGCACGTCCGTCACGGGCGCCAGCTTCTCCCACCACTGGCCCACCTCGAGCGGTCCGCCCACCGTCGTCACGAGCCCGAAGATGTCCGCCGTCGTCCGCGCGCCCACGCTGTCCAGTCGCGCGTTGGCGTTCTTCAGGAAGTTCGCCAGCACGTCCGGCTTGGCCACGCCGTTCTGCTCGGGGAACACCTGCGTCGGCAGGGAGGGATACGGCTCGGGGAAGCGGATGTAATCGAACTGGATCTCGCCGAAGCCCATCTTCGCCAGCTCCTGGGCGATGCCGATGTTATACTGCCACAGCTCGTGGTGGTACGGGTTCACCCAGGCGAGCCCCTTCTTGTCGCGCCAGATGCTGCCGTCCTTCTGGCGGATGGTCCACTCCGGGTGCACGCGTGCCGTGACGGAATCCTTGAACACCACGATGCGCGCGATGGGCAGGATGTGATGCGCGCGAAGGGTGTCGAGCAGGGCGGGCAGGTTGCGCACGACGCCGGCATTGCCGGCGTTGCGCGCCCACGTCGGGTTCGACGGATGGTAGTTCAGCCCGAACTCGTCCTTCATGTCGATCACGAGCCCGTTGATCTCCGTCTCGTCGGCGATCTGGATGATCTGCCGCATCCGCTTCGGGCTCTGCGCCGCCCAGCGATTCACGTACAGCGCACGGATGTAGGGGAACTCCTTCGCCACGTCGATCGGCGCGACGGTGCGGTTGCTCCCCGTCGTCACCGCCGCGGCGCTGGTGTCGTCCACGCCGGCGCTCTCGCTCACGGTCGCCGCCGCGCGGCTGGCGGAGTCGGCCGTGGCCACGGCGGCGGCCCCCGTCGAGCCACCCGCTCCCGCCGAGCCACCCTGCGCACGGGCCTCGGCGCCGGCATGCTCCGATGCGGCGGTGCAGCCGCCGAGCAGTGCGACGACGAGTGGAAGGAGCGGTCGGACGACGGAGAGGGAACGACGAGTCACGATTGGGTCCTGTTGAAAGTCTGGTAAATGTAAGGGGACGCCTGCAGGCGGCGGAGGCAGCTTTCGCGCCGGCAGCGAGCGCCCTGGACTGTATATTTCTCCGCAGATGCCCGTGACGTTCCATCTTCCCCGTTCTCGCGCGCTGCTCTTCGTGGTCGCGCTCGCTGCCTGCCGGCCGCCGTCCACGCCCGACGCGCCGCCGCCACCGGCGGCGGACTTCGTGCTCGCGGCAGGAGACTCGTCGTTCTGGGTCACCAGCGCCGGCGGCACCGTGCACGTGCGCGGCGCGCCGCTCGACCTCGCGCGCGTGGACGGCCGGCTCTACGAGATCTACGTCACCGACGACGACCGCTCCTACGGCGATGCGGTGATGGTCGGCCAGCTCGTGTACCGGCGCGACCTCGTCACCGATGATTCGCTGCTCGTCTACCAGGACACCATCGTCCCGCGCGTGGCGCGCCAGTACGCGCGTCTGCATCCGGGCGACACGCCGCTCGCTCCCGACGAGGACGAGAGCGACGACCCGCTCTGGACGGCGGCCACGACGCTCGACCTCGAGGAGGTGGCCGGTCCCTTCGTCTCCTTCTCCCTCCACGCCGACGTGGAGCGCGACGACGCCCCGCTCTGGCACACGAGCCGTCGCGGCGTGATCGACCTGCGCACCGGCGGCAGCGCGACGCTGGCGGCCGTGGCCGGCACGGCGAGCGCCGAGGTGGAGCGCGCCCGCCGCACCGTCATGGAGGCGACGCTCGACTCCGTGCGCGTGCGCGGGGACGAGCTGAGCGCGCGCGCCGCCGCCGTGCTGCCGCACTACCGGCTCGATCCGGCGAGCTTCTCCATCACCACGCTGGACGGGGCGCCGGCGGTGAGCTTCGCGCTGCCTGGTGAAGGCGACGGCGACGCCGGGCACCTGCTCGCCCTCTCGCCGATCCGGATCGGTGAGCCGGCATGGTGGGCGGCCGCGGCGTCCTCGCTTCCCGTCACCTCCGTGGACGGCCTGCGCGACGTCTGGCGCCATGGCCGCTACGAGGTGGTGGTGCACTACGATCCGGATCGCGGCGACGCGCGGCTCGTGCTGCGCGACAGCACGTCGCGCGAGTTCACCGTGGGGCGCGTGCCCGCGCCGGCCACGCGCATCATCTGGCTCGACCAGCCACCTATCGACGCCCGCACGCGGCGCGCGCTCACGCGCGCCTTCGACGACGCCATGCTCTACGACGACGCGGTGCGTGCCGTCGCGTGGCGTCGTGCCGCGCCGCCGACGCGCCATCGTGCGTCCGACGCGAGTCGAGCCGCGAAGCACTCTCCCCACCATCCGGCGCGCCGCGTCGCGCGCGAGCACCACGCATGAGCACTTCCTCGACCAATCCCCGCGACGCCGAAGCCCGGACGCCGCGCGCCTCCCAGGCCATCGTGGCCGACCTCATGATGCCGCACCAGGCCAACGGCCTGCGCGCGCCGTCGGTGTTCGGTGGCGTGATCATGAGCATGGTGGATCGCTGTGCGGCCCTCAGCGCGATGCGCCACAGCGGCGGCCCGTGCACCACCCTCTCCATCGATCGCATCCTGTTCAAGGAGCCCATTCGCGTCGGCGAGCTCGTGGAGATCCGCTCGCGCGTCGTGCACGTGGGGCGCACCTCGCTCGCCGTCCTCGCCGACGTCTACGCGGAAGACATCACGCGCGGCACCCGCCGGCACACGAACGAGTGCTGGCTCACCTTCGTCCATCTCGACGACGAGGGGCGGCCGGCGCCCGTGCCCCCGCTCCGCCTGGAGACGCAGGAGGATCGCCTGATGCACGAAGTCGCGATGCGGCGGCGCGAAGCGGCGCTCAGCGAGCGTGGCAGCTGAGCCCTGACCTCCCGGTCGGGCGAGGTTAGATTCCGTGCATGCAGCTCTATACCGTGGATCGGGCGAACCGCACCCTGCCGCTCGTGCGCCGGATCGTCGACGACATCGTGCGCGAGCACGAGCGCTGGCAGGACGCCATCGCGCGGCTCGACCTCCTGATGTCGAACTCGGACACGGTGGACCTGCGCGTCGTCGCGCTCGAGAGGGAAGTGCAGGCCATCGCGCGCGACATCGACGCCTTCCAGGGTGAGCTGGAGGCGCTCGACATCCAGCTCAAGGATCGCCGCCTCGGCCTCGTGGACTTTCCCACCGAGATCGATGGCCGGCGCGCTCTCCTCTGCTGGCGACTCGGCGAGCCGTCCGTGCAGTTCTGGCACGACGAGGACGCCGGATTCGCCGGCCGCCAGCCTCTCTCGCCGACGCTCGTCGGCTGACCCGCACCATTGCACATGAAGACCTATACGTCGCCGGACGGCACCACGTGGGGCGTCAGCATCCAGGTGCCCGGCTCCAGCCGGGCCATCATCGTCTTCCGACACCCCGGTGGCACCAGCGCGCGCCTCGACCGCTACAACTGGGTGGTCAGCCAGGGTCCCGAGGCGCGCAGCGTCACCTCGCGCCTCGACCCCGACCGCGTGCTCGACTCGCTGCACGCCGCCGAGATCGCACGCCTGTTCGCGCGCTCGATGCCGGTGAGCCGGCAGGATCCGTTGACGGAAGCACCGGAGCCGGTGAGAGGGTAGGGACCGGAGGACCGAAGGACCGGAGGACCGTTCGGTCCATCGGTCCATCGGTCCATCGGTCAGCCCTTGTACGCCACCTCCACCTCCATCCCGTCCTTCCCCACCAGCGTCGCCGCGAACACCTCGCGCGCTTCCCGACCGAGGTCGCTCGCATCGCGTGAGTAGCGTGCCGAGAAGTGCGTGAGCAGCAGCGTGCCGACGCCGGCGTCGCGCGCCACCTGTGCCGCCTCGCGCGCCGTGGAGTGTCCCGTCTCCACGGCGCGTTCCGCTTCCTCGTCACCGAACGTCGCCTCGTGGACCAGGAGGTCGGCGCCGCGTGCCGCCTCGACGGTGGCCGGTGACGGACGCGTGTCGCCGGTGATCACCACACGCCGCCCGGGTCGTGCGGGGCCCACCAGCACGCCGGGCTCGATCACGCGGCCGTCCTCGAGCGTCACGCTGCGGCCGCGGTGGATCTCGCCCCAGAGTGGTCCTTCCGGAATGCCGAGGTCGCGCGCCAGGTCCGGATTGAAGCGTCCCTTGCGGTCGTGCTCCACGAGCGCGTATCCGACGGCGCGCGCCCCGCGATGGTCGGCGGGAAAGGCGACGATCTCGTAGTCGCCGCGGCTCACGCACTGGCCGGGCTCCAGCTCCGTCACCTCGAGCGGAAACGACAGGCGGTCCATGCCGAACTCCTCGGCGCGCCGGATCGTCCGCGACGCTCCGCGCGGGCCCCAGAGGCGCAACGGATCGCTCCGCCCCTGCAGTGCCATCGTGCGCAGCAGTCCCACCACGCCGATCAGGTGATCGGCGTGGAAGTGGGTGAAGAAGATGTCCCGCAGCGAGAAGGACACGCCGTATCGCATCATCTGCCGCTGGGTGCCTTCGCCGCAGTCGAAGAGCAGCGTCTCGCCCTCGCGCACGACGGCGGTCGACGAGACGTTGCGTTCCACGGTGGGACGCGAGGCGGAGGTGCCAAGCAGGCGAAGGGCGAGCGACATGGCGGGGAATATAGCCCTCGCGGCCCACGCCTTGCCCCACCGCATCGCACGCACATCGAGCGCACGCGGAGCAGCACGCCCATGCCACAGAAGCCGAAGCCGCCCTTCCCGCCGCAGCATCAGCCGCGTCCCGGGCTCGAGGCGAAGATGACACCGCGTCCTCGCTACGAGTCGCCGACGTACCAGGGCTCGGGAAAGCTGATGGGCCGCGTGGCGCTCGTCACCGGCGGCGACTCGGGGATCGGCCGCGCCGTGGCCGTGCTGTACGCGCGCGAGGGCGCCGATGTCGCCATCGTCTACCTCGCCGACGAGGAGGTGGACGCGCAGGAGACGAAGCGCGCCGTGGAGGCGGAAGGGCAGCGCTGCCTCCTCCTGCCGGGCGACGTGAGCAACTCGACCTTCTGCGATGCCGCGGTGGACCAGGTCGCCGCCTCGCTGGGTCGACTCGACATCCTCGTCAACAACGCGGCCTTCCAGAAACATCAGCCGCACCTGCGGGACATCAGCGACGAGCAGCTTCACAAGACGTTTGCCACGAACATCTTCGGCTACTTCTACATGGCGCGCGCCGCGCTGCGCTACATGCCGGCGGGGAGCGCGATCGTGAACACCGGGTCCATCACCGGGCTCGAAGGAAGCAAGCAGCTGCTCGACTATTCAGCCACGAAGGGGGCCATCCATGCGTTCACCAAGGCGCTCGCGCAGCAGCTCGTGGAAACGAAGATCCGTGTGAATTGCGTGGCCCCCGGTCCCATCTGGACGCCGCTAAACGTGGCCGACAAGCCGGCGCCGAAGGCGGCGAAGCACGGCAGTGACGTGCCGATGCAGCGTCCCGGCCAGCCGGAAGAGGTGGCGCCGGCATACGTCTTCTTTGCATCCAACGCCGACAGCAGTTACATCACCGGCGAAGTGCTGACGCTCCTTGGCGGAGCGACGAGCGCCGGGTGAGGGAAGGGGAGCAGCGGGCACCTGCGTCGGAAACACGAGTGGCGGACCGGACACTCGTGCAGAGCGCGAACACATGGGTCCGCAGTTTGCACACGTCGTCACGAAGTCGCGGCCCGTGCGGGCCGAAGCGGATGGCGCCGAACCCAGTGCGGTGGGCGCCGCACGAGGGCAGGGCCTCACACTTCCAGGAGGAGTTGTAATGGCGATCAGACCGAACAGCGAAGAGCGCAGCTTTGGCGCCGACCGTGAGCGGCAACGCGAAGTGTCGAACGAAAGCAGCCGCAGCGCACGTGCGTCGAGCAGCGACAACGCTGCCCGCGGCGATCAGGCGACAGACGCCGGGCAGTCGCGCTCGCGCAGCAACCGCGGCTTCGCATCCATGGATCGTGAGAAGCAGCGTGAGATCGCCAGCAAGGGCGGCCGTGCGGCGCACCAGAAGGGCACGGCGCACGAGTTCGACTCCAGCGAGGCGCGCGCCGCCGGGCGCAAGGGCGGCGTGACCGTGAGCCGCAACCGCGAGCACATGGCCGCCATCGGCCGTCGCGGCGGCGAGGCGCGCGGCGCCAATCGCGCGGCGCGGCTCCAGCAGAACAGCGGCATGTCGGCATCGGCCGCGGGAAGCCAGGGCACTGCGCAGTCGAGCGCCCAGCCGGGCAACAACAACGGGCGCTTCCAGGGCGACCGCGAAGTGGGGCTGCAGAACAGTGGGCTCGGCAACGGCAATGCGGCGAGCGCCAACCGGCAGAGCGGCAACTCGCTGGGCGGCGAGCGCAATACGAACGCGAACGACGAGCGCAGCGTCGAACGGCCGTAAGGCTCGTCGGCTCGACGGCAGGTCACTGACGGTTCATCGGCTCATTGGTCCGTCCCGGCGACGGACCGATGAGCCGCGCGTGTTTCACGACGCCGGCGGTGCCGCGATCGCGCGCCAGCGCGCGTCGTCCACGTTGCCGCCGCTGATCACCACGACCGCCGCGCCCGTGAGCTCGGCCACCTGCCCGTGCAGCAGCGCGGCCGCCGCCACCGCGCCCGAGCCTTCGACGCGCAGGTCGTGCTCGTGCGCCAGCCAGCGCATCGCCTCGGCGATCTCCGACTCGCGCACCGTGACCATCGTGTCGATCGCCACGCGTCCGATGGCGAACCCTTCGTCATCGATCTGACCCGCGAGCCCGTCGGCGAGCGTCGGCACCACCTCGACATCCACTCGCGCCCCCGCGGCGAGCGAGGCCGCCATCGCGTTCGTGGCTTCGCTCTGCACGCCGATGATGCGCGCCGCGGGAAGCACGGCCCGTATCAGTGCCGCCATTCCCCCCACCAGTCCACCGCCGCCGACGGGCACGACGAAGGTCCGCACGGTGGGCAGCTCCTCGATGATCTCGAGCGCTACCGTCCCCTGGCCGGCGAGGAGCGCCGCTCCCGCGCACGGATTCACGAAGGTCATCCCGTGGTCGGCGGCGAAGCGCTCCGCCGCCTGATGTGCGGCGTCGTAGTCCGGGTAGCCGTCGTCCACCTCCGCCCCGAGCGCGATGATCCCGCGACGCTTGACGTCGGGCGCGGTGGCGGGAATGAAGATCCGCGCCCGCACGCCGAGCGCGCGCGCCGCGTGCGCCACGCCGAGCCCGTGGTTCCCCGCCGAGGACGCGACCACGCCGCGCACGCGCTGCCCGTCCGTGAGCGCGGCGAGCGCATTCGTGGCGCCGCGCAGCTTGAACGACCCTGTGCGCTGCAGGTTCTCGCACTTGAGCCGCACGTCCGCCCCCGCACGCACGCTGAGCGCCGCCGACCGCACGAGCGGCGTGCGTTCGGTGATGCCGCGCAGCCGATGACCCGCGGCGAGGACGTCGGAGGGGGAGGGGAGCATGAGGTCGGAAGGTCGGAAGGTCGGAAGGTCGGGAGGTGGGAAACTACTCGGTCCCTCGGTCCACCGGTCCACCGGTCCACCAGTCCACCGGTCCACCGGTCCACCGGTCCACCGGTCCACCAGTCCACCGGTCCACCAGTCCCTCCGCAGTTGACTCTCCCCCTCTGTGGATTAGATTTCCTCCCGGACGGCGGCCCCGCACGGTTGCGGGGCCGTTGCCGTCTGGCACCTTGCTCGTCTGGATGGGGTACGACATGCAGACAAGTGGTGCGACGCGGGGCTGTAGCTCAGCTGGGAGAGCGCTGCAATCGCACTGCAGAGGTCAGGGGTTCGATCCCCCTCAGCTCCATCGATGTCTCGACCGATTGGCACAGATCTGGCCAATCCCGGTAGTCTGCCCGCCGCCGTTCGGTAGGACGTACAGTTCCAATGACGGCGTGCGAGGCGATTCCGGTGAGGCCAGGCCAATCGGATGACATATAGAACGCCGCGACGCTTCACAGCGCGCGGCGTTTTTATTTGTGTCCCCTGGCGTCGGTCCGACGCCGCTAGTCGATCGACGTGCGCGCGTCGTCGCGCAGTGAGAGGAACAGCTCGCGCAGCCACGCGTTCTCCTCGCGCTCCACCGCTCCCTCGAAATCGCTCATCGCCGTATTGCCGAGGGAGTTCAGAAAGTTGAGGATCCCGCTCTCCTGCACCGTGAGGTGCGAGTTCCGCATGATCACCGTCGGCTCGCCATTCTCGCCGGCGCGGACCCCGATGCGGAACAACGCACCCTCGCCGAGGAAGGGCCGGCGCAGGGGCGCGCGCAGCAGGCGCGCTGCCACGAGCGGCAGGTCCCACTTCGGCTCGCGATGCGCCGTCACCACCCAGCTCCGCTGCCGATCGCCCTGCCTTTCGTTCACCAGGTCCATCACGAGCTCGTGAAAGCCGACGTGGAAGATCTTCACCTTGGTGCGGAAGTCGGCGAAGACGAGCAGGGAATCGGGAATCGGCCGCGCCGGTCCCGACAGCGGCACCAGCTTCCCGTCGAGCGTGCGCACGTGAATGGTGAGATAGCGGTCGCGCTGTGCGACGTCGATGAACGGCACTGCCGCGCGGTCGGCGATCACCGCGTGGTACGACGTGGCCTCCACGTACTTGCGGAGGAACTCCGCGAAGGCGGGGAGCCGGCGGCGCAGCGGCGTCGAGTTGATGGCGATGCCGACCGTCACCGCCGTGGAGCCGTCGGCGAGCCGGGTCGGGCTGAGGGAGTCGAGCGTGAAGACGCTTCCCAGCGCCGCGGCGGTGCGCGGTGCCGAGGCGGCCAGGTCGGCGCGGAGCTCCCGCTCCGTCCGTCCCTCGCCAGCGGCGAAGAGGCGGGCGACGATCGTCGCCACGTCGGCGGGGCGCACGCTGCCGATCGCGTAGTCCACCGTCGTCTCCCAGCGGTAGACGCCGTCATCCAGGCGGGCGAGCGAGGTGACGTGGCGGCCGTCTCCCGGGCGGGCGGGGGCTGGCACGGAGGATCGCGCCGTCATCGTGTACCGCCCCTCGCCCACGGTGCCGAAGACCTCGAGCAGGCGGACATTCCCCGTCATGGCCGTCCACGCCGCGCTGTCGTCGAAGACCTTCGACGGCGAGAGCGCTGCCTTGGTGAGATGCAGGCGGGCGTACTCGTAGCGCGCGTTGCGAAGGACGTCGAGGTGCCGATTGGCGATCGCCTCGAAGGCCTGTTCCGCGGCCGCGCGTCCCCGTGCCGCCGGTCCGAAGCCGGCGAACGTGTCGCGACAGGCCGTCGCGGACAGCACCAGGACGCCCGCGACCGCCATCCGCCGGACAGTGGTGGCGAGCGTGGTGATGCGGACTGCGCTGCGGCAACGAGCGGCGATGGACAGAACGGGGACCAACAGTGCGGGAGGGGTTGAAGCGACATCCTGTCCGGAGTATTTTACAAGGGTTCCGCCGGATGCGCAGACGTTTGTCCGTTCGGCGCGGTGATGCCCCTTGGTGTAACTGGCAACACGCCTGACTCTGGATCAGGAGAGTCCTGGTTCGATCCCAGGAGGGGCAACTCGATCTCTCTTCAGAAGGCCTGCAACGCGTTCGCGTTGCAGGCCTTCTGCTTTGCCCTCCGGTGTCGGCCAGCGCTGACGCCACGTCTGGCGGTGGCCATGCGAAACGGCCAGGGCCTCAGCCCTGGCCGTTCGACGGCCCGGCCGCTGCGCCGGCGATCGAGGTCGCAGCCTCCGTCGAGGTCGATGCGGTCGCCGGGACAGGGATCGCCGATGCGCCGGGCGAGGCGGGCGGCGTGATCCGCCGGTCGTGCTGCCGCCGCTCGTCGAGCGTCTCGCTGGCCCGCCGATGCAGCTCCTTGAACTCCTGCTGGAGCGTCGCCAGCTCCTCGTCGCTCATCGCTTCCATGTCCACCAGCTTGTTGCGCGCGGTGTGCGTGGCGCGAATCAGCTCGTCGAGCTTGAGGTGCATCACCTTCGCGTCCCGGTTCTGCGTGTTCTGGATCAGGAAGACCATCAGGAAGGTGACGATGGTCGTCCCGGTGTTGATCACCAGCTGCCACGTGTCCGAGTAGTGGAACGCCGGGCCACTCGCCGCCCAGAGGACGACGACGGCCATCGCGGCCAGAAAGGTCCACGGCGTGCCAACGGCTTGCGCAGTGGCCTGGGCGAGTCGACGGAAGAACTGCTGCATGGCCTCGAGTGGACTGACGATGATGTGATGCGCCGAACGCTGTGTTCCGGCGACGGATCAACCGCTGGCGCTGCTGCCCCCGCTCCCACTCGGGTCGTGCTGATCGATGCCGCCCGGCGGTGTGTGGCGGCTCGCCCAGCCCCGCACCGGTTCGGCCATCCGGCGCAGGAGATCCAGGCGCTGGTCGGGAAGCGTTTCCCACGCGTCGGGCACCTCGAGCAGCCGGCGGCGCTCGGTGCTGTCAGCGTTCTGGAACGCCAGCCATTCGGTCGGGGTGCCGGGCACGGTCGCGGCAAACCCGGATTGAACGAGCCACGCCGTCCACGTCGTTCCGTCCGATGCGACAAAGGTGCGCAGCGCCATGCTCGCCCTCGCAAGCACCAACCGTGCCCGATCCGAGCTCGGCGCGGGGAGTGCTGGGGCCCTTTTGCGCTATTGGGACTGGTCGGGCGACGCCGGGCGCCGCCGCGCGACGAGGGGCAGCACCGGCGATGCATCCTCGCACCACCGGCAGAGCAGTGCGTCGCTCGCCAGCGTCCACCCGGGGGGCAGGGCGTCGAAGCGCCGCCGCTCCTCGCCGCTGGTGAACAGCAACCAGCCGTTCGCCAGCTCGGGGCGGGGCAGTAACCGGGTGCGGCGTTCCGTGAGCTGCTCCTGGATCGCCCGCACCTCCCACACGCGATTCTCGCCGTCCTGGAATGTTCGCACGCCTCGCTCGCTTGCTGGCAGCCTGCCGGCCATGTGCGGCCGACCCCGCTCTCGGGACTCACGGACTCTGGCTGCAAGCATCATGCACCAACCGTGACGGGGATCACAGAAATCAGGCGGCCTCGAGTGTTACATGCCATCGGGCCGCTGTCCGACGACCGTGCAGAGGGCGCAGTGACGCCGGCGCGGGAGCGTCGTCTTCAGGACCCGAACATCCCTCCGGTTCTTCGCATTTCGGTCTCGCACAAATGCTTCGCCCCGCACTTCGCCTCCCCGCCGTCGCCGTCGCTGCTGCCCTGTTCTCCGCCTGCGTTCCCCCTCGTGAGCGTGTCGAGGGCCTCTCCCCGGACGGCTCGACGCGCGTGAGCCTCGACCTCCAGCCGGCTGGTATCGACAGCGTGCTCGGGACGGGTACCCTCCAGGTCGCTGGGCAGCCACACACGGTCGTCGTCGCGGGTCGGTGGAACGACGTCGGCGACGGCGTGCGGAGCCTCGAGGCGACCCTGCAGTCCGACACCACCCCCAGCGAGCGCTGGGCGATCGAGTGGTCGACGACGGCGCTCGAAGGCTCGCTCCGTCCGACGACCCCCGGCGCGAGCGGACCTCGGGACGTCGTCCAGATCGCGACGCCGTAAGGGCGGAACGGGAGAAGGAGGGCCGGAGAGACAGGGAACTGCCTTGCCCTCCCATTCCCCCTCCCTCATTCTCTCCTCCCGTAGTCCGGAACATTCCTTGCGCGCCCAGGCGCGCTGCGAGCCGACACACCATCCGGTGTCATCGGCCAGTCTCCCGTGCGCTCGATCGACCATGGCCGCCAGGACCTTCACCGACTCCGCCGGGCTGACGTGGAGCGTGTTCGAGGTGCATCGCGCATCGCAGACGGCAGCCGCGGTGTCGCCAGGCCTCGAGCACGGATGGCTCGCCTTCGCCAGCGGCGACAACCGGCGGCGCCTCGCGCCCTTTCCGTCGAGCTGGGAGACCTCCAGCGATGCGGAGCTCGAGCAGCTGTGCGAGACGGCGCGTCGCGTCCCGCCCTCGCGCTTGCCGGCGGATCACGTCCTGCGCCCCCGCATCCGGCCGAGCCGGCTCGACCTGGAGGTGACCAGGGCCCTCGAGTCGCCGGCGAGCGTGGAAGCCACCGTGCGTTCCTTCGCGCAGCAGGCGCGGGCGCGCGGCGTGCCGGCCGTCTCGGCGATGCTCGAGCTCAAGTCGCTGCTGCAGCAGCGGTATCCCGCGCCGGAGTCCGCTGCCCACGACCGACAGCACGTGCGGCGCTGGTTCGTGGATGCGTATTACTTCGACCACGAGGGGGGCGAGGAGCCGCCGTCCTGACCGCCGCGCTCAGTCCGCGTACGGCGAGTCGGAATAGGGCGAGTCGCCGTCCGGAATCAGGTCGTCGAATCGCTCCTTGATCCGCGGCAGCTCGGCGTCGGCGGGGACGAGACCGCGCACGAGATCGACGAGCATGGGACTCAGGTGGCCGCCGTAGCGCAGCAGCACGGCCGCGCGCTCGCGCTTGCGCAGCAGGAAGGCGAGGATCGGCATGTCCGCCTTCGCGCCGTTGCAGTCCTCGCACGCCAGGACGAGGTTGTCGCGCCGGTCGTAGGCACTGCGCCCGCGCCGCGGCGCCACGTGGTCCAGGGTGATGGTGCTCGCCGGAACGCGACGGCCGCAGTAAGCGCAGACCGGGCCGTGCAGTTCGAGAAGCCAGCGCTTCGTTTCGGCGTACGCGTTCCGGCTGGTGGGGCTCGACGTCAGCTGCGGCTGCGGCGCGCCCCTCTTCCGGCGCCGCGATGGTCGCTTGCGGGGTGGAGTCACGAAGGGAGAATCTAGCGGAAGGGCGGGAGGTCAGAAGGTCGGATGGTCGGGAGGTCGGAAGGTCAGAGGGTCGGATGGTCGGATGGTCGGGACGGCGGAAGGGCGTCCTTTCCGACCTTCCGACTTTCCCACCGTCCGACCTTCCGAACTTCCAGTGGCGTCCCGAGTACAACGGCAGTAGTCTCAGGGAGCGGGCCGGCCGGCCCGCAGGTCCACCCGACGCGGGGAGCGTGGGCGTGCGAGCAATTTCCGTTGTCATGCTGACGGCCGTCGTTGTGACGGGGTGCCACGGCTCGCGAGTGCCCGGGGCCCCGTTCTCGGGCGCGTCGCTGCTCGCGCCCCTCTCGGACGCCGAGGAGGCGCATGACGCGCTGCTCCGCGCCGACCTGGCTCGTACGGACTCCGTGGCCCAGCTCGGCCTGGCGCACGGGCTCGCCGCGAACTTCACCAGCGACGTCGTCTACCTGCGCGGGGGACTCCCCATCGTTCGCGGGCGGAGTGCCGCCCAGGCGATCATCGCGGCGGAGTCGCTCGGTGGACCGGTAGCGGTGCGCTGGCAGCCCGTGCGTGCCGAGGTGAGTCGCGACGGGCGCAGCGGCTACAGCTACGGCTACACCGTGATCGGGGCCGCGACCGGGGCCGCGCCGTCCATCCGCATGGACCGCTACATCGCCTTCTGGCGCCGCGAGGGGGATGCGTGGCACGTCGCTGCGTACGCCGAGACCTACGGCGCACCGCCCCCTGCGCTGAGCATGCCGGGCGAGGCAGCGGACTCCGCGCTTGCCGACCTCCCGATGCGCCACTCGCGTGGCCCGCTGGAGGAGATCCGTGCGGCCGACGACGAGTTCTCACGCATGGCGACGAAGCTCGGCACGGGCCGCGCGTTCGGCGCGTACGCCGCCGGCGACGCGCAGATCTTCTCCACGCCGGGCGAGTTCATCACCGGTCCGGACGCCATCAGCCAGGCGTTCGGCCCCACCACGGAGGACAGCCACCTGGCGTGGCACCCGATCACGGGCGAGGTCGCACGTTCCGGCGACCTCGGCTTCACCGTGGGGAACGCGGTGTTCACCGGCCGCAACCTCGACGGCTCGGCGCAGGTGCGCTACTCCAAGTATCTCACCGTCTGGAAGAAGCAGCGCGACGGAAGCTGGCGCTACGTCGTGGACGGCGGGAACGGACGGCCGAAGAGCTGATTCCGCGCCGCATGTCGCACCCGGCTCCGGGGCCAGGGACGCGCGCCGACCGCTCCGTGCCCCGGGCACCCCTGCTTGGTGCGTTCATCGTGCTGCTCGCTGCGTGCGCGCCGGCGGGCGCACCGCCAGCACCCGTTCCCGATCGTACCCTCCCCACGGACGCCGAGCGGGCCGCCGCCGCGCGCGCCGACAGCATTCGTGCGGCGCGACAGGCAGCAGCCGACGCCGCTGCCGAACGCGCTGCACGCGAGGTGCCCATCGGGAAGTTCGCGACGCTGCCGCGTCCGGCGTCGCGGCTCGATTCGCTCGTGCCGCGTCCGATGAACGGGCCGGTGCGCGTCTGCGCCGGCGGTGACGTCACGCTCGGCACCAACCTCGACACGGCGTGGGCGAACCGTGCCTCGAAGCACATGCGCGAGGTGCTGCGACGCTCCGATGCGCCGGCGTCGCTCGTTGCGCCGCTGCGGCCGCTCTTTGCCGGCGCCGACATCGCGCTCGTGAACGTCGAGTCGGCCATCGGCGAGGGGGCGTCGCCCTCGAAATGCGGTCCCAATTCCACCAACTGCTTCGCCTTCCGCGCGCCGCTCGCCAGCGCGCGCGCCATCCGCTCGCTCGCCCCGCGGGCGCAGGTGGTGGGGAACCTCGCGAACAACCACGCGCGAGACGCGGGCCGCGCGGGGCAGGACAGCACCGTCGCCGCCCTGCGTCGTGCCGGAGTGCTGGTCAGCGGCGACGACACCCTTGCCACGCTCGTCCCCACGCGTGCGGGGGACACGGTGGCCGTGCTCGGCTTCTACACGTCGAACGAGACGCCCGACGCCCGCGACACGGCGGAAGTGCGGCGGCTCGTGGCGCGGGCGGCGGACCAGTATCCGGTCGTCATCGTCACCATGCATCTCGGTGCGGAGGGGCGCCGCGCGCAGCACACGGCCGACTCCACCGAGATCTTTCTCGGCATCGACCGCGGCAATCCGGTGGCGTTCGCCGAGGCGGCCGTGCGCGGCGGTGCCACGCTGGTGATCGGCCATGGGCCGCACGTGCTGCGAGCGGTGGAGTGGCGCGCGCGTGGTGCGCTCGTGGCGTACTCGCTCGGCAACCTGCTCACGTACGGGCCGTTCGTGCTGCGCGAGCCGCTCAATCGGGGGGCTGTGCTCTGCGCGACGATCGACAGCTCCGGGCGCGTGGCATCGGCGACGCTCGCGCCCACGGTGCAGCGCGCGGCCGGCGTAGTGGTGCGGGACCGGTCCCGGCGCGCATTCACCCTCGTGAATGCGCTCGGCCGATCCGATTTCCCGGAGAGTGCGGCGCGCGTGAACGCGCGCGGCGCGCTCAGCCCGGCGATGCCGCGCTAGTCGTCGCGGCTAGCTGTCGCCGCGCGGGCCGGCGTCGGCCGTGCCGGCGACGACGCGCTGCGAGCCGTGCCACTTCCGGATCAGGGGCGACGCCGGGCGGTCCAGCGGGCTCTCGATCACGCGCCCGGCCTTGCTGCTGGCGTGCACGTACCGTCCGTTGCCGACGTAGATGCCGATGTGGCTCACGGTGCCGTCGCGGGTCCTCCCGAAGGTGAGCAGGTCGCCGGGCCGCAGGCGCGTGCTGTCGCGGCCGAGGGCGAGGCCCATGCGAGCCTGCTGGGCCGCCGTGCGCGGAAGGGAGACCTGCAGGGCGCCCATCACGTACTTGACCAGGCCGCTGCAATCGAAGCCGCTCTTCGGTGACGTGCCGCCCAGCACGTAGCGCGTGCCGATCTGGTTGCGCACCACGGAAACGATGATGGAGTCGCGGAGCGACTCCATGGACGCACTGAACCTGGCGAAGGGCTTGGGTGCAGCAGGCCGTGCGAGCACGACCGGGGCGATGCTCGTCGCCGCCGTCACGCGCGGATGCGGCCGCTGCGCGGCCGCGGTGGGTGCGGCGACCATGAGCGAGGCCACGACCCCCGTTCCGCCGAAGCAGACGCGCAGGACACGACGGCGGATGGACGCGGCGAGGAGTGTGGTCATTGAAGTCGGGACAGCGGCACCGGAGGGAGGCGTGCCGGAACTGCTGTGCTCGGCACCCGTGCGCCCACAGCGTGTGACAGGCTGATCGTACTCGCCGTGGACGGCGAGGTCAACCTTTCGGGATTCTCGACGAACCGCGCTGCCCGTACGACGCGTCGACGACATCACGCGTCACGCACCGCGCACTCTCAGCGGATGTCCAGCAGCTTGTGGGTCTGCAGGCTCAACCGCCACTGCGGGTGCGCGAGGCAATACGCGACTGCCGCACGCACGTTCGCCTGCGTCGCGGCGACATCGCCGGTGTCGAGCGGCTGAAGGAAGAAGTGCCCGAAGCGCAGCGAGGCGTAGCGCGCCGGATCGCCGTCCGGATGCGACTGCGGATACACGAGCTTGATCTCGTCCCCGCGCGTGAGCACCAGCGGCGCGCCCGCCTTGGGGCTCACGCAGATGTGGTCGAGTCCCGCTGGCGCGGCCTGCGTGCCGTTCGTCTCCACGGCGACCTCGAATCCACGCGCGTGCAACGCGTCGATCGCCGGCTCGTCGAGCTGGAGCAGTGGCTCGCCGCCGGTACAGACGACGAGCGGACGTCCACCCTGCGCCCTCCTATCGGTGACGCCGGGCCATCGCGAGAGCACGGCGTCGGCGAGCGCATCGGCGGTCGTGAACTTCCCACCATCCGGGCCGACGCCGACGAAGTCCGTGTCGCAGAACTGGCAGGTGGCGCGGCCACGATCCGCCTCGCGTCCCGTCCACAGGTTGCATCCGCTGAAGCGACAGAAGACGGCGGGGCGTCCCGCATTCATTCCTTCGCCCTGCAGGGTGTAGAAGATCTCCTTGACGACGTACGTCATGCCGCGCCTCGGGACCTGCGCCTCAATGCCGCGCCTCGTTCGGCGGATGGATGTATGCCGCCGGGTCGTGCGTGCCCGCCTCGGCGAAGCCCTTGAGGCGGAGCGTGCAGGCGTCACAGCAGCCGCACGCCTCGCCCGATTCGCTCGGATCGTAGCAGCTCAACGTCATCGAGTAGTCCACGCCGAGCGTGCGGCCGAGCTCGACGATCTGCCGCTTGGTGAGGTCGATCAGCGGTGTCCGGATGCGGATCGGCGCGGTGCCTTCCACCCCGCCCCGCGTGGCGAGGTTCGCCATGCGCTCGAACGCGGCGACGTACTCCGGGCGGCAGTCAGGATAGCCTGAATAGTCGAGGGCGTTGACGCCGATGAAGATGTCCGACGCGCCGAGCACTTCCGCCCACGCCAGGCAGAAGGAGAGGAAGATGGTGTTGCGCGCCGGCACGTAGGTGATGGGAATGCCGTCGGCCATCGTGTCCGCTGCGCGGCCCTTCGGCACCTCGATGTCGGCGGTGAGCGCGGAGCCGCCGAACGTTCGCAGGTCGATGTCCACCACCACGTGGTCCTTCACCTGATAGTGGGTCGCCACCCGGCGCGCCGCCTCGATCTCGCGCGCGTGGCGCTGGCCGTAGCGGAAGGTCATCGCGTGCACGTCGAACCCGCGATCCAGCGCGTACGCGAGCATGGTGGTGGAGTCGAGGCCACCGGAGAGGAGGAGGACGGCGGGGAGCGAGGACATGCCCTGAAAGATAGGCCGGCCGGCGTGAAACGCCGGCCTTCGGGGCGCTGCCATGCGGCCTGCGGCCGCTGGCTTGCTGTCGGGGCGTTCGCCTGCGGCTCACTGTCGGGGCGGCGGCGCGGGGCGCCGCCTTTCGGGCACGGCGGCCTGGAGGCGCTACGCGCCGCGCAAGGCCTGCTCCATGTCCTCGATCAGGTCGTCAGCGTTCTCGAGGCCCACCGAGATGCGGAGCAGGTTCTCCGGCGCCCTCGTCGTCGGTCCCTCCACCGAGGCACGGTGCTCGATGAGGGACTCGGGGCCGCCGAGGCTCGTGGCGCGCGTGAACAGCTTCAGTCGAGTGGTGAGGGCGAGCGCGGCGTCGCGGCCGCCGTGGACCTGCACGCTGAGCATGCCGCCGAAATCGCTCATCTGCCTCGCGGCAAGCGCATGGCCGGGGTGGGTGGGGAGACCGGGATAGTGCACGACCTCCACTTCCCTTCTCGACGCGAGGAAGCGCGCCACGCCGGCTGCGTTCGCGCAGTGCGCCCGCATGCGCCACGGCAGGGTGCGCATGCCGCGCAGCAGGAGCCAGCAGTCGAAGGGCGAAGGGACGGCGCCGCCCAGCGTCTGGATGGCGAAAACCTTCTCGAAGAGCGCCTCGCGCGTGGCGAAGACCAGCGCGCCCCCGAGCAGGTCGCTGTGGCCGCCCAGGTACTTGGTGGTGGAGTGCATCACCACGTCGGCGCCGAGTGCGAGGGGATGCTGCAGCACCGGCGTGGCCCACGTATTGTCCACCGCGCACCGCGCGCCCACCGAGTGCGCGAGCGCGGCGAGGGCGCCGATGTCCACGATGCGGACGAGTGGGTTGGAGGGGGTCTCGACCCAGACGAGGCGCGTGGTCGGCTTGAGCGCACGCTTCACGGCGTCGAGGTCGGCCATGTCGACGACGTCGAGCTCGAGCCCCCATGGACCGAGCAGCTCGCGCAGGGTGCGGAGGGTACCGTAATAGGCGTCGTCCGGGGCGAGCACGTGATCGCCCGGGGCGAGCGCCTGGAAGAGGGACATGGTCGCCGCCGAGCCCGAGGCGAAGGCGAGGGCCGCCGAGCCACCCTCGAGGGTGGCGAGGGCCTCCTCTAGGGCGCGTCGGTTGGGGTTCGACGTGCGGGTGTAGACGTGGCCCGCGCGATAGCTGCCGTCGGGCTCGCGCTCGAAGGTGGTGGAGAGGTGGATGGGCGGCGTGACCGCGCCCGTCGTGGGATCCACCATGAGGCCGGCGTGGGCGGCGAGCGTCTCGATGCGCATGCCGTGAAGATACCCCCGCCGGCGGCGGCGCAACATGGAGCGCGTCCGGCGCGTAGCAAGGACGGGCGCGCACCATCGCCGCGCTCGATCCCGATACCGAGGAAGCTTCCGTGCATCAATCGAAGAGGTCCCGACACTCGCTGCGCGAGTGCGGGATGACAGTCAATTCGCTCGTCGCCGTGGGCGCGCTGGCGCTGGCTGGCGCGTGCTCGTCCACCCGGGCGCCGGCGGGCACCGCGGCCATGCCGGTCGCCGGTCCGCTGCCGCTCAAGTACGCGGGACCGGCCACCAGCGCGCCGATCAGTGCGCAGGACCTGATGACGCGCCTCTATATCTACGCCGACGACTCCCTGCAGGGGCGCGAGGCGGGGACGGTGGGCCACATGAAGGCCACGGCGTACATCGCCGACCAGGTGCGCACGCTCGGCCTCGTTCCGGCCGGCGACAACGGGACCTATTTCCAGAACGTCCCGTTCATCTCGCGGCGCTTCGACCCGGCGACGACGCTGACGGTGGACGGCGGCACGCTCACGGCGTTCACCGATTTCGTGGCGTCGCCCTTCCGGGGAGCGCAGCCGCGCAGCATCGATGGCGTGCAGGTCGTGTACGGCGGCGTGCTCGGGGACACGGCGAACGACCTCAGCGCCGCACAGGCGGCGGGGAAGCTCGTGGTGATGTCAGCGCCAGCGGGCGGAGGACGCTTCTTCGGGCGACGCGGTCCGAATCCGCTCGCCGATGCCGCGGCGGTGGCGATCATCGCCGGCCCGCAGCTCAGTGCGCAGGAGCTCGCGTCGGGACGTTCGGCGTCGCTCACGCTGAAGCCGGACGCGGGAGCGCCGGCGGTCCCGGTGACGCTCTACATCACCGAGAGCGCGGCGGCGAAGCTGCTTGGCGGCTCACCCAGCCAGATGAGCGTGGGCGCCGCGGGGCGTACGGTGCAGGGGACCCTGCGCTACATCACCGCCGATGCCCCGACGCGCAACGTCGTCGCGATCCTGCCGGGAAGCGATCCGGCGCTGCGCGGCGAGTACGTCGCCATCGGGGCGCACAGCGACCACGTCGGCATCCGTGCCGCGGGGCCGGTGGATCACGACTCGCTCCATCTCTACAACCAGCAGCGCTACTTCATCACGGAGAACCCGAGCGGGCAGCGGCTCACGCCGGAGCAGCAGGCCGATCAGCGCGCGCGTCTCGCGGCGATCCGCGTCAACCTCGATTCGGTACGCGCCCTCCGCGCGCCACGGCCGGACTCCATCAACAACGGCGCCGACGACGATGGTTCCGGTACCGTGACCGTGCTCGAGGTGGCAGAGGCGTTTGCCAGGGGGACGGTGAAGCCGAAACGGTCGATCCTCTTCGTCTGGCATACGGGCGAGGAGAAGGGACTGCTCGGCTCTCGCTACTTCACCGACAACCCCACGGTGCCGCGCGATTCCATCGTGGCACAGATCAACATCGACATGGTGGGGCGTGGCGCCGCGAAGGATCTCGCCGCGGGGAGCGAGCGCTACCTCCAGCTCGTGGGCTCGCGCCGCCTCTCCACCGAGCTCGGTGACCTGGTGGAGACGGTGAACCGAACGGAGCCGCTGCCGTTCAGCTTCGACTATACCTACGACGCGAACGGACATCCGGAGAACATCTACTGCCGGAGCGACCACTACGAGTACGCGCGGTGGGGCATCCCGGTGGTGTTCCTCACCACCGGACTGCACGGCGACTATCACCAGGTGACCGACGAGCCGCAGTACATCGACTACCCGCACATGGCACGCATCGGCAAGCTGGTGTTCGACCTCGCCGATCGCGTGGCCGACCTGGATCACCGGCCGGTGGTGGACAAGCCGAAGCCGGATCCGCGGGGGGCGTGCCGGCAGTGAGCGCGCAGCGCTCGCTGCGGGCACGTGAGACGTGAAGCGTGAAGCGTGAGACGTAAACCGTGAACGGTTGACCGTGAACCGTTAACGGCGAACGGCAGCCGAGAGGAAAGCTCGGAAAGAGCTGGAACGGCAGGATTCTTCATTGAAGAATCCTGCCGTTCCAGTTTCTTCCGCCTTGTCCTCTCAGCTGCCGTTACGGTTCACGGTCAACCGTTCACGGCCCTACGCCGTCCTGAGTCCCCCCACCAGCTCCCTGAGCTGTGTGGATCCCTCGAGCAGGTGGTTCGACGCCGAGGTCATCTCCTCGCAGGCGGCGCTCTGCTCCTGGGTGGAGGCGTTGACCTGCTGCGCGGCCGAGGCGTGGCCCTCGGCGGTGCGCGCGATGGACTGGAGCCCGCTGGCCGCGCTCGCGGCAGCATCCGCGTTCAGGCTGGCCGCGCTCGTCACGCCGCCGGCGGCGACGCGTGCACGCTCGGCGGCCTCGGAGATCGCCGCGAGGGCACTGTCGATCTCGCGCGACACCGTCTCGATCTCGGCGACGCGCGACGCGCTCGCCTCCATCGCCTTCGAGCTGCTCGTGACGCGCGTCGTCACGATGCCGGTCATCTGCACGATCTCGTCGGCCGCGCGCTGTGACTGCTCGGCGAGCTTGCGCACCTCGTCGGCCACGACGGCGAAGCCGCGGCCGGCATGGCCGGCGCGCGCCGCCTCGATGGCGGCGTTCAGCGCGAGTAGGTTGGTCTGCTCGGCGATCGTGCTCACCGTCTGGACGAACTTGTTGATGTCCGCCGCGGTGGAGCTCAACCCGACCACCTCGCGCGTGGCGCTCTCCACCGAGCGCTTCACGTCCTTGAGGATGCCGAGGGCGCGCTCGATCTCGATGCGCTTCTGGCCGGCGCCGGTCTCGATGTCGCGCGCCAGGGCGTTCACCTCTGCCGAGCGCTCCATGACGCTGTCGGCGGCTTCCCGAATCGCCTGCAGCGCCTCGTCCACCGTGCGGAGCTGCGTCACCTGGTGCTCGGCGCCGTGCGACACCTCGGTCATGGCGCTCGCCATCTGGCCCGCGGAGAGGGAGATCTGCTCCGACACGGACGCGAGCTCGTGCGCGGAGCTCGCCACGCTCTCGGCGGTCTCGGCCGCCACGGACACGACGCGCGACAGTGAGTCGCCCGTCTGGTTCATGGCGTTGGCGAGGATCTGGAACTCGCCGGGCAGCCGCGCGGAGGTACGCACGGTGAGGTCACCCTCGCTGAGCGAGCGGGCGTGGCGGACCAGCAGGGCCAGCGGATGGCTGATGGACCGCACGGTGTAGAAGACGACGAGCAGCCCGATGATGGCGGCGAAGCCGATCAGCGTCACGAAGGCCGCCGAGCGGCGGCCGGCATCGCTCGCGAGGCGCTGGCGCACGGCGGCCACCTTGGCGGCCTTGAGGCGGCCGAGGCGCTCGATGTCGCTCAGCAGCTGGCCGACGATGGCGCGCGCCTTCAGCGCCTCCTGGTGGGCTTCGGCGGTGCGGCCCAGGTCCGTCAGGCGATGCGCGAGCGCATACTCGTTCTCGATCGCCGAGAAGCGAGTGTCGATCGCGGCGATGACGCCCGCCTCCTCTTCCTTGCGGATGGCGGCGTTGTCCGGCGTCTGGCTGAGCCGCGCGTTCATGTCGCGCTGCACGAGGTGCGCCTGCGCGCCGTAGCGGTGGAACGCGTCGAGCGCGCTGGAGTCGCGCGT
>DASURL010000017.1:0-5857 GCA_036280075.1 Gemmatimonadaceae bacterium | reverse complement strand
GGCTCGAACCCCGTCCAGCCGCGCCACCAGTTCCATCCGAGCAGCGCCGGCGCCGAGCCGAGCGCCTGGCGCCAGAGCCACCGTCGCGCCACGACGAGCCCCTGCGCGGCGGCGATCTCCGCATACTCGGCCCGCATGTCCTCCAGCACCTCGTCCCGCTCGGCGCGCGGCAGGAGCCGGCGGAGGAGGGCAAGGGGGAGGCGGGGGAGGAGTGCAGTGTCGGACTCACGTGAGTCGTCGCGCATGGTGATTTCTACATTGTAGAAATTAGGCCCGCAAGGATGGGCGGGCGCCGTGGTGGGTTGGACCCGTGGGGGGCTGGAAAGGTTTGAAGGGTTACGACAACTGAGGTACTGCGTACTGCGTACTCCGTACGTCGTATCCGGACCCAGGTGGACGTCTGGTCCAATGCACTTCTGGCATCGCGCAGGGACGATGCGCCGCCTGGACGCCAGCTGCGCATTGGAGGGGGCTGGATGTCGGTCCCGGTACGAAGTACGTGGTACGTCGTACTTCAGTTGCAGTTACTCACGAAGCACCCTCGCCGGCGGTACCATGGCCGCCCCCCTCGCCGGCACCCACGACGCCACCAGCGCCACCGCGCCAAGCAGGACGAGCACCGCCACGTACGTCGCCGGATCCGACGCGCTCACCTCGTACAGCAGCGACCGCAGCACTCGCGTGCTCGCCACCGCCGCGACCAGCCCGATCGCCAGGCCGATCACCACCGGCATCATCCCCTGCCGCAGCATGAGCGCCATCACGCGTGACGGCGGCGCACCGAGGGCGAGGCGCACCGCCATCTCGCGCTCGCGCTGCCGCACCGTGTACGACACCACGCCGTACAGCCCCACCGCCGCCAGCACGAGCGCCAGCGCGCCGAAGATCGCCACCAGCACCGTGAAGAACCGCTGCGTGCTCGCCGCCTCCGACAGCTTCTTCGTGAATGGCACCACCTCGGCGAACGCCTGCCCGGGATTCACCTCGCGGATCGCCGCACGCACCGCGTTCGCCATCTGTGCGGGGTCTCCCTTCGTGCGCACGACGAGCGACATCGCGCTGCGCGGCATCATCCGGTCGGGCACGTAAGCGTCGAGGCCGCCGAGGGAATCCAGCCGCGCGTTCCGCACGTCGCCCGCCACGCCGATCACGCGCGTCGTGATGCCGAGGAAGGTGAACGTCTGCCCCACCGCCGGTTGCCCGGGCCAGATGCGCTCCGCCATCTGCCGGCTCACCACCGCCACCGGCCCCGACGCACTGTCGCCCGACGATGCATCGATGTCCTGGCCGGCGAGCAGCGGGATCCCCATCGCCTTGAAGTAGCCCGGCGTCGCCGGCAGCAGCGTGACCTGCGGCTCCTCGCCCGGCTTCGGCGGCTGGCCCGGCACGGTGAAGGTGACCGTCTCGCCATGGCCCGTGAGCGGCGCGAACTTCGTCGCGCCCACCGCGACGACCCCTGGCACCTGCGCCACGCGGTCCACCACGCGCTCGCGCCGCTCGGTGCGGAAGCTCGGCGGGGCGTCGGGTGGCGGATCGGGGAAGTTGAACCGCAGCAGCAGCACGTTCTCCGGTCGGAATCCCGGGTCGGCCGACGTCAGGCGCTCGAAGCTGCGAACCATCAGCCCTGCGCTCACCACGAGCATCACCGCCAGCGCGACCTCGGTGCTCACGAGCAGCGCTCGCGCGCGGTTCGCGCCGCCGCTTCCCACGCTGCCACGCGCGTCCTCGCGCAGGCCGACCGCCGAGCTGGTGCTGGCGGACGCGCGCAGCGCCGGCCATAGTCCGAAGAGCGCCCCGGTGAGGAGCGACACCGCGACGGCGAATGCGAGCACGGTCCCGTCGAGGCGGATGTCGGCCGCGCGCGGCAGGTAGTGGCCGCTCAACGCGACGAGCGCGTGCACTGCCCACCAGGCCACCAGCACGCCAAGCATGCCTCCCGCGATGGCGAGCAGCAGGCTTTCCGTGAGCAGCAGGCGCATGATGCGCGTGCGTCCCGCGCCGATCGCCGCGCGCAGCGACAGCTCGCGCTCGCGCGCCGTGCCGCGCACCAGCATCAGGTTCGCCACGTTCACGCACACCACGAGCAGCACCAGCCCAACCGCACCGAGCAGCACGAGCAGCCCGCGACGCACGGGTCCGACGATCGTATCGCGCACCTCCTGCACGTCGGCCGACGTCCAGCCGGCGTTGCTCTCCGGGTACGACTCCGCCAGTCGCCGCTCGAGCGTCTCCACGTCGGCGCGCACCTGCGCCGGCGTCACCCCCGGCTTCGCGCGCGCCACCACGTCCATCCATCGCGCCACGCGTCCCGCACCCACGTCGTCCTCACCGAGGAGGCTCGTCGGCAGCCACACCGCGGCCTCGGGCGTCGGGAAGTCGAAGCCGGCCGGCATCACGCCGAGCACGGTGTACGACTCGTCGCTCAGCCGGATCGTGCGGCCGAGGACCTGCGGATCGCCACCGAGCTGCTGCTGCCAGAACCCGTGGCTCACCACCGCCACGTGATTCGCCCCCTGCGCCGTATCGCTCGGCAGGAAGGTGCGCCCCAGCGCGGCGCGCGTGCCGAGCGCAGGGAAGAAGCCAGCCGACACATGTGCCGTCTTCACGTAGATGGGCTCGGGTGCGTCGCCGTAGACGCTCCCCGTCTCCCACTGTCGGTAGCCGCCCACCGCGCTGAGCGTCGTGAGGTCGCGGCTCCAGTCGTTCAGCTCGATCGCGCTGAGGGTGCCGTGATCCTTCCCCGGCCCGCCGGGGGTGATGCGCACCACGCGATCGGCCTGCGGATACGGGAGCGGACGCAGGAGCACGCCGCGCACGACGCTGAACATCGCCGTCGTGGCACCGATGCCGAGGGCGAGGGTGAGGAGCACGACCGTGGTGAAGCCCGGCGCGCGGCGCAGGCTGCGCGCGGCGTACTTCAGGTCATGCCCCAGGGTGGCGAACAGCTCGATGCGACGCACGCGGGCCTCACGGTGGGTGGAGATGTCGAAGCAGCGCTGGCGGACGGCTTCGACGTCGCCGAAGCGCTCGCACGCCTCGCGGCGCGCCTCGTCGGGCGTCCGCCCGCTCGCGATGAGATCGTGCACGAGCATGTCGACGTGGAACGCCAGCTCCTCGTCCACCTCGGCGCCGACGTCGCGCCGGTCGCGCGCGAGCCGGAAGAGCCGGCGAACGCCCGGCAGCCGCGGCATGGTCAGCCGGCGTCCGCCGCGAGCACCTTGGTCACCGCGGCCGCGTAGCGGGACCAGGTGCTGGCCTTGGTGCGGAGCTGCTGCCGGCCGGCGCGGGTGAGCTGGTAGTACTTGGCGCGGCGATTGTTCTCCGACAGCCCCCACTCGCTCTCGATCAGTCCGCGATCCTCGAGGCGGTGGAGCGCGGGATAGAGCGCGCCCTCCTCGACGCGCAGCACGTCGTCGGAGGTGTCGAGGAGCCAGCGGGCCACGGCGTACCCATGGCGCGGCCCCCAGCTCAGCGTCTTGAGGATGAGGACGTCGAGCGTGCCCTGGAGGAGCTCGAGGTTCTCGGCAGTCGGCGGCACGGCGTTCCCCTTGAGTGGTTAGGGGGGAAGGTGGGATGCTATCCCTAAGGTGTCAAGGGGAGAGTTCCTCAACGACGACTGCGTGTACTCCGTACCACGTACCTCGTATCGGGACCGACATCCAGGCCTCTCCAATGCGCCGCTGACCTCGCCGCGGCGCACACTCTCGTTGCGCCGCGACGCGAAGGCGCATTGGACCAGGCATCCCGCTGGGTCGTGGTACGACGTACGAGGTACGAAGTACTTCAGTTGCAGTTCACCGGGACCCCGACTGCCACAAGACCGATGACACCATCCACTGGTCCCCGAACTTCCCGAGCAGCAGGTAGTCCGTCCCCCAGACCGCCGTGAGCTTCGCGCTCGCCGTGCGGTCCTGGACGTCGAGCAGCGTGACCTCCTTGCGCGCCGTCGGCGGCGCCTTGCGCCCGCTCGCCTTCACGCGGTTCGCGTACGCATTGAACTCGGCAAACTTCATCTGCTCGCCCTGGTACGTCGTCGAGTCGCGCGGACGCCAGAAGCCGTACTTGAACACGTCGGGCCGCACGCTGCGCACGAACTTCGTCGAGTCCCCCTCGTAGAATCCCTCCACGTAGTCCAGCACGGCACGGCGCACCGCCGCGGAGTCGGCGGCACTCGGCGCCGGTGGCCCGGTCATCGGCATCGTCATCGCGCGACAGCCGGCGTCGGCCGGATCCGGCGCACCGTAGTGGCTCGCGATCAGCTTCGGCGGCGTCCTGCCATTCAGGGTGAGCGTGTACATCGTCGAGTACTCGTTCTCGCACAGGTCGTTCACCTTCGGCCCGCCGAGCGCGGCGATCACCGCCGGGATCGTGTTCGAGTGGCCGACGACGAGCACCGTGCGGCCGGCGTAGTGGTTCCTGATCAATTCCGCGACCGTCGTTCCGTACGCCGCGAGCCCGCCGCTGACCGGCACGACCTCGGGTGTGACGCCCGCCGCCTTCGCGAATGGCGCGGCGGTGAGGTTCGTCCGCCGGAACGGCGTCGTCAGCACGGCGGACACCTTCACGCCACGCAGCGCCGCGGCGAGTGCACGCGCCCGCGTCTCGCCGGCCGAGGACAGCGCGGGATCCGCGCCCGGCTCGTTTGCCTTCTCGCCATGGCGCACGAGGATCACTGTCGTGGCCGGCGACTGCGCAGATGCCGTTACTGGTGCCGCCGCCAATACAGCGACGAGCGGGAGAAGCACTGACGTCATGCGTCGCATATCGGCTCCGGTCATGAGTGATCGTGGATCATCCGCCACCCGGCGCTCGTCCTCGCCCACACCGTGGTGAACCAGCCGGTGCGCTGCGGCCGGTCGGCGCCCTCGAGCACGTACTGTCCGGTGACGAGCGCATGGTCGTCGCCGAGCATCCGCACCTCCACGTGCTCGTAGTGAAGCTGCTGCAGCGGCCGGCCCGACTTCCAGAACCCCTGCTTCATCGTCTGCTCGATCCGGTCGACTCCATGCGCCACGCCGTCGGCGAGCATCTCGCTCGCATCCGGAGTGTAGGCGGCGAGGTACGTGGGGAGGTCGCCGCGGTTCCATCCCGCGGCCGTCGAGTCGAGTGTAGCCCGGATCTCTGCTTCGGAGGACGCTGGGGATTGCTGCACGCTGACATGGACGCAGGCGGTGACAGCGAGCAGGAGCAGGGGCAGCAGGAGTGATCGTGGACGCATGAGGTTGGCGAAGAGAGGTTGCCGAACGCTTAGGTGCTCTCGGTAAGTGTCAACACGTAAGGATGCCCTCCCAGGTGTCATCCCGCAGCCGCGGAGTGGCCCTGGCGGGAGGGAGCCCGGGTTCCCGGAGCGGGCGTCTGCAGCGGCGAAGCCGCGAGCAGTCCCGCCCGCGCAGGGAATCCGGGCGACCGAGCGCGGCGCACCGAAACTGGAGCGGTCCGCCGCGCAGCCCACGTGTCGATGCAAACCTTTTCGCCCGTCCTGGGGTCAGAGTCTGAGGGAAGACACCGAGACCTGCCAGATGCCTGACCAGCTTTCGCTCATCAAGGGAACGCTCGACGTCCTCGTGCTCAAGACCCTCTCGTGGGGAGCCATGCACGGGTTCGAGATCACGTCGTGGCTCGAGGACCGCTCCGGCGGGACGCTCGACGTCGAGGACAGCGCGCTCTATCAGGCGCTCCACCGACTCGAGGAACGCGGCCTCGTGTCCGCCGAGTGGGGGATGACCGAGAACAATCGGCGGGCGCGGTACTACACGCTCACGCGCGCCGGTCGCAGTCATCTTCGTGCCGAAACCAGCCGCTGGCTGCGCTACACCGAGACGGTGAGCGACATCCTCGGCGCTGCGACGCGAACGGC
>DASURL010000016.1:0-4059 GCA_036280075.1 Gemmatimonadaceae bacterium | reverse complement strand
CCCAGTTGCAGCGCGGCATTCGTGATCGGGAGGACGTACTCCGGAACGGCACCGCGGATCGTGTCGCCGAGGACCACGGTGCCGCTGAGCGTCCCGACCGTGTTGACGACTGTCGTGTCGTGGCAGTCGGGCAAGTCGCCGTTCGACGCAGGCATCGCGCAGGAATCGGTGTACGTGAGCGAATCGAGAACGGTGGTGAGGTCGTAGGTGCCGGCGAGGGTCCGCGCGGACCGGTCCGGTCCGGTCGAGTCAGTGCAGGCGAGGGCGACGACGAGGAGCATCGCGCTGGCGAGCGCGAGGGAGCTATGAGCGGCTGGGTTGCGCATCTGATTGTCGACTGAGGGGCAGGAGACACATGCTGCCTGCTACGGTTGCGGCATGACGGCCGCGGTTATACTTTATCTTACAAAGCTCTTGACGACAATCAATGCGCTCGGGCAGGCGAGCCACTGGCGCCAGGAGATTGGGGACTATCATGCAGAAGCTGCTGCGACGCGTGCGCGGTGCAATCGGGATGGGCCTCACCTGGGCACTGGCGTGGGGCGGCGCGGGCGTCGTCATGGCGGTGATAACCGGCTTCACCGCCGACGTCCCCTTCCCGCTCTTCTTCGCCCTGCTCGGCTTCATCGCTGGTGTCATCTTCTCCGCCGTTCTCGCGCTGACCGCCGGCCGGCGCAGCTTCGACCAGATGTCGCTCCCGCGCTTCGCCACGTGGGGTGCGGTCGGCGGGATCGTGATGTCAGCCTTCTTCGCCCGCGCCGCCTCGCTCGAGTGGGGCGACCTGCTGATGGTTGGCGCCACCTTCGCCATTGCCAGCGCGCTGTGCGCCACCGGCTCGCTCGCGCTGGCGAGGCGAGCGACACGGGGCGAATTGCCCGACGTCCGTCACGATTCCGCCGAGCTCGAAGTCACCGACCACGAGACTCGGCAGCTGCGCTGACGTTCCACGCCGTCATCCTTCCCGCACGACGATCAGGGTTGACGCTTCGCGACGAAGGTGCCGTCGAGCTTCGACGGGCCAGCGTCGGCCTCCCATCATGCAGCCGGTTGTCCACGCCGGTCAAGAAGGTGGCTCGCTCACACTGAGATCTCTTTCAGTAATGCGCGGCCGCCCGCGCTACACCCCGCGCGCCACCTTCGGCCGCACGCCGAGTGCGATCACCGCGCCGCCGAGCAGCCCGCCGAAGTGCGCCCAGTTGTCGATCTGCGGGTCGATGGCGCCCATGAAGATCGTGTACGCCCCCCACGCGGCGAGCACGAGCCCGATCTCCTTGTTGCGCACGTGGTAGACGCGCCGGTACCGGTAGAGGATCAGGACCACGCCACCCATCAGCCCGCAGATCGCACCCGACGCGCCGAGCGACGGGCCCGGGCCGGTGAGCACGCTCGCCACCGAGCCGGCGAGGCCACTCGCCACGTAGAGCACCAGCATCCGCCATGCGCCCAGCGCGTGCTCGCCCGCCATGCCGAGCACGTACAGCGCGATGCAGTTGCCGATCAGGTGATCGGTGCCCCCGTGCAGCAGCGTGGCGCTGAACAGGCGCCAGTGTTCGCCCTCCAGCACCCGGCTTCGCACGAGCGCGCCGGCGTCGACGATCGCCGCCTGCGAACGGAGCGCGCCACTGCTCGCCTCCCACACGAACACGACGAACAGCAGCACGATGATCGCGAGCGTCACCGGTGGCGCGTAGCCCATCCCCTGCTCGAAGTCGACCAGCCCGCTCGAGTCGTCGGCGAGCATGTCGCTCGTGATGACGAGCGGCTCCTCGCCGACGGGCCGGATGCTTCCCCGCTGGCTCAGCGGCGCTCTCCCGTATCGAGCATGACGCCGAGCGCGACGGCGATGCGCCGGTCGAAGGCACGCGCGCGGTCGGCGGTGAGGTCGAGCGAGTAGCGGTCGAGGATGGTCATCTTGCGGCGGAACTCGCCGACCACCGCGTCGCTGCCGGCGCGCTGGAAGATGAAGTTCGTGCGCAGCAGCCCCATGAACGGCACCAGCCGGCGCACGAGGGAGAGGATGATCGAGTCCTCCCGCGCCACCCAGATGGTCTTGCCGAAGGGGTCGAGCACGTCCCACTTCCGGCGGATCAGGTTGAACAGGTAGTTCTTGCGGAACTGCCCGAGCACCGTACCGTCGGCGCCGAAGATGGTGAACGTGGCGTTGATGAGGTGGAACTTCTGGTCCTGGAGCACCTCGAGCACGCGCACCTGCCTGTCCTCGCCCGTATAGAACGAGACGTGGCGCTTCTTCGCCAGCTTCATCAGGGTGCCGACGAAGACGACGAACATGCCGATGCCGCCGATGATGGCGACGACGTTCGAGGCCGGCCCTCGGCCCAGCGCGTCCGCGAACCACGAGAAGACGGTGGCCCAGGCGAGAGCGGCAAGGACTGCGCCGAATGTCGCCAGGAGGTTGCGGAAGAAGTGCGCGGGCCGCTCGACGAAGAGGATCGGCGTGCCGCGATCATCGGTGACGTTGTAGCGCTCGTTGATGCGCAGCGCCTGCTGGCGGAGCAGGAAGACGTCGCGGCCGAAGATGGGATCGAGCTGCGAGTCGGGCGTGAGCGCCGTGTCGGTCGCGGGTGCGGCAGCGACCGTTGCCGCCGTGGTGGCGCGGACGCGCACGGAGCCTCCGCAGCCGGGGCACTTCACCACGCGTCCGAGGAACTCGTCCTTCAGGGAAAACGACTTGCTGCAACCGCAGGTGACCGTCACTGGCATGCTGGCTCCTGGTGGGGAGGAACGCGGGCCGAGAGGCGTTGGGGGGCTGCAGCAGATTGGACGCGGGGACGCGGAGAGGGGTAACGGTTCAGCTCGCCCTCTCCGCTTCGTGAAGGTCTCGACGCGCTACGGCCGCGGCCGCGGCAGCGCCGTCGGCGGCAGGATGTTGTTCAGCCGCATGTAGTTCGCGAGCTGGCTGTAGTGGTCCGCCATGTCGGTGAGGTGTCCGACCGCCGCGGCGGCGCGCGTGATCGAACGCGTCTGCCCGTTCGGGAGCGTCATCGTGCTCTGCTCGGCGAGCTTCGCGTCATCGAGCTGTGCGAGTGCGTCTTCACAGAACTTGAACGACTGCTTGAGCTGGTTCACCAGCTTGCCCTTCGGCCACGTCGCCTTCACCGAATCCGCCGTGGAGGTCTCCTCGGCGGTGCGCTGGGCCTTCATCGCGCCGAACTGGTTGCAGTAGAAGTAGTTGTCGTCAGCCAGGTGCTGCGCGATGTAGCCGATGGTGAGCTGCGCCGGCGTGGGCTTGTAGCCCATGAGCCGGTCGGGGATCGAGTCGAACGCCTGGGCGAGCCGCTGCTGGTACGCCATCGTGCGCTGCTTCACGACGGCAGTGATGGGATCCTTCGCCGGCGCCTGCTGCTGGGCCGCGAGGGCCATGGGAACGACGACCAGGGCGAGTGCTGCGCGCGAGAATCGCATGTGGACCTCGACAGATGAAAGACGGTGCGGGACAATGAATTGACTGGCGCGGCAGGCTCCTCGCTAGGCCCGGCGGCCATGACGGGCGAGGACTCGAACGGGGGCAGGTTCGATGAAGGTCATCGAACCTGCCCCCGTCACACGTGCACCGGGCTCGAGCGTCTACTTGCGTCTCGACTGGAGCTCGAGGCCCACCGAGATCACGCTGCGCATGCCGTCCCCGCCGACGTAGGTGCGGTCGCTCGCGCGCAGCCTGGTGCTGCCACGCCCGAAGAGGAGCACCGGCTCCACGAAGGCGCCACCGGGGATGTCGAGCTTGTCCACCTGGCAATCGATGCACTTGTCGATGCTGCGACGCGTCGTCGCGAGGCTGTAGCCGCCATTCACGCCCACGGCGAGCGGAGTGGCGCCAAGGAGCGTGCGCACCCCGGTCAGCGCCGAAAAGTAGGTCACGCTGGCCGACGACTTCATCTCGCCACCGGTGGTGTTCTGCGTGAACTGCGCCTTGTCGCGGAGGAACTGGCCGCCGATGTCGGCGCCGAGGTAGAAGTGGCGCGCCATCAGCACGCCAGCGTCGAGCTGCAGGCCGTACGCGCGTTCGCCGACCTGCGACGCGGTCGCCGTCGCGGATCCGAT
>DASURL010000015.1:0-4356 GCA_036280075.1 Gemmatimonadaceae bacterium | reverse complement strand
TCTCCCGTTGCAGTCGACCATCCAGCAGTCGGAGGCAGCCGATCGCGCTGGTGCCCTGAGGTGGTCGCCCATCGGGCCGGGATGTCCACGCGTCGGGCTCGCATGCCCGGTGAGCGGCGTGGGCGGGGCGCGGCACCAGGTTGCCTCGCCACGGCGCAGCGCAGTGAGTGCCGCTGTCGGTGTCGTCTTCCTGCGTGTCAGCGGCAACGCGCTTCTGTTTCGAGATCGGCAACCGGGCCGCACGACCGCCAGCCGACGTTACAGCATGGGCACCGAGCCGTGCACGTCACGCCACCGTCACTCGCTGACTGTCCAGGTGACGGAGGCAACAAAAAACGCTGACGCTCGAGTGACGAAACCGGCCATTTTCGGCAGGAAATCGCTGTTCTGTGCGATGTGCTGGCCTGTCGACGACCTCGACATTTCGCGTAGCTCGGCGGATTCCAGGTAGAGCCACCACGCAGGCGGCTCGCCTCCCACCAGATGCGCCGAGTCCCGCCATGAAGTCTCGCATCGCCCTCGACGTCTCCACTGACGAGCGCCTGTTCCAGGGCATCCTCGTCATCGCGCGCCGCTCGGCCCGGCGCCTCGTGGATGACGACACTGCCCAGGACGTCGCCCAGGATGTCGCCATCGAATTCCTTGTCGCCCTCCACGACGGCACCCTGGCACGTGAGCCGCAGTCCCTCGGCGCCTTCGCCGCGAAGCGGGCCTGGTCCCGCGCCCGCGATGCCCGGCGCGGCGACGCCAACCGTCGGGCCCGCGAACGGGACTGGGCGCTCGACAGCGCCGGCAGTATCCACCGCTGGATGCAGCCCGACCTCGAATTGAGCGATTCCGAGCTGGAGGAAGTCCAGCGGCGCACCATCGAGGCGCTGCCGCCCATGTGCCGACGCGCGTACATGATGGCGCGCGACGGCGAGCTCACCTACGACGAAATCGGCCGCACGCTCGGCGTGACGCCGGCGACGATCTGCTATCACGTCGCCGAGGCGAAACGGCGATTCCGGCACGAGCTGCACGCGTACGGCGTGCGGACACCGAACTCCGCCAGGCCTGCACGCGCGCGGGCGCGGCGCGGCAGACGCGCGGGGAGCGCCCGCACGGCGAACAGCCGACCATGGATGCTGATCTCACTCACGCTGGCGGCACGCTCGCCACCAGCGATTCACCCCCGGTTCACAGGAGGAACCGATGCAGACCAGGCAGGGCAGCATGTTGCAGTCCCTGAGAAACGTGGAAGCGTTTCTCGACCAGCACGCCGACGTGCTCGCGGATGTCGTGAAGAGCGGCACGCGGCAGAAGCTCGCCGACGCGATCGCCGCGCTGTCCACGCACGTGGCGGGACAGGCGGGCAGCAGGCTCGCGTCGAAGGGCGCGACGCGGAAGCACTACGCGCTCCGGCGGGCGCTGATCCGCGACCACATGGCCCCCGTGGCCCGGATCGCCGCGGCGGATCTTCCGCGCACGCCGGAGCTGGCGCCGCTCCGGATGCCGCCGCAGAACCTGCCGGCGGAAAAGCTCGCCGCCGCCGCGTACGGGATGGCCGACGCGGCGAAGCCGTTCATCGAGGTCTTCACCGCGGCCGGCCTGCCCGCCGACTTCCTCGAGCAGCTCGTCGCGGCGGCCGACGCCATGACGGCGTCGCTCGACGAGCGCGCGCAGAACCGCAGCGCCCAGCGCGGCGCCACCACGGGCCTCAAGGCGAGCCTCTCCGCCGGACGCAGGATCGTGCACGTGCTCGACGCGTTCGTGCGCACCGCGCTCAAGGACGATCCGGCGCTGCTGTCGGGGTGGAACGGTGCGAAGCGGGTGCGGGTGATCCCGCCCACGCCTCTCCCGACGACCGCGGCGTCACCGTCGCCGGCCACTACCTCCACACACTGAGCAGGGAGGCCACATGGCACGACGCAAGGAGGGGACACCCAGGCTCGGCCCGAACGTCTGGGTGATTCACTACCGCGGCAGGTACTCGGTGAAGGAGGAGGGCAGCCCCGGCTACCTCGCGCCGCCGATCCCGCAGCGCATTGCCATCGCCATCGGACGGCTGATCGCCCGGGTGAACCGCAGTGAGCTGATCATCCAGGGCGAGCACGGCCGCATCCGGGCGCGCGACAGCCACGGGGCGGATCCGCATCCGCCGAAGGGCTGAGCCGATGCGCACGATCCTGACGCCCCTCCTGCTCCCGTTCGCGGCGTGGCTGAGTGCACTGCAGGCACTCTCCGGCTCCGCGCTCACGCTCGATGGTTCGGCACGGCTGGCTGCCATCGCCGGCGTGCTCGGCACGCTGACGGTGCTCGTCTACCGGCTCGGCGTGTGGCGCTCCGAGATGGAGCACACGAAGCACGACGTCGCCGAGGAAGTGAAGGCGCACCGGGAGGAGTCGGCGGTGCACTTCGAGCGTGTGGAACAGCGGCTCGAGGCGATCGACCATCTCGTTTCGGCGGCGGGAGAGTACCGCCTGCGTGCGAACCGATGGCAGGCGCGGACGGAGCGGCGCCTGGAACGGATGGAACGGCTGATCCTCGGTGAGGGAACGCGATGACGTCGCTCCCGTCGCGGCTGCGCGTCATCGCCCTCGCCGCGCTCACCCCGCTGCTCGAGAAGAACGTCCTCAAGACGTTCGCCCTCGACGTGCCGGTGGTGTTCTCGATGAGCCGGCTGATCGTGCTGGCGTTCGCCGTCGGCATGCTGCGGCAGCTCTGGCGCGCCGGCATCGCCGGCTGGCCGGAGGCGACGCTCGCCATCGCGATCGTCCTCGCGCTACCCACGCTCGCCGCCCTCGAGCGCGCGCGGCCCGTGGACGTGCTTGCCCTCGCGCGGGCGCTGGTGCACCGGTTTGGCACCGGAGCGGTGCGTTCCGTCGGGAACGTGTACCGCGCCTCACGCGAGCCATCGAAGTACGACGACCACCGGGACGACGGCTGAGTCGCGTCTTCACATACGAGACAACTCATGCTGACGATCCCGGGGCTCGTGGTCCACGAGCGCCGGCACTCGCGGGTCCTCGAAGCGCCACTCGCCACCCCTCGCGGCGGCATCATGCTGCACTACGACGATTCGTCGCGCGACGACTGGGCGGTGGCGTGGTTCTCGGACCCCAGGTGCACCAACGGCTACACCTGGCTGGTGCTCGACGACGGACGCGTCATCGAGCTCGCCGACCCGGCGCTCCGGACACCGCACGCAGGGCCATGCCGGACCCCGAAGGCGAACTCCCGGTTCTACGGCGTCGCTGCAGCGACGAACGGCCGGGTGCTCGCCACGGAGGAGCAGCTGGACGCGATCGCACGGATCTGTACGGCGGTCATTCGCCATCACCGGTGGGTGAGCACGTCGGTGGCCGATGTGAGACGACGGCTACTCGGCCACGACGAGCAGGCGATCTGGACGCCGGCGTACACGTCACGGCGATCGCTGTGGGGCAAGCTTGGCAGGAAGGTGGACCCGACGGGCATCCGCGCCGATGGGCGGAAGGTCATCGACGTGGACGAGGTGGCGCGGCGGGTGTGGAAAACATGAGGAAATTCACATCTATAGAAGGAGCAGCATGCTGAGAACGAGCTGGATGGCAGTGGCCGGGCTCATCGTGGCACTCGCGCTGACGGTGCGGGTGGAGGAGCATCGGCTGGACAGGGCGGAGCGCCGAGCGCAGGCGCTGGCGCTCCAGGCAGTGAACGTGGCCGCGGAGCGGGACAGCACGCGGAACGTCGCCACAACGTCGCGAAGGATTGCCGAGCTGCTCGGCGACTCGCTGCGGGTGGCCGAGCGGCTGGTGGTGCAGGGGGCGCAGCGCGCCGATGCGCTCGACCGGGCGCTCGGCAGGGAGCGCAAGGCGCGGTACCAGATGGTCGCCGCCGTGGACTCGTTGTCGCGCGCGGCGGCGAATGCAGCTGTGGTGCAGGGAAGCGACGAGGTCCGCCGGGCGCGCTTCGACGTGCGGCAGGCGCCGTACACCATCGACGCCGACGTGGCGATTCCCGCGCCGCCCGACTCGGCACGCATGGCGATCGACGTGGCGCTCGACGCGATACCGGTGGATCTGCGCGTCGGGTGCGGGACGCCGGACCGGCACGGCATCCGCGCGGCGACGGTGGATGCGGTGAGCCCGCAGTGGGCGACGGTGCGCCTCGAGCGGCTGGAGCAGCTGCCGGAGGTGTGCGCGTCGCCGGCCGTTAGCGCCTCGGCGAAGCGCGGAGAGCGGCAGTTCGCCTTCACGCCGCTCACGGCGGGGTTCGGGCGGGCGCTGAGCCTGGACGGGCGGTGGAGCTGGGCGCTGTTCCTGGGGGGCGGGTTCAGTTCGTGGTGAGACGCCGTGGGCGTCTCGGACAATTCAATCCCGGGAGTGACGGATG
>DASURL010000014.1:0-20493 GCA_036280075.1 Gemmatimonadaceae bacterium | reverse complement strand
CCGTGGCGCGATCCGTGCCCTTGCTGCGCGCCGAGTCGCAGCTCGCCGACTTGCGATCTGCCATCGCCTGTTGCGAATCGACAATCGCTCGCTGGCGTCGCTCCCTTCCTTCCTCCCGAGCCCGATCATGAAGAACACCCTGCGTGTCCTCGCTGCCATCGCCTTCGTCGCGCTGCCCTCCATGGCCCAGGCGCAACAGACCGGTTCCATCAACGCCTCCGCCGACATCGCGACCGTGTTCGCCTTCGGGGCCTCCACCCCGCTCAGCTTCGGCAGCGTCACGCCGGGCACCGCCGCCACCGGCACCGGCAGCATCGCCTTCTCGCGCAACGTCGGCGTGATCTGGACCCTCCCCGACGCAGCCGCCACCGGCCAGATCACCGGCCCGGGCGGCACCATCACCCCGACGTACACCTGCGGCACCGGTTCGACGGCGGCCACCATCACCAGCGCCTTCTCCACCTGTGCGCCGGCCACGGCCACGAGCGCGGTGCTCACCGTCTCGGCGCCGACGTCGCTCGTGAACGAGTTCGTGATCTTCAACGGCTCGCTCTCGGCCGCGCAGACGAACACCGTCCCGGGCAACTACTCCGGCACGATTCGCATCACCGCGACGGCGAACTGATCGATCGAGGGACGTTTCTCGACCCGATCGATGCGTGGAACGTGGCAGCGCGGTGCCCTCGCCGCGCTGCTGTTCGTCTGGAGCCCGACGGTGGCCGCAGCGCACGCGCAGGTGGCCACCGTCAGCCCGGTGCAGGGGTTGTCATTCGGCCTGCTCCTGCCCGGGGCACCGGAAACGGTGCCGCTCGATGACGTGGCGCGACGCGGTGTCGTGGCGCTCGCGGGCACCGGGTCGCTCGATGTCACCTTCGTCCTCCCCGCCGCACTCGTCTCACCTGAAGGCGGCTCGCTTCCCCTCTCCTTTTCGACGATGAGCGCCGGACTGCTCCAGTCATCCGGCGGGCCCGTCCTGCCGTTCGATCCGCAGCAGCTCCAGCGCGTGCAGCTCGCCACCGATCGTGTGACACATCTCGTCCTGGGCGGCACCGCGCAGCCGGCCACCACCCAGCGGGCCGGGCATTATACCGCTCGCATTCTCGTCATCGTCAGCCAGCCAGGCACCTGATGCGCCTCGTTTCGCGAACCCTGCTGCTCGCCGCCGCCGGCGTCACCCTGCTGGCCACCGCCGCGCGAGCCGTCACGGTGAGTCCCACGGCACTCTACCTCTCCGCGCGCAATCCCTCCGCCCTCCTCACGCTCATCAACACGAGCAGTCGCGCCGAGGAGATCGAGATCACCTTCGGCTTCGGCTACCCGACGTCGGACAGCACGGGCACGCTCGCGGTCAGCATCACCGACTCGGCGGCCACCGGGGAGCCGTCCGCGGTGGACTGGCTGCGCGCCTTTCCGCGGCGGCTGGTGCTCCAGCCTGGCCAACGGCAGGTGGTGCGCGTGACCGTCGTGGCGCCCGTCGGACTGGCCGACGGGGAGTACTGGGGGCGCGTGCTGGTGAAGTCGCGCGGCGGTGAGCCGCCCATCGAGCAGACGCAGGGCCAGGTGCACATGCAGCTGTCGCTGGAGACCACCTTCGCGACGGCGGTGTTCTTCCAGAAGGGCACCATGCGGACGGCGGTCGCCGCCACGCCGGCCGCTCGCCGCACGGGCGACGGCGTGCAGTTCACGGTGGACCTGCATCGCGAGGGGAACGCAGTCTTCCTCGGCCGCGTGCGCGCCGAACTGTATGACTCCGCCGGCCACAAGCTCGCAGACGCCGAGGATGTCGTGGCGGTCTATCGCGACCTGCGTCGCCGCTTCGTGCTGCGGGGCGACGCACCGCTGCCCGACGGGCCGCTCGAGGTACGCTACGTGGTGGACACCGAGCGGCCGGACCTGCCAGGCGTCGGCCCGGTACGCAGCGCGCCGATCACGGGCGTCGCCGCGGTTCGCTGAGCGTTTGACGACGTCCGCGCCATGCTCCGCCGTGCAGGACTGATCGCGCTCGCGCTGCTGGTGCTCGCCGCACCGCGAGTGCTGCGCGCGCAGGCGGGCATCACCGCGGGCGTGGCGACGACGCTGGACATCCTCTTTCCCCCCATCACCGGGAGTGGCATCCGCCCGCTGACCTTCGGGACGGTGGTGCCGGGTACGACCACCGCCGTGGCGCCGAGGACGCCGCAGGGTGCGGAGTTCCATCTCGGCGGCCTCCTCGGCCGCAAGTCGGTGGACATCACCCTTACCCTCCCCGCGACCCTCGCGGGGCCGGGAGGAGCGACGATCCCGTTGAGCTTCGCGGGCGCGAATGCGACGGCGTGCGAGCTGAACGTCCTCGGTGTCTGCCAGACGGCGTCGCTTGCGTCCTGGGATCCGGTGGCGAGTCCCACCACGCGCGTGCGGCCGACGAAGTTCGGCCCAGGGCCGAAAGTGTTCGTCAACGACCAGCTCGCGCTGTACCTGGGAGCGTCGGTGTCGCCGGCGGCGTCGCAACGGCCCGGGCACTACGCGGCGAGCGCCACCGTGCTCATCGTCGCGAACTGACGCGTGCCTCACCGGCTCCCCTGCGCGCGTCTGCTGATCCTGTTCGCGCTGGCCACGCACGCCCCGGTCGCGCAAGCCCAGGATGCTCCGCGCGGGTTCGACGAAGGCTTGTTCGAGCTCGCCGCGCCGGAGCTGCCCGCCGTCACGCTTCCGCTCCTCGTGTCGCCGCGCGGTGCCTTCCTCGTCCCCGTGCACGCGCTGCTGTCCGCGCTCGGCGTCCCGCATCGCATCCTTCGCGACAGCGCACAGCTGCGGGTCTCGCGTCCGGGCTCCGGGACGGAGGTCGTGCTCTCGTGGACGAGCGCCGACTCCGCGTCCCTGGTGGCCACGTCGAGTGAGGTGTGGGTCGCGGCGCCACGACTTGCGGCGATGATCGATGGAACGATCGACGTCGATCTCGCCACGCTGACGGTGCATGTCTCGCGCGAGGGTGGCTTTCCGGCGGAGATCCACGAGGAGGCGCAGCAGCGGCGCGACGATGCGCGGCGACGGCTGGCGCTGGAAGCCGGCTCCACTCCCCCCGCCGTGCCATTTGTGCCGCGCACCGGCTTCGGCGTCGCCGAGTGGTCCCTGGGGGGGCCGGTGGCGCCGTTCGCGTCGCCGACGAGCGTCAGTGGCCGCATCGGGCTGGGTGTGCTGGGGGGAATGCTCAAGACACACTTCGTCACCCGTCTCGCGAACGCGGCCGGCGCGGGTCCGCGGACCGAGGCGGACGGCTCGTTCCTGCGCGTCTTTCCGGACGGACACTGGCTTCGCCAGCTGCAACTGGGAGATATCGTGAGCGACGGGGCGCAAGCGCACGCCATGCGTGGAGCGAGCATCACCAACGCGCCCTTCGTCCGCGACCTGCAGTTCGGCGAGGTCCCGTTCGCGCAGCCGCTGCCGGCAGGGTGGGAGTACGAAGTCTACGAGGGGGATCGGCTGGTCGGTTTTTCCGACGCGTCGGGTGGTGGCGCCGTGAGCGTTCCGCTCCGGTACGGCACCACGCCGCTGCGGGTGCGGTTGTACGGACCAGCGGGGGAGATCAGGGAATCAGCCGTGACGTTCGTCATCCCGGTGGACCAGCTTCACGCCGGTGAGTGGCAATACGCAGCGGGTGGCGGCCGGTGCGCCCTGCAGCAGTGCGACGCCCTCGGCTACGCCGAGCTGCGGCACGGCGTCCGTCGGTGGCTGACGATGCAGCTTGGCATGGATGGCCTCCGCGACTCCACGCACACCGACCGACGCGGCTACGGCGCGGTGAGCATCGTTCCCGCGGCCGAGTGGGCCGTGCAGCTGCAGGCGCGCGAGCGGGCCTACGTACGTGGCTCGCTGACGCACGATGGCGACGACCGCGTGATCGGGAACGTCAGCGCCGGGATGAACGAGGCAGGGCAAGGAGGCATCGGGGTGTCCACGGCGGAAGGCGCCTGGTTCGTTTCGAGCTCGCTGCGCCTCCTGCACCTGCTGCCTCGACTGGGCAGCCGCGGGCTCAACCTGGGCTCACGGTTCGAGCGCGATCGCGCCACCGCGTCGAACCGCTGGGACGTCAGTGTGAGCACGCCGATCCGGCGCGGCCTCCTCGAGCTCGGGGTGCAGTCGGATCCCCTCGCCCAGGTGCACCCCGACAGCGCCGGCTCGCCGATCGTGCGCGTCGCGCCGTCGTTCTCCATCGACGCTGGACGGCTGTCGGGATTGGGCGTGCCGATCGTGCGGCTCGAGGGCGGCTTCCAGGCTTCGCGCCTCGTCCAGTGGGAAGGTGCGCTGTCGATCCAGAACAGCGTCGGCTACACGAACGTCGCACTCCGCAAGCTGCACGGGATTCCGGGCACGCAGGTCGTCGTGAGTGCGACGCTCACGACCACGGGCGCGCGGCTGCTGACGCGCGTCAGCAGCCGCGCGGGGCACGTGGATGGCGGATACTCCGCCACGGGCGCCGTCGCCGTGGGCTCGGTGCGCCGCGCCACGCCGCTCGCCTATGGAGGGCTGGGCTATTCCGGGGTGGAGGGCCGGGTGTTCCAGGACGTCAATGGCAGCGGCACGTACGATACCACGGACCACCCGGTTGCGAACGCCATGGTCCGCGTGGGGGGGCTTCGAGTTCGCACCGACTCGTCCGGCCGATATTCGTCGTGGAGCGCGACGCCGTACGAGCGAGTCGAGGTGGAGCTCGACACGCTGTCGCTCGAGGATCCGGCGTGGGTGCCTGCCGTGCCCTCGCACTTCCTCCGCCCGTCGCCACATCAGTTCACGGGCGTCGTCTTTCCCCTCGTGCACACGCGCGAAGTGCTGGGCCGCCTGACGCCGGATTCCGGGATGGCGGTGCCGGCCGGCGTGTCACTCGAGCTGCGCGATTCCACCACTGGCGGGTTGTACCTCACCCGCACCTTCGGCGATGGCGCCTTCTATATCAGCCGCATGCGACCGGGCCGGTATCGGCTCACGGTGAGCGCATCCTCGCTCGCCGTGTTGAAGGCCGCGTCGCCGGAGGTGTGGGTCGTGGTGCCGATGGAGGGAGAGGAAGCGATCGAGGTGCCTCCGATCGCGCTCCATGCGGCGGCTCCGGGAGGCTGACGCCTCAGGTTCCGGCGAGGATCAGCCGCTCGAGCCGCACGCCGACGCTGCGTGCGGCGTCGGGCACGCGCACATGCACTGCTCGACCCGCGACCATGCTCTGCCCGATGAACGTCCGGACCGCGGGCGACCCGCCGGGGCGCTGCGCGCGTAGAAAGAGCATCGTCGGCGCTCCGGGATTTGCCGGCTCGCCGCGGATGGCGAGCTCCGTTCCATCCTGTCCAAGCTGGAGCTGGAGAGGGCCGGCCAGCGCGCCAGGCGCCGGGGCGAGAATGATCGCGCCGATGCCGATGCTGCCGCTCGTCGCCTGCGCGCGTGCTTCGTCCCCGGCAATGCAGAGGGCGAGCAGGGCGATGAGCGGGAGCAGGGAGTGACGGAGCGACACGGTGCGCGATGGACGGTCGTGGCAGCGGAGAGGCGCGTGAGCGGGAAGACCATGCCGCTCGCTTCTCCGATTATCGCCTCGATCGGGCCATCGGCTCGCCGGCGTGACATTCTGTCCCCTTTCGGCTTCCAGCGAGCGCGGACGATTGACCGCGAGCGTCGTTGTGCTAGATTCAAAGGCTCCAGCAGGGCCTGTAGCTCAGGTGGTTAGAGCGCACGCCTGATAAGCGTGAGGTCGGTAGTTCAACTCTACCCAGGCCCATTGTATTTCCGACGCCCCGCCCGGCCCACGCCGCGGCGGGGCGTCGTGTGTGGGGACGGTCGGACGTCGGGAGGTCGGAAGGTCGGAAGGTCGGGAGGTCGGAAGGTCGGAAGGTCGGGATGTCAGAGTTCACCTGACATCCCGACTTTTTTTTTCGTCTTCCGGTCTTCCGGTCTTTCGGTCTTCCGGTCTTCCGGTCCTCCGGTCCTCCCGTCATCCGCCTCCCGACCGGGCGCGACAGGGTTGGTATGTGATGTGCGTTACCGCGGGCCACTGCGCTTCCTCCGCGCGGTGACGACGAGGACCAGAGAGTCAGCGGTACTGGCGCTCGTACATCCCGCGGCGGACTCACGATGACCACGGCCTGAGACGAGGAGGAGACTGCGAATGGAGGGAGCTGCGAGCGCGATGCCGGTGCCACGGGCGACGATCGACGTGCCGGCCGCTGGCCGTACGCCGGTGCGTCGGCGTTCCGGCGAGCAGCGCGCCCCTGACCTTCGCAAGTCGGAACTGCACCTCGAGCTGCTCACCTTTCCGCTCGCCGACCTCCCGCTCCCCAGTCTCCCGGTCCCCAATCTCCCGCTCGCCGACCTTCCGCGTCCCGATCTCGCGCCCGCCGCAGATGCGCTGCTGGACGTCGAGCTCCCGATGGAGGCGGTGGTGGAGGACGTGCGTCCGCGCGAGCGTGACGAGCAGCTCTGCCGCGCCCTGAACGTGACGATCGCGGCCATCGCGCTCCTCGCGCTCTCGCCGATCTTCCTGCTCATCGCGCTCGCCGTGAAGCTCACCTCTCGCGGTCCCGTGTTCTACTCGCAGGTACGCGTGGGCGTCGACCGCCGGTACGGCCGCCGGTCGCGCGACGAGCGGCGCGTGCACGACCTCGGTGGGCGTCCGTTCACGATGTACAAGTTCCGCTCGATGCACGTGAACGCGGAGCCGGACGGACGTGCGGTATGGGCGATGCGCGCCGATCCGCGAGTCACCGTCGTGGGGCGCGTGCTTCGCCGCACGCGGCTCGACGAGCTGCCGCAGCTCCTGAACGTGTTGAAGGGTGACATGAACATCGTTGGTCCGCGCCCTGAGCGCCCGTCACTCTTCGCCGACCTGCGTGACGGAATTCCCATGTACCGCTTCCGCCAGCGCGTGAAGCCCGGGATCACGGGGTGGGCGCAGATCAACCAGTGCTACGACGCGTGTGTGGACGACGTGCGTCGCAAGGTGCAGTACGACCTCGAATACATTCGCCGCCAGAGTCTCCTCGAGGACCTGCGGATCATGACGATGACGCTGCCCGTGATGCTCTTCGGGCAGAAGGGTTGGTAGGCACGACTCCCGGCGGTTTGTCACGCCGGAGGTCTGGCTGTTGCAAGTGCAGGACGGTCGCTCGAGCGAGTGCTCGACGGCTGGAGTCGCGGCCGGCCACACCGGCCGCACGTCGTGGTAATCATCAGGGGAGGAGACGAATGCGGATCGCGACAAGAGCAGTAACGGGTGCTCTGGTGGCGGCGGTCATCGCCGCTATACCGGCGCAGGCGCAGGTCAACTACTACACGCAGGGATACTTCACGAGCGCGTTCCCTGGGTGCGACACGCCCGTCAGTCTGGCGCCGGGAGCACCACACAGTGACTCCTGCACGGGCGGCGGCTTCACGCTCACGTATCACGCCAAGGACCTGAACCCGGGCCTCATCGGCAGCGGCAGCGTGGTGAGCCTCGGTAACTTCTCGCTCACCGGCACCGGTGACGTCACGGTTCCGTCGGGCGCGGTGATGTTCACGCTCGCCATCCAGCAGACCAACCCGACCACCGGTACCGGCACCACGGTCGGCTCGTTCTCCGGCTCGGTGCGGACCGGCCCGGATTTCAGCTCGCTGATCTGGACGCCCGCCCCGCAGACGGTCGTCATCGGCAACACCACGTACCAGATGATCTTCGACAACATCGGACCGGCGGCCGGCGTGGGCTACGCCATCGGCGTCAACAACGCCGCGAACCCGACGAGCGTCCAGGCGCTGGTGACGGCCACCCCCGAGCCGGCGTCGATGACGCTGCTCGCCACGGGCCTCATCGGCATCTTCGGCGCGGCACGTCGTCGGAAGAACAAGCTGAACGCCTGATCGTCTGTCGTCGTTGCACGGGCGAGCCGCACCTTCGGGTGCGGCTCGTTTCGTTCATGGCGTCGTATCGCGGCGCGCCATCGCCTGCACCTGGATCACTCGCCAGCCGGCGTCCGACTTCACCATCAGCGCTGCGCGATACGTGCTGTCGCGATCGGCGGCCATCGCGGACCCGTTCACGTTGGGCGCGACCGTCGCCACGTATTCCACGCGCGCGGTGTCCTTCCCCACGCGCTCCGGGCGTTCGAGCACGCCGAGCTTCTGGTGGCCGATGGGCACCGTCCATCCTCGACGTGGATGCCCCGTGGGAAAGGAATCCCGTTCCACGGCGATCCATCCACGCGCGTTGAGCTGTCCCTGGTCCGTCAGGCGCGCCGCGCACCATCCCGGTTCACTCACCACGCCCGCGGAGGTGTCCGTCAGCACGAGCCACGCCGACACGACGAGCGGACGCCAGTTGCCCACCTGGTTGCGCACGGCGGCGGTGTCGGCATGGCCATCGAACTTCGCGATCACCTCGGCACAGGAGAACCAGGGCGGCCCGTCCTTCCACACCCGGCGGTAGATCGTCGACGTGTCGTGGCTGAGTGGAGAGCGCTCGAGCGCCTCGAGCGCTGCGCCTTTTGACGGCGTGCCGCGACAGCCCGCCGCCGCCAGCACCGCCGCGATGGCGAGCAGGCGACGACGAGCCGTGCGGGCATCCGGTCGTACGGTCGGCAACGCGCCCGCCACTCAGCCGCGCGTCAACGCGCGTGCAACCTGTTCCGCCGCGCGGTATCCCGACGCGATGGCGCCATGCACGGTCGCCGTCCGTCCCGCCTCGTCCGTCGCCTCGCCGGCCACGAAGATCGTGTGCTGTACGGGCTTCGCGAGGCGGGCGGGGACCTCGGCACCGCCAACCAGTGCATAGCTGTACGCGCCGCGCGCGAAGGGATCGTGACCCCAGTCGTGCGAGAACGACGCGACCACATGACGCGCCAGGCGTCGCCGATCCAGATCCATCGCCGAGGCGAGTGACGTCACGGCGCGCGCCTCGAGCTCTCCGGGATGCTGCTCGAGTGCGATCGCCGCGGGACCGCCCGCCCATCCGATCAGCAGGGTGGTGCGCAAGGGAAAGGCGGTCCACCATACCGGAACGTCGACTCCACGCGCGTGCACGAAGGTGAGATCCGCGAGCTGCGTGCGACGGCGTTCGTCGAGCAGCTCGACGAGCGGACGATCGAGCAGCAGCGCGATACGTCGCACCTGGCCCATTGCCAGCGTCGCCGCCGCCTCGCGCACCGCGGTGATCTCCGGCGTGAAGCTGATCGCACCCTCGCCGCGAGCGTCACCGCGCAGCAGGGACACCGGTACGGTGAGCACCGTCGCACGCGCGTGGCAGGTCTCCGCAGCGCCGGCCGTCGCGGCGAGCACGCGCACGCGGCCCTTCTCCCATTCCACGCGTTCCACCACGCGTCCACACCTGATCTCCGCGCGCACCGGCGCGGCGAGCCATTCCACCACGGCACCATAGCCGTCCACGAAGCGGGCCATGCGCTGCTCCGCCGGGTCCTCGCCGGGATTTCCCCCCTCGGCCACGGCGCGCTCGCTGATGCGATCCAGCTCGGCGGCGTGGAATCCTTCCACGAACTCACGCGCCAGGGTGCGGTCCCTCGCGAACCGGTGTCCGCCGGGACGCTCGGCGAACAAGGCCGAGAGGGGGCGATCGGGCTCCCGGCTCGCCTTCGCGCGACTGAGCACGCGGTCCACGCGCTCCCAGAAATCGGGCAGGGCGGTGAACCGTCCATGCGAGGCGCTCCAGCGCTCGCCAACGACGTCCACCGCGGTGAGTGCCGCCTCGCGCGCGATATCGGCGAGCTCGGGTGCCTCGCCATGCACGAACTCGGCGCCAAGTTCGATCGGCACGGGCGAGCGGGCGTCGCGGATGGTGTAGACACGTCCCCCGATGCGCGTGCGCGCCTCCAGGAGCAGGCACCGCACACCGTGCTCGCGCAGGCGCCTCGCGGCAGCCAGGCCGGCGACGCCGGCACCGATGATGACGACGTCCGTCCGGTCTTCGGAGCTCATTGCGAGACCGAGGGGGGCACGAAGCATGCCCCCCTCGGTCGGCACCTCGAGACGCAGCGCCCGGCTGGTCGCGTCAATGATCCACGAGCTCGAGCTCTCGCGTCGCGACGAGCGGCGGGTGGTCACCGTGGCCGAGCGAGAGCGAGATGCGATATCGTCCGGGCGCGAGGTTGCCGAGGTCGAGGGAGACCGCGTACGTGCTCACGCCCGCGACCACCGGTCTCGTGTCGGTCCACGCGAGCCGGAGCGGACTGTCGTCCTGCGAGATGCCAAGCTTCTGGAAGGCGCTGCGGAAGATGCTGCGATCCACGCGCTCGACGCTGATGGACACCATCGCGCTGTCACTGGTGCCAGCCGCCCGGTACGCTTCCCAGTAGAGGCCGACGGGCTGCGTGCGCTCCACGCGCGAGGCGGGGATGGCCCTCGCCACGGCGGAATCCAGGCCCTCCGGCGGGTCGCCGCCGCCGCGGTAGAGCAGCACGGTGGAGAGCTCTTCTCCGGGCTGCTGTGGCGCGAGCAGCGTGCGGCTGCGTGCGAACGTGTGGCTCACGCTATCCGTGATCTCCACGCCCGCCGCCGCCGGCTCTCCGGGCACCATGAGTGTCAACGCCCCGCTCATGGTGGAATCGGGAGCACTCACGAACGTGGTCCCATCGGCCAGCGTCGCGGCCAGCCGCGCGTCCGGGGCACGAATGGAATCGTCACCGACGAAGAAGGCACTCACGAGCAGGGTGGAATCCGCGCGGCGGAAACGCGCGAGCTGCGTCGTCACGCCAATGAGGCGGTCGACTCCGTGTGGCTGGTAGCGGGCCACGGAACGCTGCGAGTGCAGGTCCCACCCGTCGTCGTCCGACGCGGCCGACGCGGTGGAATCGAGCAGCGCCTCGCGCGGCCCGAAGTCGAAGCTCGGCCAGGGATCGTGGCCGATCACGGAGACCTCTGGAGTGAGGGTCGAGAAGGGATGCTCCACGCGGCCCCATCGCACTGGCCAGCCGAAGCGCAGCAGCAGCTCTTCGGCGTCGTCCCCCCAGCCGAGCCCCTGCGGCGTGAGCGAGCGACGTGCGAGCCATGCCTGCACCCGTCGCGACAGGAATTCGCTGTGCCAGTCGTTCGCCGGCGATGCAAGACGCGGCCGCGCCAGCATCCAGTAGCGCGAGTCCACGGCGGCGCGGTCGGCGCAGGGCAGCTTTTCGTAGCGGCCGCGCGCGTCGCCGGGGAGCAGGGTGTGGATGTCGGTCCAGTCGCAGCGCTGCTCCTCCGGCATCGCGGCGAGGGCGACGTTGAAGGCGGAGTCTGCGCTTGCCACCTCGCCGCGCGCGTGGGCTGCGTAGCCAACGAGCGCGGCGCACCACCAGCCGGTGCCGCGGCATCGTCGCGCCGCGCTGTCCGCGGCCGCGAGATCATGCGACTCGATGCGATAGTGCACCGCCATGCCGGCGATCCAGTCGTCGCCCGGGTGCTCGGCGAGCAGGGAGTCGAACAGGGAGATGAGCAGCGCGCGACGCGCCACCGTGGAGGGAGCCTCGGGGGGGAGCGCGGGCGGCGTCGCATCCGACCACCAGCAGAAGCGACCTACGTGCACGTCGCAACGGCCATCCGCACCGGGATCGTTGGGAAGGTAGGCTCGGCGCGATCGCTCGAACGACGCCTGCTCGCTGCGCGCACGCCTGGCGGCGCGCACCGAGTCGGCAAGGGCGTCAGCCGCCCTGGGCGGCGTGACAGGAGCAGCGAGTGCGACCGTGCGAAGCTGCAGCGCGAGCGCGACGAGCAGCAGATGCATGAGCGGCCTCCCGATGTGCGATCGACCTTTCCGGCGGAGGGGGGTGCCCGGCCAGCGTCGCAGGACTCGCGCCGGCCTTCCTGGCGTCCCCATCCGTGACTTCTCCCCCACCCTGATTGTCCTTCCTCCGAGAGCTCTCCCCCCGCACAACCCAGCGCAGCCAACGTGAACGTCTGCCCGCTGTGCCGCACCGAGTACGGCCCCGAGCACGAGAACTGCCCCCGCGACGGGGCGAGGCTCGGGGCGACTGTCGTCTACGAGGACCCGTTCATCGGGAAGGTCCTCGCGGACCGGTACCGCGTCCTGCGTACCCTCGGCGAGGGGGGCATGGGTCGCGTCTACCTCGCCGAGCACGTGCGCATGGGGCGCCTGAGCGCGGTGAAGGTCATGAGCCCGGCACTGGCCCCCACGCCGGATGCCATCAGCCGCTTCAATCGTGAGGCCGCCAACGCGAGCCGCATCAACCACCCCAATGTGGCGGCGATCTACGATTTCGGCGAGACCGAGGATGGCACCCTCTACCTCGCGATGGAATACGTGGAGGGGAAGACCCTCACCGCCATCCTGCGCGACGGCGGACCGCTCGTCCCCGCCCGGGCCGCGGAGCTGGCCGGCCAGATCGCCGACGGGCTGCACGCGGCGCACCTCCTCGGCATCGTCCATCGGGACCTGAAGCCGGACAACATCCTCGTCACCACGCAGCACGACGGGCGCGAACAGGCGAAGATCGTGGACTTCGGCATCGCCAAGACCACGCAGTCGGGCGACCAGACGGTCACGTCGCTGGGCGTGGCGATCGGCACGCCCGAGTACATGAGCCCCGAGCAGATCGCCGGTGAGGCGCTCGATGCGCGCACCGACCTGTACTCGCTCGCGCTCGTGCTCTTCAACATGCTCACGGGCGTTTTGCCGCACCCGGCGCTCACCTCCAAGCAGTCGCTGGTGCAGCGCCTCACGGCGAGGCCCCTCACGCTCAGCGAGGTCAGGCCGAACGTGCCATGGCCGCCGCGCGTGCAGAAGGCGCTCGACCGTGCGCTCGCGCCTGAGCCGGATGAGCGCTACAGCAACGTGATGGACTTCGCCCGCGACGTGCGCGGCGCCACGGGTCTCCCCACCTTCAAGGGGGCGGCGCTGGTCGTCGGTGCGGCCACGCGGATGATGACGCCGGCCGTGGTGCCGGCCGTCAGCACGACGACCTCCCGTCCGCGCCCCGTGGTGGCACCGGCGCCACGCCGGCGCCGCGGTGGCCTGGTGCTCGTCGCTCTCGCACTCGTGATCGGGGGAGCGGCGCTCGCGCTGCGGCCGCCGGGCCAGCTTCGCACCCTGCTGCGCGGCGGGAGCGCTGTCGTGCCGACGCCGATGCCGGCCACGGCGTTCGACTCGACGACGAAGAACCCGGCCGTGGTCGCGCCGCTCGCCGCGAGCGCGATCTCCACCGACAGCACGGCCATGCGGGTGACCCTCGCCGGCACGGCCCTCACAGCCACGGACAGCACGCGCCCCGACTCGGCCACCGGACCGGCGAGCGATTCACTCTCGCCGATGGATGGCGGCCTGCGCCTGCGCCGCGCGGCGATGCAGGCGACCGAGCGGGCCAATGGCGACTCGGCGCCGGTGAATGTCGTGCCGCCGACCACGAGCACCGCCGAGGCCGACGCGCGCGAAGTCATGCTGCACGTGAACCGCGCGCGCGACTTCACCCGCCAGGGGCAGCTGCGCGGTGCAGGCCTGGAGCTGCGCACGGCCTTCCAGGAGTACAAGATCTTCCTCACCGAGCACGCGTCGGCGCCACAGACCGACATGCTGCGCAACGAGCTGCAGCAGGCGATCGACGGCGCGCTCGAGACGTGCAGGGTGGCACGCGACTCGGCGATCGCGCGTGGTGCGCGGCCGTTCCGCTGCCGGCATCCTGCGCAGACGGGCATCCTCCAGGAGGACGAGGACACCGCCGCCGCGCCGCGCTATCCCTGAGCGCGGCAGGCCGTCAGCGGAAGAACCAGAGCAGCGCGCCGAGCTCCAGCGTCGCCGCCACGATGCCGAAGATGAACGCCGCGCGGATGTCGCGCCGCGTGCGTTCAGGATCTTCCTTCACGAGTGCCTGACGGTCCGGGTCATGCGCCGTACGCTAGCGACGGCACCGCCGTCCGTCGAGCACCCTCTCCAACCGCGCTCTCCGATTCGATGGACGCCGATTCGACCCCGCACGCGGACTTTCCCGAGACCGATCCGGAAGCGCTCGAGCGCCTCCGCCGATTCGGCGGCCAGAAGCTGCTCGGCGACATGATCACGCTTTTCCTGCAGGCAGTGCCGCAGCGCCTGAGCGCGGCGCGGAGCGGGCTGACGCGCGGCGACTGCCCCGTGGTGGAGCACGAGCTGCATGCGCTGAAGAGCAGCGCGGCGCAGCTTGGCGCGCTCCGGATGCACCGGCTGAGCCAGGAGGGAGAGCACCTGGCCAAGGCGGGCGCGATGGAAGGGCTCGGTCGGGTGCTCGACGACCTCGATGCGGAAGAGCCGCGCGTACGCGAATGGCTCGCCGCGGCGCGCGCGCGGGAGGACGGATGACGACGATCGCCGTGGTGGAGGACAACGCCGACAATCGCCTCCTGCTTCGGGCCCTCCTGGGCGACGAGTACGATCTCGTGGAGTACGAGAACGGCATCGAGGCCCTCGCGGGCCTGCGCGCCTCGCGCCCCGACCTCGTGCTGCTCGACATCTCCCTGCCGGGGATGGACGGCAACGAGATCCTCGACCGCATCCGCGCCGACAGTGGCCTGTGCTCCCTGCCGGTGATCGCCCTCACCGCCCATGCCATGTCGGGCGACCGCGAGAAATACCTCGCGGCGGGCTTCGATGACTACGTGACGAAGCCGATTGTGGACGAGGGGATCCTGATGAAGGCGATTGGCAGGGCGAAAGAATTGAAGGTCGGAAGGTCGGAAGGTCGGAAGGTCGTGGGCTGATCACGCGCGTTATCGCGGCGCTCGCATGATGACAGGCGCGCAGAATTGCTGACGCTCGCCGTCGGTCGCGTAATAAGGTGAGTCCATGCAGAACCCGAAGAAGCTCAAGGTTCGCGAAGAGGCACTTCGGATCGCCTCGCAGACTTACCGCCTGACTGCAGGATTCCCGAACCACGAGCGCTTCGCCCTGGCGTCCCAGATGCAGCGGGCGGCCGTGTCGGTGGGCTCCAACATCTCCGAAGGTTGCGGGGGCCACGGGGATCGCGCCTTTCTCGCGTACCTGCACCGGGCCACAGGCTCGCTCAACGAGCTCGAGTTCCAGCTCGAAGTGGCTGTCGATCTCGGGTACGTCGGAATCGACCAGTGCGGAACGCTCCTTTCACAACTGCGTACTACAAGACGGATGATCGTCCGGCTGATGCTGGTGCTCCGCAAGCGTTCGCAATCCAGCCCCTGACCTTCCGACCTTCCGACCTTCCGACCTTCCGACCTTCCGACCTTCCGACCTTCCGACCTTCCGCCTAAGTTTCACGTGACGCCCCTTCTCCCGGCGTCGTCCTCCCAACAGTTGCTCCTTCCCCGCGCCGCGAATGGCCGTCGTCCGGTCCGCGCGCCTACAGTCCCGAGATCATGAAGCGTTTCACGCCCGCCGCGCAGCGGATCATTCTGGCGTTCACCACCGGGCTCTTCCTCGCGTGTGCCGCACAGGTCAGCGGCCAGCCAGGCGGCTTTTCCTCGACCATCCAGTCGGTCGCACCCTAGCCCGCGGGCTCGCGTCGCCCTGCTCGCGCGCCGTCAGGCGTCGCGCAGGGCGGCCATCGGCGTCTCGCGGAACACGTCGCGGCTCGTGAGCATCCCGATGCTCACCGCGATCGCGATCATCACCAGTGCCACCAGGAGCGCTGGCGTCGCCGCGGGCGAGAAGGGCTGGTCGAACACGTAATGCATGAGCGCCCACGCGGCGCCCACGCTCAACGCCACGCCAGCCAGGCTGCCGAGCGCGCCAAGCAGCAGGTACTCGGCGAGCATGATGCGCCCCACCTGGCGCTTCGTCGCACCCAGCACCTTGAGCAGCACCCCCTCGCGGAGCCGCTCGCGGCGCGTGGCGCTCACGGCGCTGAACAGCACGGGAATGGCGAGCGCGAGGCTGAGGCCGGCGAGGAAGCGCACGGCTGAGGTCACCTTGCCGAGCACTCGCCCCACCGTCTGCTGGATCAGCGTCAGGTCGAGGCTCGCCACGTTGGGGAATCGCGTCACCACGTCGCGTTGCAGGCGGGCGACGTTCGCGTCGCCGCGCACGTCGGCGAGCACCACGAACTGATGCGGCGCGTCCTGCAGGGCGCGGCTCTCGAACACGACGAAGAAGTTCGGCTCGAAGCGCGTCCAGTTCACCTCGCGGAAGCTCGTCACCCGCGTAGGGACGAGCACGCTCTGCACGTTCCACACGACGGTGTCGCCGATGGCGAGCCCAAGGTCGTGCGCCACCGCGACGTCCACGGAGATGGCGGGGAGTGCAGGAGGCTTCGTGCCGCCGGTATGGAAGCGGCCGGCGGTCACCTTCTCGGAGGGTGCGAGCGTGTCGCGCCAGGTGGAGCGGAACTCGCGGCGTACCGCCCAGCCTTCCCGTCGGCGCTGGCCGCGGGTGGTGTCGCCGACGATGCGTGCGGCCGGCACGCCGTTGATGGAGGCGATGCGCATCGGCACCATCGGCGTGCGCTGCACGACCGTCCATCCCTCGGCGCGAATCAGCGAGTCGACCGGATCGCCCTGGTCGCCCTGCACGTCGAAGAAGACGACGTTCGCGCGCGACGCCTCGAGCTTGACGTCGACGGTGCGCAGGATGTTGTGCTGCACCTGATAGACGGTGCTCATGAGGAACACGCCGAATCCGAGCGCGAGCACCACCGACCGCGTCTGGTTGCCGGGGCGGTAGAGGCTGGCCACGCCCTGGCGCATCACGAAGGGCCACGACGGGCGCACCACGTGCCGGGCGGCGGCGCTGAGCAGCGCCGCGGCGACGTAGAGCAGTCCGACGGCGAGCCCGATGCCCCCCGCGAAGGCGAGCCCCTGCAGCGGCCGCTCGGCACGAGCGACGCCGAGCGCGGCGACGCTGAGCACCACGAGCAGGGCGACGAGAATGCGCAATGGGTCCACGCGTGCGCCGCGCAGCGCCGCGGCGTCGGACTCCCGACGCAGCGTCTGGAGCGGGGACACGTTGCGCAACGCCACCAGCGGCCGCAGCGCGAAGACGAGCGCCACCCATACGCCGACGAGGAGGCCGGTGGTGATGGCCGTCAGGTCCGGTGAGACCTGCACGTCCACCGGCAGGAATTCGGCGAGGACGTGCGGCAGGGCGAGCTGCACGACGAGGCCGAGCAGCGCGCCGACTGCGGCGCCGACGAGCCCCATCGCGACGGCCTGGACGATGTAGATGGCGAGCACCTGGCGGCTCGTCGCGCCGAGGCAGCGCAGGACGGCCACCGTGTCGATCTTGCGCATCACGAACGCGTTGACGCCGCTCGCCACGCCGATGCCGCCGAGCAGCAGCGCGACGAGCCCGATCACGCTCAGGAAATCGCGGAGCTGGTCGATGGCCTGGGTGAGGTTGAACTCCGTCTGCGCCACCGTGCGGGCGCGCACGTTGGCGGAGTCGAGCACGGGACGCAGGCGGCCGATGAACTGTCCCGTGCTGAGCGTCGCAGGGAGCTTCACCAGGGTCTCGCGATCGGAGCGGCTGCCGAACTGCAGCAGGTCGGTCTCGGCGACGTAGCTGGCGGGGATGTAGATGCGCGGGCCGATGGCCGACGCGACGCTCACGTCGCCCGGCACGCTGACGAGGGTGCCGACGATGGTGAAGTGCGAGCTGCCGAGGGAGAGCGTATCGCCGACGCGGGCGTTGAGCGCGATGAGGAGCGACGGATCCACGAGCGCGAAGCGACCGCCCTGGAGCCGCGACCAGGCATCGGCGGGGTCGGTGACGATCCGGCCGTAGGAGGGGTAGCCGGCGGAGACGGCGCGGATCTGCGCGAGGCGCGTGCGTCCCGTTCGACCCACGAGCGCCATCGAGCCGAAGGTCGTGACGTCGGCGTACGTGACGCCGCGTGCGCGCATGCTGTCGAGCGCGGCGGTGACGCGCGGCGTGAAGGGCTGGCGTGACGACAGGGAGATGTCCCCGCCGAGCAGCGCGCGCGCCTGCTCGCGCACGCTCTGCTGCGTGTTGCTGGCGAAGGAATCGATGGCCACGAGCGCGGCGACGCCGAGCGAGATGGCCGACATGTAGAGGAGGAGCCGCCGGCGCGCAGTGCGGCTTTCCCGCCAGGCGAGGGAGATGAGGGGCATGCGGGGCACGACGCTCACTCCGGGGGAGCGCCGGGCGTCGCGGCCGGCGCGGTGCCGGGCGAGTCGCTCACCACGGCACCGTCCGCGAGGCGGATCACGCGCTGCGCGCGACGGGCGAGGGCGAGGTCATGGGTGACGAGGACGATCGTCGTGCCCGACTCGCGATTGAGTGTCTCCAGCAGCTCGACGATGTGGTGGCCGGTGTCGCTGTCGAGGTTGCCGGTGGGCTCGTCGGCGAAGAGCAGGGACGGGGCATTGCTGAACGCGCGCGCGATGGCCACGCGCTGCTGCTCGCCGCCGGAGAGCTGGTTCGGGAAGTGGTGCGCGCGCTCGGCCAGCCCGACGCGGGCGAGGAGGTCGCGTGCGCGCGCCGGCGCGCCGTCGTCGCCGCGCAGCTCGAGCGGCACCTGCACGTTCTCGAGCGCAGTGAGGGTGGGGATGAGCTGGAAGCTCTGGAACACGAAGCCCACCTTCGCGCCGCGAAGCTGCGCCCTCTTATCTTCCGAGAGGCGGGAGAGATCGGTGCCGTCGAGCAGGACCGTACCGCTCGTCGGGACGTCCAGCCCGGCGAGGAGGCCGAGCAGCGTCGTCTTGCCGCTTCCGGATGGCCCGACGATGGCGACGACGGCGCCATCGGGCACGGTGAACGAGACGTCGCGCAGCACGGCGAGCCGCTGCTCGCCGCTCTGATATTCCTTCGTCAACCGGACGGCTTCGAGCATGCGTGGAGATTGGAGAGCGTGGGCGGCGCTGCTGGCACTGGGCGTATCGGGGTGCGCCGGCGATACGGGGAAAGCTAAGCCGGAGGCACAGGAGAACGCGTCCGCACGCAGCGCGTCCAGCGCCTCGGTGGCGCGAGGTGCAGCGCCGACCGATTCCGCGGTGCCTGGCGAGCGGCCGGTGATCCTCTTTCTCGGCACCTCGCTCACGGCGGGGCTGGGGCTCGATCCGGACAGCGCGTATCCGGCGCGCATCCAGCGGAAGGTCGATTCGGCGGGGATGAATTTCGAGGTGGTGAATGCCGGCGTGAGCGGGGAGACGTCGGCGGGGCTGCTGCGACGCCTCGACTGGGTGCTGCGCCGGCCCGCGGCGGTGATCGTGGTGGAGACGGGGGCCAATGATGGGTTGCGGGGGCAACCGGTAGCGGCCAGCAAGGCGACGATCGGGAAGATCCTGGACCGGATCGTGATGGAGCAGCCGAACGCGACGGTGCTGCTGATGCAGATGGAGGCGCCGACGAACCTGGGTGCGAGGTACACGAGCGCGTTTCACGCGATGTATCCGGCGCTGGCGCGCGGGCATGGCGTGACACTGCTGCCGTTCCTGCTGGAAGGGGTGGCGGGGAACCCATCGTTGAACCAGGCGGACGGGATCCACCCGAACGACACGGGGGAGGCGATGGTAGCGGAGAATGTGTGGCGGGGGCTGAAGGGGGTGGTCGAAAGGTCGGGAGGTGGGAAGGTCAGGGACTCCGACCCTCCGACCTTCTGATCTCCCCACCTTCTCGCTTGCCGGCCCCGCCATTTCGATGTAAATTCCAAGGCTGTCCCACTTTACGTCAATTTCTGCAGGGGTATCCATGGCTGTTCCGGCCACGCAAATCCGTCGCGGCATGGTCATCGTCTTCGAGGGCGAGCCGGTGCGCGTCGTCGAGTTCCGTCACCACACGCCGGGCAACCTGCGCGCGATGGTGCAGGCCAAGCTGAAGAGCCTGCGGACGGGCTCGAGCTTCGACCACCGCTTCCGCGCCGCCGATTCCATCGAGCCGGCGTCGATGGAGACGCACGAGCTCGAGTACATGTACGATTCCGGCGGCACGTATCACTTCATGAACACGTCCAACTACGACCAGATCGAGATGGACGAGGAAGCGCTCGGTGACAACGCGCCGTGGATGCAGCCGGGGATGAAGATCCAGGCGGAGTTCTACGAGGGGCAGCCGATCGGCGTGCGCCTCCCGAACTCGCTCACGCTCGAGATCGTCGAGACGAACCCGGTGATGAAGACGGCGACGAAGACGGCGTCGACGAAGCCGGCGAAGCTCGAGAACGGCGTGACGGTGAACGTGCCCGAGTTCGTGGCGACGGGCGACAAGATTCGCGTCAATCCGACGACCGGCGAGTACATCGAGCGCGCGAAGTAGGCTCGCTGGCCGGCGACAGCGACGAGTTCGCATCGCCAGCGATGGGACGCCAGTTGAAATGACGTCCTCGGCCGGTTAGAATCATTGTTCTCTACGGCTCGTGCAGCGTAGGGGCCGCACCGAGGCGGTGACCACGGTGACTGTAGCTCAATTGGTTAGAGCACCGGACTGTGGCTCCGGGGGTTGCGGGTTCAATTCCCGTCAGTCACCCCTCAATGCTGCGAGGGGGAACGCCCCGGCCCAGACGAGCGGGCGGGGGCCGACTCCGGCGGTTTAGGTCCGTAGCTCAATTGGTAGAGCACCGGTCTCCAAAACCGGCGGTTGGGGGTTCGATTCCCTCCGGGCCTGTA
>DASURL010000013.1:0-31925 GCA_036280075.1 Gemmatimonadaceae bacterium | reverse complement strand
TGCACAGGCGAGGGCAGCAGACGTGGGAGGCGCGATGAGCGAACGCGACGCACACCCGGACGAGGGGCTGATCCATGCGTGGCTCGACCGCCAGCTCGACGACCGGGCGTCGGCCACGCTCGAGGCGCACCTGCAGCGCTGTGACGAATGCGCGGAGCGGGTGGCCGAAGCGCGCGGGCTGATCGCGGGCGCGTCGCGCATCCTGTCGTCGCTCGACCTCGACGCACCGCCGGCATCGGGCGCGCCGGCCGCGGAGCCATGGCGGCCGGCCGTCCTGCCGACGCCGGCGAAGCGCAGCGTCCCTCTCCTTCGCCTCACGCCGGCACGCTCGGCGATCGCGGCGGTGCTCGTGGTCGCCGTGGCGACGGCGATCGTGCGCGAGCACGAGCGGACGAGCTCGCAGCCGGCGTCCGGCGCGGCGGAGAGCGCCGTGGTCGCGAACGCGCCGGTCGCCGCACCGATGGCGGGCGCCGCCGCGGGCACGGCGCCCGCCATCGCACCGCTCGACACGTCCGCCGGCACGCGTGTCGCGCAGTTCGACACGTCGGCGGGCACCCGTGTCGCCGCGGCGCGCCGCTTCGCCAAGGCGCAGCGCGAGACGACGGTGAACGCGGATCTCGCCCGCGTTGGCGCGGTGCCGACGCCCACATCCGCCACTCCGGTGCAGCAGACGATTGCCGCCGCCAAGATGGCGGACAACGTGGCGGGCGCGACCGCTGCCGCCTCGGCATCCGCCGCCCCCGCCCCCGCCCCCGCCGCCTCCGCCGCCCCCGCTGCCGCTGCCGCGCCAACCTCTGCCGGCATCGAGGCGCCGCAGTGCTACCGGGTGGAGAGCGCCACCGGCGCAGCGGCCACCTGGGGTCCGGTGACGCTGCCCTTCGTGCTCGCGCTGGAGGCGCCGGCCACGAGCGGCGCCGCGCGCGTCCTCACCCCGGCGGGGCAGGACGCGGACGCGCGCGCGGTGGTCGAGCGGCGCGCCGGCGACAGCCTGCTGTTCACCCTTCGCCGGATCGGCTATACGGGGACGCTGGTCGTCGGCGCGCCGGGCGAGGTGCGCGCCGGGGTGATGCGCTCCGCGCCGTCGGCCACGCTGCTCGAGTCGACGGTCGTGACCGCCGTCCCGAGTGCCAGCGAGCGCCGGACGCTGCGCAAGTCGAGCGCAGCCCAGTCACGCACCGACTCCGCCGCGACGTCCGCCGAGCACGATGCCAGGCCGGCGGTGCCGGTGGTGGTGAGGAAGGTGGGATGTCATTAGGACAGTGAGAAGGTGGGAAGGTGAGAAGGTCGGGAACGGCCTTCCGACCTTCCGACCTTCCGACCTTCCGACCTTCCGGCCTTCCCATTCCGGCTCAGATGTTGCGCCTTGATCCCGTCCGCGACATCAGTTGCCAATCACGACCTCGTTGATGCAAGAACGACCGAACGTCCCCACCTGGCACCACGACGCCGTCATCTATCAGCTTCACGTCAAGGCGTTCCGCGATTCCAACCGCGACGGCTACGGTGACTTCCGCGGCCTGCTGGAGAAGCTCGACTACATCGCCGAGCTCGGTGTCACCACCATCTGGCTGCTGCCGTTCTATCCGTCGCCCCTGCGTGACGACGGGTACGACATCGCCGACTACTGCGGCGTGCACCCGAACTACGGCTCGCTCGACGACTTCAAGGAGTTCCTCGCCGCGGCCCACGCGCGCGGCCTGCGCGTCATCACCGAGCTCGTCATCAATCACACCTCGGACCAGCATCCCTGGTTCCAGCGCGCGCGTATCGCGCCCAAGGGGTCGCCCGAGCGCGACTTCTACGTCTGGTCCGACGACGCCAACCGCTACGCCGGCGCGCGCATCATCTTCACCGACACCGAGACCTCCAACTGGTCGTGGGACCCGGTGGCGCAGCAGTTCTACTGGCACCGCTTCTTCAGCCACCAGCCGGACCTGAACTTCGACAACCCGGCGGTGCTCGAGGCGGTGCTCGACGTCATGCGCTTCTGGCTGCGGCTCGGCGTGGACGGGCTGCGGCTCGACGCGATCCCCTACCTGGTGGAGCGCGAGGGGACGAACTGCGAGAACCTTCCCGAGACGCACGCCGTGCTGCGCACCCTCCGCTCGGCGATGGACGCCGAATTCGAGGACCGGATCTTCCTCGGCGAGGCGAACCAGTGGCCGTCGGACGTGCGCCCCTACTTCGGCGAGGGGGACGAGTGCCACATGGCGTTCCACTTCCCCGTGATGCCGCGCATGTACATGGCGGTGGCGAAGGGGGACCGCACGCCGATCACCGACATCATGGCGCAGACGCCTCCCATCCCGGAGGGATGCCAGTGGGCGATCTTCCTGCGCAACCACGACGAGCTCACGCTCGAGATGGTGACCGACGAGGAGCGCGACTACATGTACGCGCAGTACGCGAAGGATCCGCGCATGCGCGTCAACGTCGGCATCCGCCGCCGCCTCGCCCCGCTGATGGACAACGGGCGCAAGGAGATCGAGCTGATGCACGCGCTGCTGATGTCGCTCCCCGGCTCGCCGGTGCTCTACTACGGCGACGAGCTGGGGATGGGCGACAACGTCTACCTCGGCGACCGCAACGGCGTGCGCACGCCGATGCAGTGGAGCGCCGACCGCAACGCCGGCTTCTCCAGCGTGGACAGCGCGGCGCTCTTCTTCCCGGTCATCGTGGATCCGCCGTACGGCTACCAGACGGTGAACGTGGAAGCCGAGGAGCGCACGCCGAGCTCGCTGCTGCACTTCGTGCGCGCCATCGTGAAGCTGCGCCGCCGCCACCGCGCCTTTGCGCGCGGCAGCTTCGAGCCGCTGGCGCCGGAGAACCGGCACGTGCTCGTGTTCCTCCGCCGCTACGAGGACGAGATCATCCTCTGCGTGAACAACGTCTCGCACCACGCGCAGTACGTGGAGCTGGACCTGCGCGAGTTCGACGGCTGGCGCCCGATCGAGCTGTGGAGCGGCAACGCCTTCCCGAAGATCGGCACGATGCCGTACCTGCTCACGCTGAACACGCGCGACTTCCTCTGGTTCAAGCTCGAGCCGCCGGGCGGCGCGCGCCGCCTCGATGCGGCATCGTCGGTCGGGTCCTGATGGCGACGACCCTGGAATCGCAGGCTGCCGCGGGAGGCGACGCGGCTGCAGCCTCCGACGCGTCGACCGGCCGGTGGCGCGCCGAGCGTGGCGTGCGGCTCGATGATGCCGGCGCCACCTTCACGGTGTGGGCGCCGTGGGCGACGACGGTGGAGCTGCACGTCGCGAGTGGCCCGGCGGCGGGAGACCACGCGATGGCGCCGGTGGCGGGTGAGCCAGGCGTGCACGTGGCGCAGCTGCGCGGCGTGCGCGCGGGCGACCGCTACGGCTATCGCCTGGACGGCGGCGATGCGCTCCCCGACCCGGCGAGCCGCGCGCAGCCGGATGGCGTGCACGGGCTGTCGCAGGTGGTGAATCCGTACGCCTTCGCCTGGGACGATGCGCACTGGTCGGGCCTCGCGCTCGCCGACTTCCTGATCTACGAGATGCACGTCGGGACGTTCACGACGGAGGGGACGTTCGACGCCGCGGCAGCACGGCTTCCCGAGCTGCTCGCCATGGGCGTGACGGCGGTAGAGGTGATGCCGATCGCGTCCTTCCCCGGCACCCGCAACTGGGGGTACGACGGCGTGCACCTCTACGCCCCGCAGCACTCGTACGGCGGGCCTGACGGCTTCCGTCGCTTCGTGCGCGCGGCGCATGGGCTCGGAATCGCCGTGGTGCTCGACGTCGTCTACAACCACGTGGGGCCGGAGGGGAGCTACCTCGACCGCTTCGGGCCGTACTTCACCGAGGCGTACCGCACGCCCTGGGGGCGCGCGATCAACTACGACGGCCGCGGGAGCGACGAGGTGCGGCGTTGGGCGCTCGACAACGCGCTGCACTGGATCGCCGACTACCACGTGGACGCGCTGCGCCTGGACGCGGTGCACGGCATCTTCGACTTCGGCGCGGTGGCGTTCCTCGAGGAGCTCTCCGACGCCGTGCATGCGCTCGGGCGCCAGCTCGGCCGCAAGGTGCAGCTCCTCGCCGAGAGCGACCTGAACGACCCGCGCCTGGTGCGCTCCCCCGAGCGGGGGGGCTACGGCCTCGATGCGCAGTGGGCCGACGACGTGCACCACACCATCCACGCCACCCTCACCGGGGAGCGCAACGGCTACTACGCGGACTTCCAGGACGTGGCGACGATCGCGGACGTGTACCGCGAGCCGTTCTTCTACGCGCGGCGCTACTCGCCCTTCCGCGGGCGCACGCACGGGCGGCCGGCCACCGACGTGCCGCGGAAGCGGTTCGTGGTGAGCGCGCAGAACCACGACCAGGTCGGCAATCGCCCGGAAGCGGAGCGGCTCGCCGTGCTCGTGCCGCCGGAGAAGCTGCGCCTCGCCGCGGCGCTCGTGCTCCTGTCCCCATACGTGCCGATGCTGTTCATGGGGGAGGAGTACGGCGAGACCGCACCCTTCCTCTACTTCACGGACCATGGCGATCCGGCGCTGATCGAGGCGGTGCGCGAAGGGCGGAAGCGCGAGTTCCTGGAGATCGAGCGGTATGGGGATCCGCCGGATGCGCAGGCGAAGGAGACCTTCGAGCGCAGCCGCCTGCGGTGGGACGGGCGCGCCCACGAGCCGGGGGTGTTGCTCCTGCGGCTGTACACCGACCTCGCCGCGCTCCGCCGGGAGGAGCCGGCGCTCCGGCCGGGGGAGAGCGAGCTCCTGGTGAACGGCGAGCACGAGTGGTGCACCATGCTTCGCACCATGACTCCCACGGGCGACATCTTCGACGCCGTGCGCGCGCGGCGCATGGTCTTCCAGGCGTTCAACCTGGGGGGCGAGCCACGTGACATCCCGGTGCCGGAGGAGGCGACGGGCGCCTGGCGCCTTCGCCTCTCCACCGACGCCGCCGGCTACGGAGGACTCGGCGGGGCGAGCGAGGCCATCGCGGCGGTGACGTCCAGCGCGGACGATGCGCCCAAGCGGCTGCTGCCGGCGCCCGACGCCGACGCCCATGCGCGGACGATCCGCCTCGCGCCATGGAGCGCGGCGGTGTACGTGCCCGATACCGACCGCGAGGACGCCCGATGACGCTCCGCGTGTGGCCGGGCCGGCCCTATCCGCTTGGCGCCACCTGGGACGGCACGGGGGTGAACTTCGCCCTCTTCTCCGAGCACGCCACCGGCGTGGAGCTCTGCCTCTTCCGCGAGCCGGAAGACGCCGAGGCCGCGGCGACGATCCGGCTCACCGAGCGCACCGACCAGGTGTGGCACTGCTACCTGCCCGACGCGCGGCCCGGCCAGTACTACGGCTACCGGGTGCACGGCGCGTACGAGCCGGAGAAGGGCTTCCGCTTCAACCCGGCGAAGCTGCTCATCGACCCATACGCGAAGGCGATCACCGGCGCCATCAAGTGGTCCAACGACCTGTTCGCGTACAAGGTCGGCGGGCCGAACGAGGACCTGGAGCCCGATCCCGACAACTCCGCCGGCGGCGTCCCCAAGTCGGTGGTGATCGACTCGGCCTTCACGTGGGAGGACGACCACCCGCTGCACGTGCCGTGGAACCGCACGGTGATCTACGAGTGCCACGTGAAGGGGATGACGCAGCAGCATCCCGACGTGCCCCCCGAGCTGCGCGGCAGCTACCTGGGCCTCTGCAGCGACGCGATGATCGAGTACTTCCAGGCGCTCGGCGTGACGGCGCTGGAGCTGCTGCCCGTGCACCAGTTCGTGGTGGACCGCCACCTCGCCGAGCGCGGGCTGACGAACTACTGGGGTTACAACTCCATCGGCTACTTCGCGCCCGACGTGCGCTACGCCACGCGCGGCTTCGGCAACCAGGTCTACGAGTTCAAGACCATGGTGAAGACGCTGCACGCCGCCGACCTCGAGGTGATCCTCGACGTGGTGTACAACCACACGGGTGAGGGGAACCATCTCGGCCCCACCCTGTCGCTGCGCGGCATCGACAACACCACGTACTACCGGCTCGAGCCCGACAACCCGCGCTTCTACACCGACTTCACGGGTACGGGCAACTCGCTCAACATGCAGCACCCGCGGACGATCCAGCTCATCATGGATTCGCTCCGCTACTGGGTGACGGAGATGCACGTGGACGGCTTCCGCTTCGACCTCGCGCCCGTGCTGGCGCGCGAGCTGTACGACGTGGACAAGCTGTCGGCGTTCTTCGACATCATGCAGCAGGACCCCACGCTCGCGCGCGTGAAGCTCATCGCCGAGCCGTGGGACGTGGGGCCCGGCGGCTACCAGGTGGGGAACTTCCCCGTGCGGTGGAGCGAGTGGAACGGGAAGTACCGTGACACGGTGCGGAAGTTCTGGAAGGGCGAGCCGGGCCAGGTGTCGGAGATGGCGAGCCGCATCGCCGGCTCGAGCGACATCTTCAGCCACAGCGACCGCGGCGTGTATGCGACGATCAACTTCGTCACGGCGCACGACGGGTTCACCCTGCGCGACCTCGTGAGCTACGAGCACAAGCACAACGAGGCGAACGGCGAGAACAACCAGGACGGCCACAACGACAACATCAGCCGCAACTGGGGGGTGGAGGGGGACACCGATGATCCGGCGGTCCTCGACATGCGCTACCGGCTCATCCGGACCTTCCTCGCCACGCTGATGTTCTCGCAGGGCGTGCCGATGATCTCGCACGGCGACGAGCTCGGACGCACGCAGGACGGCAACAACAACGCGTACGCGCAGGACAACGAGATCACGTGGGTGAACTGGGACCTGGACGAGCGGGAGCGGGAGCTGACCGCGTTCACGCGGAAGCTGATCGCCATCCGCCAGTCGCAGCCCACGCTCCGCCGGCGGCACTTCTTCCGCGGCACGGCGGTGGACGGCTCCGACCACAAGGACGTGGCGTGGCTGCACCCGTCGGGACACGAGCTCACCCCGGAGGAATGGGGCGACGCCGGCCTCCACACCTTCGGCATGATCATCGACGGCGCGGCGACGGACGAGGTGGACGAGCGGGGGCGCGCCGTGCGCAGCGACACGCTGCTCCTCCTGTTCAACGGCAGCGAGCAGAACGTGACCTTCACCCTCCGGGCGATGGAGGAGCACAAGATCTGGGTGGTGATGATCGACACGGCGCGCCGCGAGCTGCCCGTGGTGCGGGGGCGCACCGTGGACGTGCAGGCCCATGCGCTCATGCTGCTCCGCTACGGCGACGACCGGCGCATCGTGCAGGGTGAGGATGCGCGCCGCGAGCCGCTCACGCCCAAGGAGAAGCACACGCCATGACCGACGTCGCCCGCGGCCGCGCCCTGGCCTCGCCGGCGCTGGATCACGACGCGCGTGCCGCCCTGCTCGAGGGACGGCATGGCGATCCGCACCACGTGCTCGGGCCGCACGCCGCCACCGTGGACGGCGAGCCGGGCGTCGTCATCCGCGCCATGCAGCCCGACGCCGCCGATGCCTTCGTCGTCCGCGACGGCGTGGCGACGGCGATGCGCGCCGAGGGCGACGGCTTCTTCAGCGTGTTCCTGCGCGGGCCGGCGGTGCCGTTCCGGTATGCGTTCCGGTTCATCGCGCCCGACGGCCGGACCTGGGAGCGCGGCGATCCGTACCGCTTCCCGCCGGTGGTGGGCGAGCTCGATCTCTACCTTTTCCGCGAGGGCACGCATCGCCGGCTGTGGGAGATGCTCGGCGCGCACCTGCGCACCATGGATGGCGACGAGGGCACCGCGTTCACGGTGTGGGCCCCCAACGCGCGCCGCGTGAGCGTGATCGGCGACTGGTGCCACTGGGACGGACGCCAGTTCCCGATGCGCCGGCTCGGCGACTCCGGCCTGTGGGAGCTGTTCATCCCCGGCGTGCAGGAGAACGCGCTCTACAAGTTCGAGATCGCCACGCGCGAGGGCGAGCTGCGCGTCAAGACGGACCCGGTTGCGCGCAAGATGCAGCAGGCGCCCGCCACGGCATCCATCGTCGTGGCCGAGTCACGCCACCCGTGGCAGGACGAGGCGTGGATGGCGGCGCGTCCGGCACGCCACCTGGTGCGCGAGCCGGTGCACATCTATGAAGTGCACCTTGGCTCCTGGGCGCGGGTGCCGGAGGACGACAACCGCGCGCTCACCTACCGCGAGATCGCGCCGCGCCTCGCCGAGCACGTGACGAAGCTCGGCTTCACGCACGTGGAGCTGCTCCCCGTGATGGAGCACCCGTTCTACGGGTCGTGGGGCTACCAGGTGACCGGCTACTTCGCGCCCACGTCGCGCTACGGCACGCCGGACGACCTGCGCTTCCTCGTCGACACCCTGCACCGGGCGGGCATCGGCGTGTTCCTCGACTGGGTGCCGGCGCACTTCCCGCGCGACGACTACGCGCTGCGCATGTTCGACGGCACGGCGCTCTACGAGCACGAGGACCCGCGGCTCGGCGAGCACCCGGACTGGGGGACGCTGATCTTCAACTACGGCCGGCGCGAGGTGCGCAACTACCTCGTGGCGAACGCGCTCTACTGGCTGCACGAGTTCCACATCGACGGCCTGCGCGTGGACGCCGTGGCGTCCATGCTCTACCTGGACTACAGCCGCAAGGACGGCGAGTGGGTGCCCAACAAGTACGGCGGGCGCGAGAACCTCGAGGCGATCGACTTCCTGCGCGAGATGAACGCGGTCGTCTGCGACGACGCGCCGGGATGCGTGACGATCGCCGAGGATTCCACGGCGTGGCCCGGCGTGACGCGGTCCACGAAGAGCGGCGGGCTGGGATTCAGCTTCAAGTGGAACATGGGCTGGATGCACGACACGCTCGCGTACTTCGAGAAGGATCCCGTCTTCCGCCGGCACCACCAGGACCTGCTCACCTTCGCCATGATGTACGAGCACAGCGAGCACTTCATCATGCCGCTGTCGCACGACGAGATGGTGCACCTCAAGGGCTCGCTGTACGGCAAGATGCCGGGCGACCACTGGCAGAAGCTCGCCAACCTGCGCGCGCTGCTCGCCTACCAGGTCACGCGGCCGGGCAAGTCGCTGCTGTTCATGGGGAGCGAGCTCGCGCCCCCCGACGAGTGGAACCACGACCTGTCGCTCCCCTGGCACCTGCTCGAGGATCCGGCACGCGCCGCCTTCATGGCGTACGTGGCGCGGCTGGGAGAGCTGTACAAGCGGTTCTCCCCCTTCTGGGCGGAGGATCCGGAGCCGGAAGGGTTCGAGTGGATCGACATCGCCGACCGCGCGAACTCGGTCTTCTCCTACCTGCGCCGCTCCGGTGACGACCACGCGGTGGTGGTGCTGAACCTCACGCCGGTGCCGCACGACCACTACCGCATCGGCGTGCCGGAGTGGGGCGAGTACCTCGTCGCGCTGTCGAGCGACGACCCGCGCTGGGGGGGCAGCGGCTACGGCGCCACGGAGCGCGTGCGCGTGGACGACGTGCCCTGGCACGGCCGCCGGTACTCGGTGGAGCTCACCCTGCCGCCGCTCGGCGTCCTCGTGCTCGTGCCGTCGCGCCTCGCCGGCGCGGTGACGCCTGCCGGAAGCCACGACTGAACCACGCGTGACGATGCACGATCATCCCCACCACCATCAGCACTCGCACGTCGACCGGCCGGCTCTCCGCGCGCTCGCCGACCGCATGCGCATCCAGCCCTCCTACCTGGACCAGACCGGCGAGACGCTGCGCCACACGTCGGACGAGACGCGCGTGCGGCTGCTCGCGGCGATGGGCATCGACGCCAGCACCGAGGAGCGCGCGCAGGCGGCGCTGCGCCGGCTGCGGCGCGCCGACCGCCGGCGGTGGATCGACCCGGTGCGCGTGGTGCGCCAGACGAGCCGCTCGCTGTCGCGCGTCGTCGTGCGCATGCCGACGATCCACGCCGACGAGGCCCGGTGGACGCTCGTGCTGCGCACCGAGGAGGGCGTGGAATCGCGCTGGTGCGGCACGACGCCGGCCGGACGCTCGCGAAGATTGGCGCTCGGGCTGCCAACCGTGCCCCCGCTGGGCTATCACGACCTCACCGTCACCTTCGAGGGGGGCGGCAAGCGGCGCTCGGCCACGCAGCGACTGATCGTCGTGCCGCCACGGTGCATGGCGCCCGAGCTGCGCCTGCGCGGCCGGCGCGGCTTCGGCATCACGGCGAACCTCTACACGGTGCGCAGCCGCGAGAACTGGGGCGCGGGCGACCTCGGCGACCTGGCGACGATCAGCGAGTGGCTCGGCCACCAGGGCGGGGCGTTCGTCGGCGTGAACCCGCTGCACGCGCTGCGGAACGCCGGCTACGACGTGAGCCCGTACAGCCCGATCAGCCGGCTGTTCCGGAATCCCATCTATCTTCGGGCTGACGACATTCCCGAGCTGGCGTACGACGACGTGGCGCGGGCGATGATCGCGAAGCCGGAGTTCGAGCAGGCGCTCTCGGAGCTGCGCGCGGCGAGCATGCTCGACTACGGCCGCGTCATGGCGCTCCGCGCGCCGGTGCTGGAGCAGCTGCATCGCACCTTCGAGGATCGCGAGCTGCTCCCGCACACCGAGCGCGGCATCGCCTACGAGAGCTACGTGACGCGCGAGGATCCGCAGCTCACGCAGTTCGCCACGTACATGGCGATCTCGGAGCAGGAGGGGCCGGATGCGCGCACCTGGCCCGAGCCGCTGCGCGATTCCGGCTCGCCCGAGGTCGCACAGCGTCGGCAGGAGCTGCGGCACCGCGTGGGCTTCCACATGTGGCTGCAGTTCGAGCTCGACCGCCAGCTCGGCAGCGCGGCACATCATGCCGCCGAGTCCGGGCTCGCGCTCGGCCTGTACCAGGACCTCGCCGTCGGGTCGGCGCCGTCGGGGAGCGACGTGTGGGCGAACCCCGGCCTCTTCCGGCAGGGCGCGACCGTGGGCGCGCCGCCGGACATGTACTCCGAGGAGGGACAGAACTGGGGCCTGCCGGCGATGGATCCGTTCGTGCTGCGCGAGACGCGCTACGACTACTGGATCCGCCTCCTGCGCTCCGGCTTCCGCCACACGGGCGCGCTGCGCATCGATCACGCGCTCGGACTGTTCCGCATGTTCTGGGTGCCGCTCGGGGAGTCGGCCCGCACCGGCGCGTACGTGACCTCGTTCAGCGACGAGCTGTTCGGCATCATGGCGCTGGAGAGCATGCGGCATGGCGCCATCGTGGTGGGCGAGGACCTGGGCACGGTGCCGCCGGAGGTGCCGAAGGTGCTCGAGCGCTGGGGCGTGCTGGGCTCCAAGGTGGTGGTGTTCGAGTGGGATCACTCGAATGGCCGCTTCCGTGCGGCGCGCGACTATCCGCGGCTCGCGCTGACCACGGTGAACACGCACGACCTGCCGCCGGTGGCCGGCTGGATGCGTGAGCGCGACGTGACGCTGCGGAGCGAGCTGGGCGACCTGTCCGACGAGCACCAGGTCGCCGGCGCGCGGCGCGCGCGGGCGCACGATCGTGGCGGCGTGATCCAGATCCTCATCGAGGAAGGGCTGCTCCCGCCGTCGGCGCACGAGTCGCTCGATGCGGAAACGCTGGTGCGCGCCCTGCACGCCTTCGTGCGGCGGACGCCGGCGGCGCTGGTGGGGCTCTCGCTGGACGACCTCGCGCTGGAATCCGAGCCGGTGAACATCCCCGGCGTGTGGCAGGACCGCTACGCGAGCTGGTCGCGGCGGATGCGGGAGCCGCTGGACGTGCTGCTGCACTCGTCGCGCACCGACGAGCTGCTCGGCCACGAGAGGCCGGCGGTGGATTCCGCCAGCCAGCCCACATGAGCCGCCGCGCGCTCACCGCCACCTACCGGCTGCAGCTGAGCGCCGCCTTCACGCTCCACGACGCACGCAGCCGCGTTCCGTACCTGCGGCGGCTCGGCGTGTCGCACCTGTACTGCTCGCCCGTGCTCGCCGCGCGCGCGGGGAGCACGCACGGGTACGACGTGGCCGACCCCACCTTCGTGAGCCAGGAGCTGGGCGGGAACGAGGCGTTCGTGGCGCTGGCAGACGCGGCCCACGCGCACGACATGGGGATCGTGCTCGACATCGTCCCCAACCACATGGGGATCGGTCCGGACAACCCGTACTGGGAGGACCTGCTCACGCACGGGCAGGGCTCGCGCTATGCGAGCTGGTTCGACGTACAGTGGCGCGCGCCCACGCGCCGGCTGGCTGGCAAGGTGCTGCTGCCGATCCTCGGCGACGAGCCGGCGAACGTGATCGAGCGCGACGAGCTGGCCGTGGAGATCGACGAGCGTGGCGCGCGCGTGCGCTACTTCGACCACGAGATCCCGCTCGATCCCGCCACGCTTCCCCCGGAGCTCGAGCTGGCGATGCGCGATCCATCGGCGCGCCTTGCCGTGGTCAACTGGACGCACGGCGCGAAGGGACACGAGCGGCTGCGCGCGCTGCTGGCGAAGCAGCACTACGAGCTCGCCTTCTGGCGCGACGCGCAGCGCGACGTGAACTACCGTCGCTTCTTCGACGTGAACGAGCTGATCTGCCTGCGCGTCGAGCGCGAGGACGTGTTCGAGGCCACGCACCGGTTGGTGCTGCAGTTCGTCGCCGAGGGGCTGATCGACGGATTGCGCGTCGATCACGTGGACGGCCTGCTCGAGCCGCGCCGCTACCTGGAGCGGCTGCGCCACGCGGTGGAGATACGCCGTCCGGCGGTCCGTCGCGGGGAGCCGTTCCCGATCCTCGTCGAGAAGATCCTCGCCGAAGGGGAGCGCCTGCCCGACGACTGGCCGGTGGACGGTACCACGGGCTACGAGTTCATGACGGCGCTCGAGGACGTGCTGATCGATCCTTCGGGCTACGCCGCCCTCGAGTCGGGGTACCGCGGGCCGCGCGGCGAGCCGGACTTCCCCACGGTGGCCGTGGACTCCAAGCGTCGCGTGCTGCGCAGCACGCTCAACGCCGACGTCCGGCGCATCGCCCCGATGCTCGCCGCCGTGGCGCGCCAGGCGGCGTGGCCACGCCTCACCATCGCCGCGTATGCGGGAGCGATCGTCGAGCTCGTTGCCGTGCTGCCGGTGTATCGCACCTACATCGATGCCGAGCGTCCGGAGGCGGGAGAGCGCGACCGCGAGATCCTCGTACGCGCCTTCGCGCAGGTGCGCGAGCGCGCGTTCGCCGAGCCCGCCGCGGTGGATGCGCTGGAGCGTGCGCTGCTCGGCGAGTGGCGTGCTGCGGAGGAAGAGGTCGCGCGTGCGCGGCTGTCATTCGTGCTCCGCTGGCAGCAGCTCACCGGTCCCGCGGCGGCGAAGGGCGTGGAAGACACGGCGCTCTACGTGTATGCGCCGCTCGCGTCGCGCAACGAAGTGGGAGGCGACCCCGGTGTGCCGCTCGCCGGTGCCGTGGAACGCCTGCACGACCGGCTTGGCGAGCGGGCGGCGACGATGCCGCGCTCGCTGAACGCGCTCAACACGCACGACACCAAGCGCAGCGCCGACGTACGGGCGCGGCTCGACGCGATCAGCGAGAACCCCGTGGCGTGGGCGCGCCGCCTGCGCGCCTGGCGACGGCGCAACCGGGCGCTGCACGAGCTGGTGCGCGGTCGCATCACGCCGCTCCGCCGCACCGACAACTTCATCTACCAGGCGCTGATCGGGCTCTGGCCCTCCGGCACGGAGCCGCGCGGCGAGGCGCTCGCCGAGCTGCGCGAGCGACTGAAGGCATACATGCTCAAGGCCGTGCGCGAAGCCAAGCTTCGCACGAGCTGGACCGATCCCGACACCGAGTACGAGCGCGCCATCGAGACGTTCATCACGCGCCTGCTCGACGAGCAGGCGAACGAGCGCTTCCTGCGCGACGTCGCGCACTTCGTGGCGACGCTCGCACCACAGGGACGGTGGAACTCGCTGGCGCAGGTGGCGGTCCAGCTCACCGCGCCCGGCGTGCCGGACACGTACCAGGGCGCGGAGCTCTGGTTCCGCGCCCTCGTCGACCCGGACAACCGCCGCCCCGTGGACTGGGACGCGCGCGACCTCGCGCTCGACAGGCTGCACGGCGCCCTCGCACCCGGCGCCGAGGCGAGCGCCGCGCACCTGGCCGAATGGTGCGCGCGCGCGGAGGACGACGGGCTCAAGCTGTACCTCGTGTCACGCCTGCTGCACCTGCGCCTCGACCACGCGGCGCTGTTCACGCAGGGGAGCTACGTGCCACTCCACGCGGAAGGCGCGCACGCGTCGCGCGCCGTCGCCTTCGCGCGCACGCACGCGCGAGAGACGGCGGTCGTGATCGTGCCGCGCCTCACCTGCGGCCTCGGCGGCACCCCGCTCGCCGACGCGTGGGGCGACACGCGCCTCTCGCTGGCGCCCGGTGAATCCGGTGGCGCATGGACCTGCCGGCTGAGCGGCGCAGTCGTGCAGGCTGCCGACGGAACGATCGCGCTGTCGGCCGCGCTGAAGCACCTGCCGGTGGCGGTGCTGATGAAGGGGTGACGCGTGTCATTCCTCGCGTGCGACAGCCTCATCGTGTCATCGCGCACGTGCGACAGCACGTGTCGGGACCCGCTCTCCTCGCGCCCGATCCGCTGCTAACGAAGCGGGGACACGGATCAGGACGGATTCAACTCCGATCGAACGGATCGACTCCTCTACGGAGCTGGACTCCGCGCACCGGGACTATTCTCCACACCCCGAAGTTCCTGACTTGATGGAAGGGCTTCGGGACGCTTCGTGGCGCCTGGAGCCGTCCCGGCCGAAGAGCGATCCTGCCCTTGCGAGCGGTTCCCGCCCTTTCCTCTCCAGTTGCAGTTGAAAATGATCCGCTGGATCGGATTCCATCGGTCCTTGGATCCGGTCACCCAGGTCGATGGCGCGAGATCGGGCGCGAGGAGCCCGGACTCAAAGCGGAGCCGTCGGCGATGCGAGTCAGGCGCGCTCCCGTTGCCCCACCCCGGCCACTGACGTCCTTCCGGGGTACCAGCCTGTGCCCGCCTCGGGCGGTGCATCTGCCCGGCGTACCTGACTAGCTTCCGATTCGTGCCTGATTCCCCGATGTCCAGCAGCCCCGCGCGGCCGAGTGTCGCCTATTTCTCGATGGAGATCTGCCTCGAGCAGGCGATCCCCACCTACAGTGGCGGCCTCGGCGTGCTCGCCGGCGACACCCTGCGCTCGGCCGCCGACCTCGGCGTTCCGATGATCGCGGTGACGCTCCTGCACCGGAAGGGCTACTTCCAGCAGCATCTCGACGCCTCCGGCCAGCAGACCGAGACGCCGGTGCACTGGAACCCCGAGGCGGTGCTGGAGCCGGTGGATGCGCGCGCCACGGTGTACCTGGAGGGGCGCGAGGTGCAGGTGCGCGCCTGGAAGTACGAAGTGCGCGGAATCAACGGCCACGTGGTGCCGGTGTACCTGCTGGACACCATGCTCCCCGAGAACGCGGAGTGGGACCGCACCCTCACCGACTTCCTTTATGGTGGCGACGAGCACTACCGGCTCTGCCAGGAGATCGTGCTCGGCATGGGCGGCGCGCGGCTGGTGCAGGCGCTCGGCTACCGCGAGGGGACGATCTACCACCTGAACGAAGGGCACTCGGCGCTGCTCACCCTCCAGCTGCTGGAGCGGCAGCTCGATGGCCGTCCCCCGTTCGAGCTGGAGGAGCAGGATTTCGAGGCGGTGCGGCGCCGTTGCGTGTTCACCACGCACACGCCGGTGCCGGCGGGGCACGACAAGTTCCCGCTCGAGATGGTGCGCACCCTGCTCGGCGACAATCGCGTCACGCTGCTCGAGAGCTCCGGCGGCGTGCACGAGGGGATGCTGAACATGACGCACCTCGCGCTGCACCTGACGCGCTTCGTCAACGGCGTGGCGATGCGCCACGGTGAGGTGTCGCGCGGGATGTTCCCCGAGTATCCCATCGACTCCATCACGAACGGCGTGCACGCCACCACCTGGACGGGCCCGCAGTTCGCCGATCTGTTCGACCGGCGCGTGCCCGAGTGGCGGAAGGACAACCTCTACCTGCGCTACGCGGTGAGCATCCCGCTCGAGGAGATCCGCGACGCGCACGCCGCGAGCAAGGCCGTGCTGCTCGACGAGGTCGAGCGTCGCACGGGGGAGAGGCTGGACCCCGCGGTGATGACGATCGGCTTCGCGCGCCGCGCCACCCCCTACAAGCGCGCGGACCTCATCTTCTCCGACCTCGAGCGGCTGATCAAGATCGCCCGCAGCGTGGGGAAGCTGCAGATCGTCTTCGGTGGCAAGGCGCATCCGCACGACGGCGGCGGCAAGGAGCTGATCCGCCGCATCTTCGCGGCGCGGGAGCAGCTCGGCGACCTCGTGCGCATCGTGTACCTGGAGAACTACGAGATGGCGCTCGCCGCGAAGATGGTGGCCGGCGTCGACCTGTGGCTGAACAATCCCATGAAGCCGCTCGAGGCGAGCGGCACGAGCGGGATGAAGGCCGCGCTCAACGGGGTGCCGTCGTTCAGCGTGCTCGATGGCTGGTGGGTGGAAGGCCACGTGGAAGGGGTGACCGGCTGGTCGATCGGCGGGCCGGAGCTCGAGGCGGATCCCGCACGCGACGCGGTGGACCTCTACATCAAGCTCGAGCGCGTGATCCTGCCCCTCTTCTATGGATTGCCGTTCGCGTACGCCGAGGTGATGCGCTCGGCCATCTCGCTCAACGCGAGCTTCTTCAACACGCAGCGCATGGTGCGCCAGTACGTGCACAACGCGTATTTCCCGAACGGCACGGTGCTGACCGCGGGGAGTCCGGCGGATACGACGGTGCTGCTGTAGCGGCGTTGCGGGGCGGAGTCTCGCAGAACGCAATGACTCGTGCACTCTGCACGACACTGCGTTGCTCGGCGGTCGGGCGCACTGTCCCACTCCCCGCGGCCCATTTGTCCGGTCGGAACGTGCGTTCACCCCTGGTGATGACACTCTGACCGGAAGCAAACATGCGACGAATGCGGCGCGGGCGTTGCCTTGGCAGGGCCCGCCAGACGTCGGCTCGCGGCGTCCTGGAGCCTGCGAACTCCCCGCAGGGATTTTCTCCGTTCGGTCCCAGCCATGCGCCTCCATCATCGCTCGCTCGTTGCCGTCGGCGTCGCCGCCGTCGCACTGGTCGCCTGCGTCGACACGACGACCAGCCCAGCCACGAAACTGTCGCCGTCCACGCGCACGCCGGAGCTCACTCGCATCCGCGCGACCGACTCGCTGATGAACGTGACGGACATCACGTTCAGCGACACGGCGCTCGTGCTCAAGCGACTGACGCCGCTCGACTCGAACATCTCGGTCACCGCGGTCATCGGTCCGAACGGCGGCGCGATCAAGATCAACGCCGCGGGTGGGAAGATCGACATCCCTGCCGGCGCGCTGAGCGAGCCGACGACGATCACCATGACGGCGATCGCGGGCCCGAACGTGGCCTACGAGTTCCAGCCGCACGGGCTCACCTTCGCCCAGCCGGTGAAGATCCAGCAGGACCTGCGCTATACCTGGGCGAGCGTGTATCCGCAGCTGCTCGGCATGGCGCACGGCGGCTACTACGACCGCTCGCTCGACAGCAGCTTCGTGGACCCGGGCAAGCTGTTCGCCGTGCTCAAGGAGCACGAGCTCGGATACATCGAATCGAACGCCACGCAGCTCAAGTTCTACATCAACCACTTCTCGGGCTATCTCGTGACCTGCGGTCGCGGGGATACCGACGGCCGGTAAGCTGGGGGGAGGGAGTGCACGAAGGGCCTGCTCACGCGAGCAGGCCCTTCGTGTTTCCGCGCGTCCCGGGTAGCGCTAGCGCGTCGCTTCCACCACCACTTCCACCTCGTAGTCCTCCGTCTTCCGCACCGCGCGCAGCACGGTCTGCCCGGCCGCGAGCGCGCCGAGGAGGATGTAGATGTAGAAGGTGTAGAAGCGCCACCACACGAGCGCCGCGGCGAACAGCTCCGCCGGAATGTCGTTGCCGAGCGCGGCGCGGAATGCGACCTCCACGGCGCCGCCGCCGCCGGGCGCCGGCACCACCGCCGCTCCGTACAGAAAGCCGAGCGGCCACACCGCCAGCGGCGCGAGCGCGACCGTGGCCACGCTCGTCAGCACCAGCGCCGGCAGCACGGTGAGCCGGATTCCCACGTGCACCACCGAGGCGAGGAAGGCGCCGACGGCCGCAATCGGATTCACCTTCTCCACCGACTCGATCGTCGCGCGCAGCTTGCGCACGGCGCGCTGGATGGTGCGCCAGCGGCCGGCGTGCAGCCGCAGCCGGCGCGCCCACCGTGGCGGCGGACCGCTGGCGTTGCGGCGCGAGAGGAAGAGCGCCATGGCGCCGATGCCGAGGATCACCGCGGCGTACGTGCCGACGAGGCTGACCAGCGTCACCACCGCGGCACCGGCATCGTGGAAGACGATCGCGACTGCGGCGACGACCGCGGCCAGGGAGAACACCTCGAGGAACAGCTCGGCGTAGAGGATCACGAGCACGCTCGCCGACGGCAGTCCCGATTCGGCGAGGATGAAGAAGCGCGCCGGCTCGGCACCGCTGCGCGCCGGCGTGATGGCGGCGCCGAAGTCGCCCCCGAGGCAGGTGCGCAGCGCGGTGCGCAGTGGCAGCGCGATGCCGGCGGCGCGCGCGCTCCAGCGGATCTTCAGCGCGCGCGCCAGCACCTCGACGGCAACGGCGGCGAGCGCGAGCAGGTGCGCGCGCGGCGGCAGCGCGAGCGACGCGCCGGTGTGCGACCAGCCGAGAATCATGTAGATGGAGACCCCGATCGTCAGCGCGAAGGAAAGCGCCGTGAGGAACCAGCGGAACGGGGTCATGAGGGCGACGAGCTCGGCATCGTCGCAAGGTATCGCGCCAGAAAGGTGTCGGCCACGCCGCGGGCGAAGATCTTGCCCGACGGACGTGCATGGCTCGCCTCGACGTCCCATCGGTCTGGCTCACCCCCGACAGCCGCTCGCCCACGCCAGCGGCGCTGCTGCTGCACGGCTTCTCGTCGAGCAAGGAGCGCATGGCGCAGTCGGTGGGACGCGAGCTGCGTGCGCTCGGCGTGGCGTCGCTCGCGCTCGACCTGCCCTTCCACGGCGAGCGCGACGGTGACCCGGGCACGCTGTCGCGCAATCCGCTGGCGCTCGTCGGCGCCTGGCGCAGCGCCATCGCCGAATCGCGCGACGCGATCGGCTGGCTGGCGTCGGAGCCGTCGGTGGACGCGGCGCGCATCGGCATCGTCGGCTATTCACTCGGCGGGTTCCTCGCGCTGATGACGGCGGCGGAGGACGAGCGGCTCCGCGCCGTCGCGCTCGCCGCGGCGGGGGACCTGCCCGACCACACGCCGTATGCGTCACTCGTGCGCGGGCTGGTGAATCCACTGCGCGCCGCCGAGCGACTGGCGGGACGGCCGCTGCTGCTGGTGAACGGCACGCGCGACACCACCACGCGTCCCGAGCAGGCGAAGCGGCTGTTCGCCGCCGCGACGGAGCCCAGGACGCTGCACTGGTACGAGGGTGGCCACTGGCCACCGCCCTCCGCCATCACGGTGGCGGCGCGATGGATGGCCGACCGGCTGCACGACGCGGGCGACACCAGCGCGGCGCGGCCGCGGCGCACCGGATGAGCAGGGAGGCTTGCGTGGCGCGCGGCGCCGACGAAGGTTCCAGCGCGCGCCGGCGAGGGCTGGCGCGCCACGCCACCTCCCGCCGCGACTCGCCGTGTCACACGACTCGATGCCCACCCCGCGCCGCGAATTCCTCGCCCGCGCTGCCACCACCGCTGCCGTGTTCGTTGCCGGCACCGCCTGCGCGTCGCCCCTCGGCGCGTCCGGCGTGAGCACGGAGGACGCGATGCATCGTGCCCCAGCAGCCGCCGACTTCGACGACACGTGGACGGTGCGGGTGCGCGCCGCGGCGCACAAGGCGGTGTTCGATTCGCCCGACGTGTCGGACGGCCTCGCGCTCGGCCACGCGGCGGTGTTCATGGACAACTATCACGAGATGTTCGGCACGCGCGACGCGGACACGGTGCCGGTGATCGTGCTGCGCCACCAGGGCACCGTGATCGCCATGGGCGACGCGCTGTGGGACAAGTACGAGCTGGGCAAGCGCACGAAGCTCGTGGACCCGGTGACGGGCGACGAGGCGCGGCGCAACCCGTTCGTGAACGTGGGGAAGGACGACAAGCACGCGCTGATCGAGCCCGGCTGCACGCTGCCGGCCCTGCGCGCGCGCGGCGCGGTGCTGCTGGCGTGCAACCGCGCGCTGATGCACTTCGCCTCGCAGAAGGCGAAGGAGATGAAGCTGAATGAGGACGAAGTGAAGGCGGAGTTCCGCGCGGGGCTCGTGCCGGGAGTGATCCTGCAGCCGTCGGGGATCTACGCGCAGATCCGGGCGCAGGAGGCGGGGGCCGAGCTGGTGAAGAGCACGTGAGCGGCGGCTTCAGCTACAACTGAAGTAGCTCGTATTTCGTAGCGCGTATCCGGACCGACGGGCTGGCCACCCCAATGCACGGCAGGCCACTCTGACGTGAAGGTGGCCGGAGGGGCATTGGAGGAGCATTGGAGGGGCGTCCAGCCGGGTCGCGGTACGATGTACGAGGTACGCAGTACGTCAGTTGTCGTTCACTCGGGCATATACCTCTATCCAGGGCGCCATGACCCGGTCCCGCACCGGCGCTCTCGCGGCGAGAGCTCCGAGACGCTTCACGACTCTCTCCTCGACTCTCGCCCACGGTCGCGTCCACTCGTCGCCGATCGGGACCAGCACGTCGCCCACCACGCGCTCCACGTGGAAGCCGAGTCGGGAGAGCACGCGTGCCAGCGACGATGGCGTGAAGCCGTAGCGGTAGGGGAAGCCGAGCAGGTTGTTCTGCGCCAGCCACTCCCGGGCGAGCGGGGCGGCGCGCGTCGCGAGCAGCGGACGCATCGCGGCATAGCAGGCGCCGTTCGGCACGCGCACCACCACCATGCCACCAGGCGCCAGGCGCCCGCGCGCGGCGCGCAGGGTGGCCACCGGGTCGGGCAGCTGGTCGAGGCAGTTCCAGATCGCCACCACGTCCACCGTCCGGCCGTCGTCCAGCGACTCGAGGGTGCCGTCGTGCACGTGAAAGCCGAGCGAGCGGGTGAACGCGTTCGCGCAGGCATTGACGTCCACGCCGGCGAACTGCCAGCCGCGCTCACGCGCCGCGGCCAGGAACGCGCCCACGTAGCTCCCCACCTCGATGCCGCTGCCCCGCCGGCCGAAGGTCGCGGCCAGCCGCCGCGCCTGCGCGGCATAGGACGCCCGCTGCGTCTCGTGCAGCGCGCGCATGCGCTCGGTGGTGGGGCTCGAGTCGGTGTACGCCTCGGCAAGCTCCGTTGCCCGCTCCACCGGGTTCCGGTACACCAGCCCGCAGTGCCGGCAGCGGACGAGGCGCAGCGGGGCATGCTGCGAGAAGGCCACGCGGTCCATCAGCTGCGCTGGCGGGGTGCGCGGCTGGAGTCGCGCCGAATGGAACGCCCAGAGCGCTTCGACCTCGGTGCGCACATCGTCGCTGTCCGCGAGCTCGCGCGCGTCGGCTTCGCCACAGACGGCGCAGCGGGCGAGCTCGTACGAGACGCTCATGAACGGGGGGCCGACGTGACAGGTGGACCGATCATCGGTTGCCTGGTAAGGCAAGAGCGGTGCTTGCACGCTCGACCGCCGCATGCGGGAGCTTGCGCGTAGCTGGCGCCGGCACGATCATCCCGGACCATGTCGCACCCCACCAGACCGTCGAACCGGGCTACCCTGTCGCTGCTGGAAGAAGGCATTCGCTACGAGCGCGGTGGCCTGACCGCTCGCGCCGTGAGCTGTTTCGAGGATGTCACCCAGCGCTGGCAGGAGGATCCCGTCTCGGCCGCCGAGGCCTGGTGGCGCCTGGCCAACCAGCACCGGCTCCAGTCGCGCTGGTTCGAGGCGCTGGAGGCGGCGCGCACCGGTGCCACCCTGGCGCGCGAGCACGGGCTGCGGAATCACGAGGCGGATGCGCTCAACATCGAGGGCGCGATCTGGATGACGCGCGGCGACTACGTCACCGCACGTCCCCTCTTCGAGCGGACCCTCGAGCTGGCGGAGACGCCGTCCACGCGCGCCAAGGCGCTGCAGAACCTCGGTGGCATCGCCGGCGAGGAGCGCCGGTTCGACGACGCCGAGCGGCTGTTCGCCGAGTCGCGCCAGGAGTACGCCAACGCGCGTGACGCGCGCGGCGAGGCGGTGTCGCTGCTCAACATGGGGCGCCTGCAGATGGAGCGTGGCAACCTGGCCGAGGCGCGCTCCACCCTCGAGGACTCGGTGTTCGCTGCGCGGCTCACCGGCGACCTGGAGATGCACGCCGCCGCGCTGCTGAATCTCGGCATCGTGCTCAGTGAGCTGGGCAGCATCTCGGACGCCGAGGAGCGGATCACCACCGCGTACGGACAGTTCACGATCGCGGACATTCCCGTGCAGCGCGTGCGCTGCCTGATGCAGCTGGCGCGACTGGCGATGCTGCGGAACGAGCCGGCGACGGCGAAGATCTGCCTCACGCATGCCCGGGACGTGGCGGCGCAGGCACAGCTGCCGCGCGAGCTGAAGCTCATCGTGGACCAGCTGGACAACATCGAGGGGTAGTCGCAAATTCAGGCATGACAACGATATAGCAGTGCTCGCCACGGTCCGGCACCAGTGATCCGGGCAATGGCACAGGTCTGGCACTGGGACCGACCGCTGAATGCCGCCGCCGACGAAGGCTGCGGTCACGCGACGTTGTAGTCGTCGGCCCAGACTCTCCCGAGGTGCTCCATGCGCATTCGCCTGCTGCTCGCCGCCACCGCCGCCGTCACGCTCGCTGCCTGCAGCGATTCGTCCACGGCCCCGCACCAGCTGTCCCCTGATCGCTCGACGAAGGACATCGGCATCACCTGCCGGTCGGGCTACCACATTGCCACGCGCGAGGACGGCACGCAGTACTGCGAGGCGGATGGTGGTGCGCAGGCCATGACGCAGACGACGACCACGACGACGAAGAAGTGAGCAGCTGAGCGACGGACGCTCGGCGCGATCGCGGCCCCCGACGCACGTGCGTCGGGGGCCGCGGTGCGTTGTGCTCTTGCGGGAGCGCGGGACGAAGGCTACGTCGACAGGACACGACAACAGCAGTAGCATGTACCGCGTACTTCGTACTGGGACCGACATCCAGCCCTCTCCAATGCGCCGCTGACTACGAGGCGGCGCACTGTCACGCGGTACGATGCGGAGCTGCATTGGACCAGGCATCCCCCTGGGTCCTGGTACGCCGTACGAAGTACGCCGTACTTCAGTTGCAGTACTTCAGTTGTAGTTGCAGTCGCCCCGAACCCCAACCCCCCGACCCGTGCCTCGTTCGCTCGTCGTCGCTCTCTTCCTCCTTCCCGCCATCGCCGGGGCGCAGCAGCGTCGCGTGCCGCCGCCGCGGGATACGCGCCCCAGCATACCCGTCGACCGCCCGCAGGTGGGTGCCGCCGTGGACACGGCCGCGCTCAACACCCTCAAGTGGCGCGAGCTCGGTCCCTTCCGCGGCGGACGCAGCGTCGCCGTCGCCGGCTCGGCGGCGCGGCCGAAGGAGTACTACATGGGCACGGTGGGCGGCGGCGTGTTCAAGACGCTCGATGGCGGGCAGTCGTGGGCCGCGGTGACCGACAAGTACTTCGGGGGCACCATCGGCGCGATCGCGGTGTCGCCGTCCAATCCGGACGTCGTGTACGTGGGCGGCGGCGAGTTCGACATCCGCGGCAACGTCTCGCACGGGGACGGCGTGTGGAAGTCCACCGACGGCGGCAGGACCTGGTCGTCGCTCGGCCTCGAGCTGACGCGGCAGATCGCGCGCGTGCGCGTGAATCCCACCAACCCGGACATCGTCTACGTCGCGGCGCTCGGCAACGTGTGGATCCCCACGCCGGAGCGCGGCATCTACCGCTCGAAGGACGGCGGCAAGCACTGGGACAGGATCCTCTTCCGCAACGACTCCACCGGCGCGATCGACCTCGCGATGGATCCGTCGAACCCGAACGTGCTCTACGCCGCGTTCTGGCAGGCGGGACGCACGCCGTGGACGCTCGTGTCGGGCGGTGCGGGGAGCGGGATCTTCAAGAGCACCGACGGCGGTGACAGCTGGCGCGAGATCACGCGCAATCCCGGGCTGCCGGCGGGGATCATCGGCAACATCGGCCTCGACGTGTCGCGCGTGAACCCGAACCGGGTGTGGGCGATCATCGAAGCCGACTCGGGGGGCGTGTTCCGCAGCGACGACGCGGGCGCCACGTGGACCCGCACCAACGGCGACCGCTCGCTCCGGCAGCGCGCCTGGTACTACACGAAGATCCACGCCGACTCGAAGGACCAGGACATCGTCTACGTCAACAACGTCAGCTTCAACAAGAGCACCGACGGCGGGAAGACCTTCCGTCCCGTGCGCGGCATCCCGCACGGCGACTCGCACGACTTCTGGATCGCGCCGGACGACAACAAGCGCATGATCGAAGCGGATGATGGCGGCGCGAGCGTGTCCGCCGACGGCGGGCGCACGTGGAGCGAGGAGGACTTCGCCACGGCGCAGTTCTACCACGTCATCACGACGACGCACTTCCCCTATCACGTCTGTGGCGCGCAGCAGGACAACAGCACGCTGTGCGGGCCGAGCCGGCAGGCGGGCGGCATCGACATCAACGACTGGGTGGAGGCGGGCGGTGGCGAGTCCGGCTACATCGCGTCGCGCAGCGACGACCCGGACATCGTGTACGCCGGCAGCTACGGCGCGCTGCTCACGCGCAAGGACCTGCGCACGGGCCTCACGCGCAACATCAACCCGTGGCCCGACAACCCGATGGGCCACTCGGCGATCGACCTCAAGTACCGCTTCCAGTGGACGTACCCGATCGTGCTGTCGCGGCACGACCCGAACGTGCTCTACGCGACGTCGCAGTACGTGCACCGCACGACGAACGACGGGCAGAGCTGGCAGGTGATCTCCCCCGACCTCACCTACAACGATCCGGCGACGCTCGGTCCCTCGGGCGGCCCGATCACGAAGGACCAGACGTCGGTGGAGTACTACGCCGTCATCTTCGCGTTCGACGAGTCGCCGGTGACGAAGGGCGTGCTGTGGGTGGGGAGCGACGACGGCCTCGTGCACGTGTCGCGTGACAACGGGAAGACGTGGCAGAACGTGACGCCGAAGGACATGGCGAAGTTCACGCGCGTCTCGATCATCGAGCCGGGGCACTACTCGGCGGGCACGGCGTACGTCGCCGCGAACCGCTACCAGCTCGGCGACATGAAGCCGTACCTGTGGAAGACGAAGGACTACGGGAAGACGTGGACGCGCATCGACGCCGGCATCGACACCACGGAATTCACGCGCGCCATCCGTGAGGACGACGAGAAGCCGGGACTCCTGTATGTGGGCACCGAGCGCGGCGTGTGGTTCTCGAACAACGACGGCGCCACCTGGCAGAAGCTGCAGCTCAACCTGCCGCCGGTGCCGGTGCACGACCTCGCGGTGCGCGAGGGCGACCTCATTGCCGCCACGCACGGCCGCAGCTTCTGGATCATCGACGACCTCTCGCCGCTGCGGCAGCTCACGCCGGCGGTGACGGCGAGCGCGTCGCACCTGTTCAAGCCGCGCGATGCGTATCGCGTGAGCTTCGCCGGCCGCGGCTTCGGTGGTGGTGGCGGCGCGAACCCCGGCCAGTCCGGACCACCCGTGCACCCGATCGCAACGAGCCCCGCTGGTGGGCCGGTGGTGCACTACTGGCTCAAGCAGCCGGGCCGCGAGGTGACGCTCGAGTTCCTCGATGCGCAGGGGAAGCTCATCCGCTCGTTCACGAGCAGGCAGGACTCGGCGACAGCGGCCGACTCGGTGAAGCGCGCCACGCGCACGAAGTCGCGCATCGACTCGCTGGTCGCGACCGGCGTCTCGGTGGACAGCGCGCGCGCGATCATCCGCCGCACGCCGGACGCGCAGTCGGAATCGGACACGGGTGGTGAGGACGAAGGTCCGCGCCGCGCCGGCCCGCCGCCGCGCGTGCCGAACCGCGCGGGGATCAACAGCTTCGCGTGGAACATGCGCTATCCCGACGCGTCGTCGTTCCCCGGGCTGATCATGTGGGCCGCCGGCACCACGGGCCCGATGGCGCCGCCAGGCACCTACCGCGTGCGCATGTCGGTGGACGGCAAGCCGGTGGGCACCGAATCGTTCGCCCTGAAGAAGGATCCGCGCACCAGGGCCACGCAGGCCGACCTCGCGGCGCAGTTCGCGTTCCTCGAGCAGGTGCGTGCACGCACCTCGCAGGCGAACGACGGGGTGAAGACGATCCGCAGCGTGCGGTCGCAGGTGGAGGAGCGCGAGAAGAAGCTCAATGGCCAGGCGCTCACGCAATTCCGCGCACTGACGCAGCCGATGCTCGCCGAGCTGTCGAGCGTGGAGGATTCGCTCTACCAGACGAAGAACCGCAGCGGCCAGGACCCGCTGAACTACCCGATCCGCCTCAACAACAAGATCGCGGCACTGGCCGGCGTCGCCGGCAGCGCTGAAGCCAGGCCGACCGACCAGACGGTCGCGGTGTTCAAGGACCTCTCGGCGCAGCTCGACGTCCAGCTGGCAAGGATGCAGCGCGCACTGGGAGCGCTGCCGAAGATCAACGCCGTATTGAAGAGCGCCGGACAGCCGGCGATCGTGCCGAAGATCGAAGCCGATCCGGGGGCGGGAGCGGTCTCGGAGGAGGAGACCGACTTCTAGTCGCTGAACGGAAAAGGCAACTCGGTAGGTCAGAAAAGCGAGAGGAGCGGAAACGGCCGGAAGGAACTGAAACGGCCGAATCTGCTCCTCTCGTGATTTCTGCTCCCTGCACCGGGGCGGATTCCCTCAGCCCAACAAGACTTTCAAGTGATTGGAACGGCCTCGGGATGCTCGCTGGCGCGTGGAACCTTCAACATCTCGGAGTGGATCCTGCCGTTCTCCGGCCGTTCATCCGGCCGTTTCCGTTCCCCCGTTGTTACGCTTCACCGTTCACGGTTCACGGTTCACGTCTCCCCAGGCTGTTCCGCCGCCATCCCCATCGCGTGGTAGCCCTTGTCCACGTACACCGTGGACCCGGTGATGCCGCTCGCGAGGGGCGAGCAGAGGAAGGCGGTGGCGGCGCCGACTTCTTCCGCCATGAGGTGATCGGTGAGCGGGGCGTTCTTGCCCACGTAGTCGACCATCTTCCCGATGATGCCGATGGCGCTCGCGGCGCGTGAGGCATAGGGGCCGGCGGAAACGGTGTTGATGCGCACGCCGAACCGGCGGCCCGCCTCGAAGGCGAGCAGGCGGGTGTCGCTCTCCAGCGCGGCCTTCGCGCTCGACATCCCGCCGCCGTAGCCGGGAATCACCCGCTCGCTCGCCATGTAGGTGAGCGACGAGAAGGCGCCGCCCGGGCGCATGAGCGGGCCCAGTCGCGCGACCATCGAGACGAGCGAATAGGCGCTGGCGCTGATCGCCGCCAGGTAGCCGGCGCGGCTCGTGTCGAGCAGAGGCTTCTTCACCTCGGGACCGTTGGCCAGCGAGTGAACCACGATGTCGAGCGGCTTCTCGCCGAAATCCTCGACCAGCCGGTTCGCCAGGCCATTGATCGAGCAGTCGCCGACATCCTTGTAGCGCTTGCTCTCCCGCAGCTCCTCGGGGATCTCCTCATACGTGTCGAACACGGCGTCGAGCGGATAGATCTTCTCGAAGGTGAGGAGCGAGCCGTTGGAGAGCGTGCGCGACTCATCCATCTTTCCGCGCTCGAGCAGGTTGAGGAAGATGTTGAGCGCGGGGGGCCAGGTGCCCACGCAGACGGAGGCGCCAGCCTCGGCGAGGGCCTTCGCGATGGCGAAGCCGAAGCCGCCGTCGTCGGCGACGCCGGCCACGAGGGCACGGCGACCGGTAAGATCGATGTTGAGCATCACGGTATTATGACGCGGGGCGCGAACCGGGCAAGTGCTGCAAACGCGTGAACAGCGATTGCGAGCGGCCGGACAAATGCGTAGCATCGCCCCATCGCTGGTCACGTCAGTGGCAGGAGCCCACCCGTGGACGATTCATGGCGACGTTGCTCTATGTGGACGACGAGGAGACGATCGGCCGCGCGGTGGCCCGCTGGTTCGGCCGGCGGGGGCACACCGTGCACCTCGCTCACTCCATCGCCAGCGCCCAGGCGCAGCTCGCCGAGCACGAACCCGATGCCCTGTTCGTGGACGTGTGGCTCGGCACGGAGAGCGGCTTCGAACTGCTGAGCTGGATCGAGGAAGCGCATCCCGAGCTCGCCGAGCGCGTGACCTTCGTCACCGGCGAGCTGGCCGGCGCCGAGTCCGGAGACCGGGTCTGGCGCACCCTTGGCCGCCCCGTGCTGCAGAAGCCGTTCGACTTCGGGCAGCTCGAGCGCTACTTCGGGGAGGCGACGGCGAACGCCGACAGCGCGGAGGAGCAGGCGCGACAGCGCGACGGCACGTAACGTGAACCTGTGCCAGGTCCAGTGAACACGACTGCACACTCCGTCGAGCCCGGGCACCCTGCTGCGGACTCCAGCGCCATCGTGCCCGCCGTCGAAGTCGCGCCAGCCGCTCCCGTCGTGGAGCGCCGGCGCGACAGCGGCGCCGGGCCCGCCTTTGCGCGCGGATTGTGGCGCATCGCTGCCGCCGATGTGTCGAGCGGAAACAAGGTCGGCCTCCTGCACGACGGGCCCGTCACCTTCGACGCGATGTGCGCCCTGATCGACGGCGCGAAGGAGACCGTCGTGCTCGAGGCGTACATCTTCCGCCCCGACGACGTGGGACGCCGCATCGGCGAGGCGCTGATCCGCGCCTGTGAGCGCGGCGTGAGCGTCCGGCTGCTCACCGACTGGGTCGGCATGCGCGGCATGACGTCGAGCTTCATGTCGACGCTGACGAAGGCGGGGGTGGTGCAGCGCACCTTCAACGGCCCGGGCCTTCGCCCCTGGCTCGGCCTCATCCCGCGCGACCACCGCAAGCTGCTCGTCGTGGACTCCGCCGTCGGCATCACGGGCGGGGTGGGGATCGGCAACGAGTGGATCGGCAAGACCCCGCGCCACCGCGGCCACTGGCGGGACACGGCGGTGCGCATCGAGGGGCCCGCGGCGATCGACATGCAGCAGGCGTTCGACACGATGTGGGAGCGCGCCATCAAGCGCGAGCGGCGCGGCTCGCACCGGCTCACGCGGCGCGCGGCGCGCGGGGCCCACCTCGACCCGTCCAACGCACCCCCGGCGCTCGTGGGCATCGTGGAGGGAGAGCCGCTCCGCCTGCGCATCGCGCGCGCCCTGCAGACCCAGGCCATCTCCGCCGAACGCTCGATCTGGATCGCCACGGCGTACTTCGCGCCGAGCTGGTCGGAGGTGGAGGCGCTCATGGGTGCGGCGCGCGATGGCGTGGACGTGCGCATCCTCGTGCCGAGCCGCAACGACCACAAGTGGGTCACCTTCATCACCCGTCGCTACTACCGGCGCCTGCTCACCAACGGCGTGCGCATCTGGGAGTGGAAGGGAGAGATGATGCATGCCAAGACGAGTGTCGTCGACGGGCGCTGGGTGCGCGTGGGCTCGACCGACTTCAACCCGCTCGGCGTGGCGATCAATTACGAGCTGGATGCCGTGATCGAGGACGCGACGCTCGGCGCCCAGGCGGAGGCGATGTTCCTCGACGACCTGGAGCACTCGCGGGAGATCACGATGAAGAACAGGAAGCAGCGCCGGTGAAGGGAGTGCGTCGAGCCGTTCGCCGGATCGCCGTCTCGTTGCTGCTCGTCCTGCCGCTCGCGCCGATGCTGCCCGCGCCGGCGCGGGCGCAGGACGCCGACAGCACGTCGTCCACGAGGCCCCTCTTCACCTACCGCGACGCGATCCTCGCCGGCGCGTTCGCCGTCACCGCGCGGCTGGTGCATCCGCTCGACGAGCGGCTCCGCGACCGGCTGCAGGACTCGTCCACGCAGGCCAACCGCAAGCTGCAGGCGCTCGCCACCTTCGTGCGCACCACGGCCACGCCGGGGTCGTACATCATCGGCACCTCGATGTACGCCGCCGGCCGCCTGGCGAAGAACCGCAAGCTCGCCTCGCTCGGCCTGCACGGCACCGAGGCACTGATCATCGGGGAGGGCGTGGCCGGCGTGGTGAAGGCCGTGGTGGGGCGACAGCGACCGAGCGTGGAGCCGGGCAACCCGAACAGCTATGGGTTCATGCGTGGGCTCAAGGGTGGCGACGCCTATCGCTCGTTCCCGTCGGGACACACGGTGTCCGCGTTCGCGGCGGCGGCCGCGGTGACGGCGGAGACGTCGCGCAATGCGCCGAACACGAAGTGGATCGTGGGGCCGGTGCTGTACACGGGGGCGGCGCTGGTGGGCGTGTCACGGATGTACAACAACCGCCACTGGGCGAGCGACGTGATCGTGGGCGCGGGGATCGGCACCTTCGCGGGGCTCAAGGTCGTGCGCTTCAACGATACGCACACCGGGAACCGCGTGGACCGCTTCTTCCTCACCGGCTCGCTCGTCCCCGAGCCCGGCGGCGGCCAGGCGCTGCACTTCTCGCTGCTCCCCGCATCGCTGCTCGGCCTGCGGTGAGCGACGGCGTGGCGACTCGCACGAAGAGCGGGATCTTCGTCCTCGCGCCCATTCATGGTCCCGCCGGGGAACGCATCGCCGACGTCCAGGCGGAGTTCGACCCGAAGCTGGCCCGCCTCGGCCCGCCGCACGTGACGCTGGCCGGCTCGTCGGGGATGGGGCCGATCCTCCCCGGCACTCCCGTGGAGCAACTGGAGGAGCACCTGGCCCCGATCGCCGAGCGCACCGCGCCGATCGAGATCCGCTTCGGCACGCCGACGCGGTTCATGCAGACGGAGATCGTCGTGCTCCCGCTCGATCCGCACGGTCCGCTGCGTGCGCTGCACGAGGCGATCAAGACGAGCGGCCTCCGCGCGACGGCGCCCCGCTTCTACTTCACCCCGCACGTCACGTTGAGTCTCTACCGGGAGCAGCCGCGCGAGGTGATCCGCGCCCTGCTCGCGATGCGCTTCGACGAGCCGGCCACGATCGACACGATCGAGTGCCACCTGACGAAGGATACGGGGGAGTCGAGGAAGCTTCTGACTCTCGAACTGCAAGGCAACTGAAGTACGTCTCCGATAACGACAACTGAAGTAGCTCGTACTTCGTACGCCGTATCGCGACCCAGGGGGCTGGCCAATCCAATGAGTGGCTGGGCCGTTCGGCATTCACGCCTTCTGAAACAGCGGGGAGAGGACACGGCGGAAACTCCTGAAACGGCAGGATCTGTCCCGTGCGAGATCACTGCTCCGCGCACTGAGGCCGGCCCCTACATCCCCAAAGGTTCTTGAATTGATTGGGAACGGCCCCGGGAGGCTTCTCCTGCGCACGGAGCCCTCTCGTGAGACGAGGGATCCTGCCGTTTCGAGCTGTTCCCGCCGTGTCCTCTCCCGCTGCCGTTTGAAGCGCCTCCCGATCGAGATCTGGACGGGCATCGGGGCCAGGCACGCCCGCAGGTCCCGGTACGAAGTACTACGTACTCGCTACGGCAGTTGTCGTTGCTGGTGCCCCCTCGTCCCCCAGCTCTCCGCCCTTCGAAAGTGCCATCCGGAACAGGATCGGCCCGACGATCTGGTTCACGGCGAGCGTGGCGAGGAACAGTGTCTGGATCGGCGCGCCGCGCGTCGGGTACACCTCGGCGATGACGGTCGCGAGGCCGATGGCGACGCCGGCCTGGGAGATGAGGCCCATCCACACCAGGTTCCCCGTCTGCGAAGGGACGCCTGCCCAGCGCGCGCCGATGCGAGTGCCCGTCCAGATCCCCGCGGCGCGCACGAGCACGATCGGCACCACCAGTGGCCAGATGGCCACCACGTCCTTCACCGCCATCCCGGCTCCCGCAAGGGCGAAGAAGACGACGAACACCGGCGCGCCGGAACGCTCCATCGCGTGGC
>DASURL010000012.1:0-2039 GCA_036280075.1 Gemmatimonadaceae bacterium | reverse complement strand
CCCGAGCAGGCGGTGACCGCGCTCCTCCGCATGTCCGACGTGGACATGAAGGACGACGAGATCGAGCGGCTGCGCGAGCGCATCCGTCGCGCGCGCCAGAACCGGAGATAGCCCACATGACCGACCTCTTCGCGGGACTCTCCACCTTCACCGTGGCCGTCTTCCTCGTGAAGGCGACGGTGATCCTCCTCGCGGCGTTCGGCATCACGCGCGTGATGCAGCGCTCGTCGGCGGGAGCGCGGCATCTCGTCTGGCTCGTGGCGCTCGGCGCATTGCTGCTCGTGCCGGCACTGACGGCATGGTCGCCGCTGCGGCTGGCGGTGTTGCCCGCCGCGCCTTCGTCGGAAGCGGCGCCGGCCAGCGTGCCGGTGAACGACGCGAAGGCGCCGTTCGCCGGTGTCACCGGGACCTTTGCGCCGACGACCGGCGTGTCGGGCGCAACGAGATCCAGCGTCGACCAGGTGGCACCGCCATCGGCCGATGCGACGGCGACCGCTGCGACATTCGACCTGCCGAGCTGGCCCGTGCTGCTCGCCGCGCTGTGGGCGCTCGTCGCGCTCGGCATCGTGACGTCGCTCGCGTGGGCGGCGCTCGCGGTGCGGCGCATCGTGCGGCGCGCGCGGCCGCTGGAGGCGCCGGCGTGGCGCAACCCGCTGTTCGAGATCGCCGACCGGCTCGCGCTCGACGAGGCGCCGCGGCTCCTCTGCAGCGACGACGTGAAGATGCCCTTCGCCTGCGGCGTGCTGACGCCGACGATCGTGCTCCCAGCCGACTGCGAGAGCTGGACGCTGGAGCGCCGGCACGCCGTGCTGCTGCACGAGCTGGCGCACGTGCGTCGCCACGACCTGGTCGGCCACACCATCGGCCGCCTCGCGTGTGCGGCATACTGGTTCCACCCGCTGGTGTGGACGGCGGCGCGTGCGCTGCGCAACGAGAGCGAGCGCGCCTGCGACGACCTCGCGCTGGCGTGCGGCACCGATGCGCCGGATTACGCCGAGCACCTGCTGGACATCGTGACGTCGGTGCGCGGCGACAGCACGCCGCTCGTGGCGCTCGCCATGGCGCGCCGCAAGGAGTTCGAGGGGCGCATGCTCGCCATCCTCGATCCGGAGCTCCGCCGCGCGGCGCCGAGCCGCCGGCAGTCGCTGGGGATGATCGGCACGCTCGCGCTGCTGGCGATCACGGTGGGCGCCGCGGCGCCGGTGCGTCGCGAGGCGCCGGTTCAGGCCGCGGTGCGTGATGCCGCGTCGAACGTCAGTGCGGATGTGCGCGTCGACCGCGACTCGCGCGAGCTCGGGCCGAGTCGCACGGTCACCAACACCGTGACGGACACGGTGACGCGCATGAGCACGCGCACGGAAGCGCGCCAGCTCACGAGCGTGAGCGGATCGGCGATGGACAAGGACGTCAGCGCAGCCGTTGGCGAATACGCCGGCGCGACGGCGAGCGCCGTGGTGAAGGCGACGGTGCCGGCGGTGCTCGGCGCGCTGTTCAACCGCGCCGACACGGAGACAAAGGGTCGCCCCGCGCAGTCGCCCGACGAGCGTGCGACGCTGCTGGCGAAGGTGCTGCGCACCGACACCAGCGCCACCCTCCGCCGCGTGGCGGCGTGGGGGCTGGGCGAGTACGCGGACCAGCCGGTGGCGGTGGAGGCGCTGTCGAACGCGCTGCTGCACGACGCGAGCGCCAACGTGCGCGAGATGTCGGCGTGGTCGCTCGCCCAGGGCGACGAGGGGAAGACAGGAGTGGTCGCCGCGCTCTCCAGCGCGCTGCGCGGCGACGCGAGCAACGACGTACGCTCCACGGCGGCGTGGGCGCTCGGCAACGTGGGTGACGAGTCGTCCGTGGCGGTGGATGCGCTGACGTCGGTGCTGGGCACGGGCGACGTGAAGGTGCGCGTGCGCGCGCTGTGGGCCCTCGGCAACATCTCGCCGAAGCACGCGCCGAAGCCGGTGCTGGCGATGCTGAAGGACGGCGAGCCGCGGGTGCGGAAGCTCGCGGCGTGGGCGTTGTACCAGATGGAAGACCCCGACGCAGTG
>DASURL010000011.1:0-5863 GCA_036280075.1 Gemmatimonadaceae bacterium | reverse complement strand
ACCGATCCGATCGACTGGGGCGCGGACGCGATCCTCACGCTGCAGGACGGCAAGCTGCGCCACGCCGGCTACTTCAAGATGCCCGCCGCGCAGACACCCGAGGAGAACTGCGTCGCGCACAACGGCATGCTGATCCCCGTGCCCGGACGGGACATCATGGTACAGGGCTGGTATCAGGGCGGACTCTCGGTGTTCGACTTCACCGATCCTGCGCACCCGAAGGAGATCGCGTACTTCGACCGCGGACCGATCGACGCGTCGAAGATGGTGATCGGCGGCTACTGGGCCGGCTACTACTACAACGGCTACATCTACGGCTCCGAGATCGCGCGCGGCCTCGACGTGTTCAAGCTGACGCCGACGGCCGACCTCACGCAGAACGAGATCGACGCGGCGAACCTCGTCCGCTTCGAGCAGCTCAACCCGCAGAGCCAGCCGCACGTGACCTGGCCGGCGGCGTTCGTGGTGGCACGCGCGTACGTGGACCAGCTCACGCGCGGCAATGCGCTCACGGGATCGCGGCTGTCGGCCATCTCGTCGGCGCTGAAGAGCGCCGAGTCGGCGAGCGGGTCGGCGAGGGCGAGCGCGCTGCGGACGCTGGCCGCTTCGCTGGACACCGACGCCGCGAGCTCGAGCGATGCAGCGCGGGTGAAGGCGCTGGCGGATGTGGTGAGGAGGATCAGGTAGCATAGTTACGACAACTGCGAGTACTTCGTACCACGTACCTCGTACCGGGACCCAGCGGGACGCCCCTACAATGCGCCGACACACTCGCTCGGCGCATCGGCCATCCGTACGAGGATCGCTACGGGACTTTGTTGGGGGCTTTGTTCGGGTCCCCGTACGAAGTACGCAGTACGAAGTACTCGCCGTTGCAGTAGCGGGCCTCCCCTGGCCGCCCTACCCTTGCAAGGCTATGTAAGCGCCATTATCGTTGCCCCACCCGTTCAGGAGCACATGTGGCGCGCGATACTGGTGGGATGCTGCAGGGGACGCTCGGCCTGCTGATCCTCAAGGCGCTGGTCGTCCAGGACCAGCATGGGTATGGAATCGCCCAGTGGCTGCAGGACGTCAGCGGTGACGTGCTGCAGATCGAGGAGGGCTCGCTCTATCCGGCGCTGCGGCGGCTGGAGGACAAGGGGCTCATCACCTCGCACTGGGCCATCACCGAGAACAATCGCCGCGCGCGGTACTACGCGCTCACGCGCGCCGGCCGGCAGCACCTGCGCAACGACGCGTCCACCTGGCTGCAGTTCGCCAAGGCGGTGACGCTCGTGCTGCGCGCCGAGCCGTCGGTGCTGTAGCGGGGAAGCGGGCGATGTCGTTCTTCCGCCGCAATCGCTCCCCGCATCCGGTGCCGCTCTGGCGGCGCTACCGCGCCTTCTTCCGGCCGGACGTCGACGCCGACGTCGACGACGAGCTGCGCTTCCACCTCGAGATGCGCCTCGCCGACTTCGAGCGCCGCGGGCACACGCGCGAGGAGGCGGAGCGCATGGCGCGTGCACAGTTCGGCGACGTGGAAGACGTCCGCGCGTGGCTCACCGATCACGATCGTCACCGTCAACGCCGCGAGACGAGGCTCGAGATCATGGATTCCTTCATGCAGGACGTCCGCTATGCCGCGCGGCGGCTGAGCCAGCGGCCGGGGTTCGCGCTCACGGTGATCCTGGTGCTGGGACTGGGCATCGGCGCGGCGACGACGATGTTCAGCGCGGTGGACGCGGCGCTGCTGCGGCCGCTGCCATTCCAGCGTGATGACCGGCTGGTCACCCTGAACGGGATCACGATCCCGCTACAGGAGATCACCGACCAGCACGAGGCGGACATCACTGATGCTCGCGCGCTGCGCAACCTGTTCACCGCCGTGTCCGCGTACGCGGCGGGCGGGATCAACCTTTCCGACGTCAACGCGCCGCTGCGCCTCAACGTGGCGCTCGTGACGAACGACCTGTTCACCACGCTCGGCGTGCCGGTGGCCCATGGGCGCGGGTTCAGCGCCGACGAGGGCAGGCCAGACGGCCCGAAGGTGGCGGTGCTTTCCGATGGCTTGTGGCGACGTCAGTTCGGCGCCGACCTCTCCGTGGTCGGCCGCCAGGTGCGGCTCAACGACGTTCCGTACCAGGTGATCGGCGTCATGCCGCCGGGCTTCCGCTTCCCGCAGGAGACCGATGTGTGGCTCCCGCTCACCATCCCCAGCTCGTTCACGCAGTTCGAGGCGTTCCGCGGCTGGATGCCGAGCACCGTCGTCGCGCGCCTCGCGCCGGGCGTGACGCCCGGCCAGGCACGGCCGGTGGTGAAGTCGCTGATCGAGAAGTTCCAGTCGCCCGAGCGGCGCGCCTTCCCGTCGAAGGAGCCGGCGGTGGCGCCGCTCCGCGACGTGCTCGTGGGCACGCAGAAGAGGGCACTGCTCGTGCTGCTCGGGGCGACGGCGCTGGTGCTGCTGGTGGCGTGCGCGAACGTGACCAACCTGCTCCTCTCACGCGCGCTGGCACAGCGCAGCGAGCTGGCACTCCGCGCCGCGCTGGGCGCGAGCCGAGCGCGCATCGTGCGGCAGCTGCTGGTCGAGAGCATGCTGCTCGCGCTGAGCGGAGGCGTGCTGGGGATCGCGCTCGCCTACGCTGGCGTGCGCGTGCTCGGCGCGGTGATGCCACCACGGCTCGCCGGCGCCGCGCCGGCAGAGGTGGACTGGCGCGTGCTCCTCTTCTCGCTGCTCGTCGCCGTGCTCACGGGACTCGCGGCCGGGCTGTGGCCGGCGCTCGGTGCCTCGCGCGCCAGCGCAGGGGAGACGATCAGGAGCGCGACGCCGAGCAGCTCGCTGGGACGGGAAGGCACGTGGGCGCGGCGCACCTTCGTGGTGGCGGAGCTGGCACTGGCGCTGATGCTGGCCGTGGGCGCCGGGTTGATGCTGCGGAGCTTCCAGGCGCTCCTCGCCCTCGACACAGGAGTGCGTCCGACGTCGGTCGCGACGCTCGAGCTCACCCTCCCGTCGGCGGCCTATGCGTCGAAGGCGGACCGGCGCCGCTTCTACGATGAAGTGGTGTCGCGCATGGAGGCGTCTCCTGGCGTGACGGGCGTGGCAGCGGTGAACGAGCTGCCACTGCGTGGCCAGGCGAGCATCGCCATCACGGTGGAGGCGGAGGGAGCACCACCGGTCCCGCCGGACCAGATGAAGATGGCACAGCTCCTCTACACCACGCCGTCCTACTTCTCCACGCTCGGTATCCCGGTGCTGCGTGGGCGCACGTTCAGCACGCCCTACGATTCGGCGCGCCCGCCGGAGGTGATCGTCAACGAGACGACGGCGCGCCAGCTCTGGCCGGGGAGCGACCCGATCGGCAAGCGGCTGAAGAGCTTCTTCAACGGGCCGTCGCCGGTGGTGGTTGGGGTGGTGGGCGACGTCCGGCCGGTATCGCTCGAAGTCAGGCAGATCGGGCAGATGTACTACGATTTCGGCAGCTCGCCACCATCGAATGCAGCGCTCCTGGCGCGCGGCACATTGCCGCCGGCGCAGCTCGCCCGCCAGCTGCGTGAGGTGGTGCGTGACGTGGATCCGCGCCAGGCGGTGTACAACGTCCGCCCGATGACGGAGGTGATCGCCGGCGCCATCGCGCCGCGCCGCACGAACACGACGCTGCTCACCCTGTTCGGCATCGTCGCCGTGGGACTCGCGGCGATGGGCGTGTACGGCGTGATCGCCTACGGCGTCACCCGACGCACGAAGGAGATCGGCATCCGCATGGCGCTCGGCGCGCAGCCACGGAACATCCTCGCGCTCATCGCGCGGGAGGGCGTGCTGCTCGCCCTGCTCGGCATCGCACTTGGCGCGGCAGGGGCCTGGGCGCTGCGAAAGGTGGTGGCGAGCCTGCTGTACGGTGTGTCGGCGGACGACCCGCTCGCCTTCGCCGGAGCGGCGGTCGTGCTGTTCGCCATCGCGGTCGTGGCGACGCTGATCCCGGCGCGCGCGGCACTTAAGGTGGATCCGGCGAGGACGATCCGGGTGGAGTAGGGACTGCCCGATGCTCGGCTAGTCGGCTAGTCGGCTAGTCGGCTAGTCGGCGGGTCGGGCAGTCCTAGGACGCGTCAGCTCTCTTTCCTGTCGCCTCAGTCGGCGCAGTCGAGCGTCGCGTCGACCTTGATGCCGTCCTTCGTCGTGCCCTGCATCTTCACCTTGTAGCGGGGGAAGTCGCCCGTCAGCGTGCTCGTGCCGGAGCCTTCGCCCTTCGTCGGGTTGATGACGATGCTGATGGCGTCGTCCTGACCCTGCACGAGCGAGGTGAAGGCGAAGTCCTTCGTCCCCGCGTGGGCGGCGTCGAGATTCGCGGCGTAGGTCGCGTCGTGGATCTCCGCCGCCGTAGGGACGGAGTCCGCGTCCACCGCCAGCATCACTCCCATGTCCGACAGCCCTGCCGTCCCACCGGTGCAGGCGCCACGATCGGTGGCGTCATAGGTGCCGGCCAGCTTGCCCCCGCTGATGACGATGTGCGCGTGCACCGGACGCTCGGTCGGGTTGTCGCTTTCGCTCGCGGCGCTCGCGGTGTTCACGGAGGATGGGTCGGCGGTGTCGCTGGTGGCGGCGTCGGGCTTGCCGCAGGCGAAGGCAAGAAGCGCGAGAAGGGCAGGGGAAGCGAGCGGCCGGGTGGAGATCATTTGAGAAGTGGTGGGGTTGGGGTCGCGACGCAGCCGCGCCGCGTGCGTGCCATTATGCCCACCATCGTGGCTCGGCGAAAGTCCGCGAGGCAAGGGGCCGGGAGCTTCATGGCGACAGCGAACGTGGCGCCGTACCTGCATTGAGGCACGTCATGATGACACGACGAAGCTTCGCCATCATCGCCGGTGGCCTCCTCACCATCGGCAGCTCGCCTGCGTCAGTGCAGGCACAAGGCCGAGCAAGCGTGGGACGTACCGTTGCCGGCAGCGTGCTCGGTGCGGCAACGGGTGCCGTCGCCGGTGCGATTGCCGGTGGGTCGTGGACGAGTCGCAATTGTCCGGAAGGCGATCCGGACAAGTGCCTGGGTGCGGCATTTCCCGGCGCGATCTGGGGCGTGGGTGTCGGGACGACGATCGGCGCCCCGGTGGGCGCGTGGATCGGGAGCGGGCGTCGCAACTCGCTCCTCCCGCCGATGCTGGCCTCCGCCGCGCTGTTCGGTGCCGAGGTGCTGACGCTGAGGTCCATCGTTCACGACGGCCGCACCCGGCACAAGGATGCGGCGCTCGGCATCGTGATCGCCACGCCCATCGTGCAGGTGGCGGTGAGCAGCTGGCTCGCGGCGCGAGCAGGGCCCGCGAAGTAATCATTGCTCGCGCCATTACTACATCAGAAAAGCGAGGGAACGGAAAAGGCCGGATTGAACCTGAAACGGCAGGATTCGCTCCCCTACTCTTCAGTCTCCATGCGCTAAATAGCGTCCTCAGGGCGTTCCAATCATTTCAAGATCTCCGGAGGGTGTAGGAGCCGGCCTTCGGTGCTCGGCGCAACGATCCCGCGAGGGACAGATCCTGCCGTTTCAGGCAGTTCATCCGGCCCTTTCCGTTCCCAACGATTTTCTCCGAACACCCGAGACCCATGAATGGCGCGATCTCACTCCGCCCGCAGCGCGATGTTGGGGTCCACGCGTGACGCCCGGAGCGCCGGCGCCAGGCTCGCCACCAGTGCGACGGCCATGAGCACGAGCACCACGAAGAGGTACGTGATCGGGTCGCGCCCGGAGACGTGATACAGCAGCGGCGTCACCCGGTTCGCGAGCGCCAGGGCGACGAGGGCGCCGAGCCCGAGGCCGAGCGCCACGACGCGCACACCGTCGGCGAGCACGAGGCGAATCACCTTCCCCGCGCTCGCGCCCAGCGCCACGCGCACGCCGAGCTC
>DASURL010000010.1:0-3346 GCA_036280075.1 Gemmatimonadaceae bacterium | reverse complement strand
GCTCGCTGGCCAGCGGACGCCCGAAGAGCGCGCGCTTGAGGTGACGATATGCTGATGGCATGTTCGATCGATGTGCGTACCGCTGCTCGCGTACGCTACCGATCGTGCCGTGAGGACCGCACAAGGATTCAGCGTGTCGTCACAAGGATTTCACAAGGATTCGTTCGCCTCGCTCGCCGCGGCCGCCGGTACGCGGAGCACGAACCGGCTCTGCGCGGTCGCATCCGGCTCGTAGTCCAGGCGGCCCCCCTGCACCACGGCGAGCTGCCGGGCGATGGAAAGCCCGAGCCCCGTGCCACGCGTGCCCCGTCGCGCCTGCGCGCCCCGCGCGAATGGCGCGAACGCCCGCTCACGCTCGTCCTCCGCGATCCCCGCGCCCGCGTCCTCGACCGCGAAGCACAGCCACTCCGCCTCACGCCATGCACGCACGACGATCGGCGTTCCGGCCGGCGCGTACTTCGCCCCGTTCTCCAGCAGGTTCGCCAGGATGCGCGTCGTGTGCGCGAGGTCGAACCGGCCAACGAGCATCGGCCAGTCATCCCCGAGCATCACCGTCACCACGCGATCCTGCATCGCGCCCTCGACGCGCTGCAACGCTGCGCCGATCGCATCGTCCGCCGTGTTCAGCGCCGGCGTCGCCGGCATCTGCCCGGCCGCGAGCTGCGACAGGTCGAGCAGGTCGCCCACGAGCGCATTCAGCCGATCCGCTTCGTCCTCGATCACGTATGCCTGCGTGTGGTCACCGCCGCGCGCGATCTCGTCGGCGATCCCCTTGATCGTCGTGAGCGGCGTCCGCAGGTCGTGCGACACCGACGCGGTCAGCGCGTCCTTCAGCCGGTCCGCGCGGCGCAGCGACTCCGCCTCTTCCTGTGCCCCGGCCAGCCGGAGGCGCTCCACGCCCAGCGCCGCGTAATAGGACAGCGCACCGAGCACCCGCTCCTGGTCGCGCGACAGCAGGAACGGATGCGCCGATGCGAGTACGAGCGTCCCGACGCGCTCGCCACGGATGTCGAGCGCCACGCGCCGCTCGCGCGCCGGCAGTGCCTCGTCCCTGCGCGGGTCCTCGTTCACCGGCGTCGTGTCACCGAGCTCGATCTCGCACCGGTCCACCTGCATCGCCTGCCGGATCACTTCGGCAATGGCGCGCAGCGCGTCGGCCGGCCGCGGGGCGTTGAGCGTTTCGGCCCCCAGCGTCGCCAGCCGATCGATCTCCGCCGCCCGCTGCCTCGCGATGTCGGCGTCGCGGCGCTGCCGCTCGAGCAGCTGCGCCGCGACGATGCCCGTGACGAGGAAGGCGACGAGCACCAGCCAGTCGAGCGGATCGGCAACGCGAAAGGTGAGATACGGCGGGACGAAGACGACATCGAACAGCGCGAATGCCGCACCGGCCAGCGTGATGCCCAGCAGCCGTCCTCCCGCCGAGCTGCCACCCAGCACGACGAGAAGGAAGACGAGGGCAACGTGTGCCTTGTCGAGCCGCGCGCGCAGCGGCAGCAGCGCCACCGTCACCGCGGCGAGCGCCAGCCACCAGGCGATCCAGCGCCTGGTCCGCACGGGCTCGGGATCGCTCATGCGTCGGGATCGAACCGGTAGCCCACCGCGGGGTCGGTGCGGATGAGCTTCGGCCGTACCGGATCCGCCTCCAGCTTTCGCCGCAGCTGCCCCACATACACCCGCAGGTACTGTTGCGCGTCCCCTTCGGCGCGCCCCCACACCGCGTTGAACAGCTGGCGGTGCGTCAGCGTGCGTCCGCGGTTGGCGACGAACGCGCGCAGCAGCGCCCACTCCGTCGGCGTGAGGTGCACTTCCACGCCGCTACGCCGCACCACCCGGCGTGCGACATCGATCTCCACCCCGCCAGCGACGAGCTTCTCGCTCGCTGCTCCCTTGGAGGCCGCACGCCGCAGCTGCGCCCGCACCCGCGCCTGCAGCTCGAGGGTGCTGAATGGCTTGGTGACGTAGTCGTCCGCCCCCGCATCGAGGAGCGCCGCCTTGTCCTGGTCGGAATGCCGCGCCGACAGCACGATCAGCGGCACCGTGGAGAAGGCGCGAAGGTCGCGACAGACCTCGAGCCCGTCGAGATCCGGGAGGCTGAGGTCGAGGATCACCAGGGAGGGCTGCGCCGAGGCCGCCAGGTCCAGCCCCTCGCGTGCCGACGACGCCTCGAGCACCCGTCCGGCGATGCCGTCGAGCACGTTGCGGACGACGCGCCGGATCTGCGGCTCGTCGTCCACCACGAGGACCGTCACGCCCGCATCAGCCTGCCGGGAGTCACTCACTGGGTCGTCCGGTATTATATAAATAACAATTTATATCACAGCGGCGGATGCGTCAGATGCCGACGTAGTACCGGAGCCCCGTCCCCATCCCCTTGTACCCGGCGTCCCGGAGCGCCCCCGCCCACCGCGACCCCGCCGCCCGCTCCCCGTCCACCGTCTCCACCACCAGGTCCCGCCGCCGACCACGACGCTGCCGCGCCACCAGCCGCTCCGCCAGCGCCCGCACCGCCGCCGTCACCTCGGCCGGCGTCGCATCCGCCCGCACGCGCAGCTTCGCCCCCCGCCCCTCCGCCACCAGCACCACCCGCCCGGCGATCGTCACCAGCAACGCCCCCGCCCCACGCGGCCGGGCCATCGGGTCCACCTCCACCCCCGGCGCCGCCGGCAGCGCGTACACGTTCGCCGGATCGCTCACCGCCATCACCACCGGCTCGGCCTCCTCGGCGGCTGGCGCCCGCAGCATCTCCACCGCCTCCGGCAGCGCGAACTGCGCCCCCGTGAGCCCGGCCACGAAGTACCCACGCCTCACTTCGCCTCGAAACTCCAGCCGCTTGAGCTCCTGATAGATGTCGCGCCAGCTCACCGCCGGGCGCTCGCGCTTCCACCATTCCCGCGACACCACACCGTATCTCTTGAGCCACTGCCTCGCTATCTGCTCCGCGAGCGCGGCCGGATCGGCGTCGGGACCGAGCGTCCCTGGCGTGTGCACCAGCGACCACCGCCCGCCCCACCGCCCCTGCGGCTCCAGGTCCGGCCGCCGCCACTTGGCCAGCCGCCTCGGGTTCACCCGCCTTTGTACGATCGGCCGCCCACTCGGCACGTAGTCAGCCGGCAGCCACCGCGTCGGGTCCGGCTCGTCCCGCCGCTTCATCGGGAACACCGGCTTCCACCGCAGCACGTCGCGTAGCGCCCCCATCGTGTCGTTGGTGACGAGCCCGGCCGCCACCAGCTCGTGCAGCCCGTCGCGCACCCCCTGCTGCGCCAGGCCGCTCGCCGCCTGCAGGTCAGCCACGAAGCTCGCCCCCTGCTGGCGCAGCGCGCCGAGCACAGCCCGCGCCCGCTCGCTC
>DASURL010000009.1:0-29439 GCA_036280075.1 Gemmatimonadaceae bacterium | reverse complement strand
CCACGACGAGGATGAATGAGCGGAGCAGCAGAGGGACACGCATCATCGGACTCGCTGGGGAAACGGGGAAGGTGAGAGAACGAAGGTACGCGACTGCACCGACGAAAAAAGGGCGGTCCCGATCGGGACCGCCCTTCTCGTTCGGCAGGGCAAGGGATCAGTTCACCCCGACCGCACGCGCCACGTTGATGCGGCCCGCACCGAAGTACGGATCGTTGCCCGGCTCGCCGACGTCGTCGGCCGACTGGCGGATGGCGTTCTTGACCTGGCTCGGCTTGCGCCCGTAGCGCTGCACCATGAGCGCCGCGAGGCCCGACACGTGCGGCGTGGCCTGGCTGGTGCCGGCGACGCCGAGCGTGTAGTAGCCGTTGCGGCAGTTGAACACGAGGCTCGTCTGGGGGCAGAGTGCGTACACCCACTCGCCGCTGTCGCCGCCGGGCGCCGCGACGTCCACCGCGGAGCGGCCGTAGTTCGTGTAGCTGGCCGGCACGTCGTTCATGCGCGACGCGGACACGCAGATCACGTGCGTTGCATCGCAGTAGGTCGCGAAGAACGATGGCACGTGGATGCGGTCCACGATGTTTCCGGACGCATCCTTGATGGCGATGTTCTGCTGGGTATCGAGGTTGTTGCCATCGTTGCCGGCGGCCACGACGATCGTGACGCCCTGCTGCTTCGCGTAGTTCATGATCTTGTTGAACGCCGCGACCTGGCCGGGATAGGCTGCCTTCTTGAACCAGCCACCGAGGCTCATGTTGATCACGTCGGCGCCGTTGTCGATGGCGTAGAGAATGCCCTGGATCACGCCATGGCAGCCGCCGGCCACGCTGCACACCTTGACCGACATCAGCGACGTCTTCGACGTCACGCCGGCGAAGGCCCACGCGTTGCTCGAGACCTGCGTGGCCACGTTCGTGCCGTGAAAGTGAAGGTCGGTGGTCGGGTTCCGGGTCGGGAAGTAGTGCGCCACATAGTAGTCGTCCACCGGCTCGAACGACGCCGAGTGGCTCAGGTCCACGAGGCCGGCGAGGTCGGGCAACATGTAGTCGATACCCGTGTCGAGAATCGCCACGTGCACCGCCGAGCTACCGAGGAAGCCCGCCGCCCACGCCGCATCGGCGTGGATCTGGCGCATGTTCCACTGCCGCGAGAACAGGATCGCGCCTGCCGGGTTCGCGGTGCTCATCGGCAACGCCGCGTCGGCCACGGGGGCGAGCGCTTCCGTCGCCGCCGGCTCGATCAGCTGGAAGTCCGCCTGCGGCTCGACGTACGACGCGCCGGTGGACGTCTCGAGCGTCGCGGCGGAGGCGTCGTCGAGGCCGCTCACGACGGCGATGCCGAGGGCGTGATTGAGCAGCACGGTGCCACCCAGCGCGGCGACCTTCGCGTCGAAGTCCTTCGGCGCGGCGTTGTTGAACACCACCACGTAGCGCGGCGCGACCTGTGGGGCGCCATCGAGCGCGGCGACAGTGCGCGACGGCGCGAGGTCGAACGTCGGTGCCGCGATGGGCACGTCGGCGGAGCAGCCGACGGTCATCGCGCCCGCGAGCGCGACGGGGAGGGACAGCCGGGAGAGCTTCATGGGAGACCTGCTCGGGTCGGGGTGGGAATGGGGATGGGGAGGACGACGGGAAACGGGCTCCCGGACCCGCCATGTGGCGGGAACGGATGTTTTCGCGGGACGATGCTAGTGCTCCTGATCACCAAACGCAACCAGACGGGACCGTAGGGGCGCGATCTTACCGCGCCCTGGCCGCGGCCACAAGAGGCGCCCACGCTGGTCGGCAGCCCCCTCCCCCGGGGCGGGCTGCGGGTCATCACCGGCAACGCAGAAAGGGCGGCCATCGCTGGCCGCCCTTCGGGTGCTCCCGGTTGTCGCGTCGTCAGATATCCAGGTTCGACGCGAACTTCGCGTTCGTCTCGATGAAGTTGCGCCGCGGCTCCACGTCGTCGCCCATCAGGGTGCGGAACGCCTCGTCGGCCACCACCGCATCCTCCACGCTCACCTTGAGCAGCGTGCGCGTATTCGGGTCCATCGTCGTGTCGAAGAGCTGGTCGGCGTTCATCTCGCCCAGACCCTTGTACCGCTGGAGGTTGATCCCCGTCTTGCCGTCGGGCGAGAGGCGCTTCGCGATCTCGTCGCGCTCCTTGGCGTCGAAGGCGTAGTACGCCTCCTTCCCCTTCGCGACCCGGAAGAGCGGCGGCTGCGCGATGTACACGTAGCCCGCCTCGATCAGCTCGGGCATCTGCCGGTAGAAGAAGGTCAGCAGCAGCGTGCGAATGTGCGCGCCGTCAACGTCAGCATCCGTCATGATGATGACCTTGTGGTAGCGCGCCTTCGTGACGTCGAACTCGTCCTTGATGCCGGTGCCGAGCGCGGTGATGATGGTGCGGATCTCCTCGTTCGAGAGCACCTTGTCGATGCGCGCCTTCTCCACGTTGATGATCTTGCCGCGCAGCGGCAGGATCGCCTGGAACTCGCGCTTGCGCCCCTGCTTGGCCGAGCCGCCAGCCGAGTCGCCCTCGACGAGGTAGAGCTCGCACATCGCGGGATCCACCAGCGAGCAGTCGGCGAGCTTGCCCGGCAGGTTCCCGATGTCGAGCCCCGACTTCTTGCGGGTGAGGTCACGCGCCTTGCGCGCCGCCTCGCGGGCGCGCGCGGCCGAGAGCGCCTTGTCGATCACGGCGTTGGCCGTGCGCGGATGCTCCTCGAGGTACGCCGCCAGCCACTCGTTGACGACGGTCTTCACCGCCGACTCCACCTCCGAGTTGCCGAGCTTGGTCTTCGTCTGCCCCTCGAACTGCGGCTCGCGCACCTTCACCGCGAGCACCGCCGTCAGCCCCTCGCGCACGTCGTCGCCGGAGAGCGTGGTCTCCTTGTCCTTCTTGTTGAGCGAGGAGGACTTCTGGATGTACTGGTTGATGACGCGGGTGAGCGCGCTCTTGAAGCCGGTGAGGTGTGTCCCGCCTTCGTGCGTGTTGATGTTGTTCACGAAGGAGAAGACGAGGTCGTTGTAGCCGTCGTTGTACTGCAGCGCCAGCTCGATCTCGACGTCGTCCTTGGCGGTGTCGAGATAGATGACCTCGTTGTGCAGCGGCTTGCGCCCCGCGTTGAGGTGCTGCACGAACTCGCGGAGGCCGTTCTTCGCGTGGAAGACCTCCTCCTTCTCCTGGCCCGGCCGCTCGTCCTTCAGCGTGATCGTCACGCCCTTGTTGAGGAACGACAGCTCGCGCAGGCGCGACGCCAGCGTGGCGTAGCTGTAGACCAGCTCGGTGAAGATCAGGTGGTCCGGCTTGAACCAGGTCTTGGTGCCCGTCTGCTTCTTCGGCACGTCGCTGAGCACCTTGAGCTTCTGCTGCGTCTCGCCGCGCACGAAGTCCATGTAGTGCTCGCGGCCGTCGCGCTTGATCCACACCTTGAGGCGCTCGGACAGCGCGTTCACGACCGACACGCCCACGCCGTGCAGCCCGCCCGACACCTTGTAGGTGTCCTTGTCGAACTTGCCGCCGGCGTGCAGCACCGTGAGCGCGAGCTCGACGCCAGGCATCTTCTCCACCGGGTGGATGTCCACCGGGATGCCGCGGCCGTTGTCCTCCACCGTGATGGAGTTGTCGGCGTGGATGGTGACGTTGACCCTGTCGGCGAAACCGGCCAGCGCTTCGTCGATCGAGTTGTCCACCACCTCGTACACGAGGTGATGCAGCCCGCGCTCCGACGTGGAACCGATGTACATGCCCGGACGCTTCCGGACCGCCTCCAGTCCCTTCAGTACGGTGATCTGACCTGCGCTGTACTCCTTGCCCGCAGGCTGGTCGGTCGTCTTTGCCATGAACTCCGCTCGCAGATGTCGCTGGAATGCTACCGAAGAAACGCCGAAAACGGCGTACCGGACAGACTTTGAAATGTAACCGGAAACGGCCCCGGACGCAACGGTCTGGTGCTATCGTAACCTGCTGTCAAACAACAGCTTAGGAAGCCAGTTCACCCGCGCTTCAACACCCACCGGATCCGCCGCAGCGCCGGCCGACCTTCCTTCCCGTTCAGCGCCCGCAGCAGCTCGGGCTCCATCAGCGACAGCTCGGTCATCCACGCGTTCGTCGTCACCGCCACGAACAGCGTGCCGTCCGCCGCCACCGACATCGGCTCCGTCACCGCGGCGATCTGCGCCCCCACGAGCCCCGGCCACTCCGGGATGATGCCCGCCTGCTCCACGCGCTCGGCGATCCCGCTCTGCTTCAGCACGCCGGCCAGGACGTCACCCACCGACGACGGTCGCTTCTTCGCCGGGCTCACGCCGCACCTCGATGCGCGTCATCGCGCCCGATCACGCCGCCGCTGATCCGCCAGCGCGCGAGCTGCGTGAGCGCAGGGGGGATGTCGCTCTCCCGCGGCACGGTGAGCAGCGTCTGCCCCATGCCGTGGGCCGCGAGCAGCTCGAGGATGCGCGCCGAGCGCCTCGCATCCAGCTCGGCAAACGGGTCGTCCAGCAGCAGCAGCGGTCGCGCGCCAAGCCGATCGCTCAGCGTGTCCGCCTCCAGCAGCCGCAGCGCGATCGCCGCCGAGCGCTGCTGCCCCGCCGAGCCGAAGGCGCGCAGCTCCCGGCCGTCCAGGGTGAGCGCGAGGTCGTCGCGATGCGGACCGGCGTGGGTGATCCCGCGCCGCAGGTCGAGCGCTCGCTTCTCCTCGAGCGCTCGCGCCAGCGCGGCGCGCACGTCGTCGAGCGCCGCGCTCGCCGGCTCGAGCGCCGTCGCGTAGCGCATCGCCACCGGTGCGGGCTCGCCGATCGCCGAACAGATCGCCGAGAAGCGGGGCGCGGCGGCGTCCGTCCATTGCACTCGCTCCCGCCAGAGCACCGCGCCGTGCTCCGCGAGTGGCGCCTCCCACACCGCCACCCGCTGCTCGCCACGCGCGCCGTCACGCACGGCGTTGCGCAGCGCCGCATTGCGCTGGGCGAGCGCATGCCGGTAGCGCTGCAGCGCGGCGAGGTACGGGCGCGAGGACAGTGCGAGCAGGATGTCCAGGTAGCGGCGGCGCGCACTCGGTGCGCCGGCCACCAGCTCCACGTCGGCGGGAGAGAAGAGCACGCAGGGCAGCGCGCCGAGTGCGTCGCTCAGGCGAGCGGGCTCCGCGCCATCGAGCTTCACGCGCTTGCGTCGGCCCGCGCGCTCGAAGCCGACCGACAGCTCGTGCTGCGTGCCTCCTTCCGCGCGCGCGCCGATGTGGAAGCCCGGCGCGCCGAAGCGCACGATGTCCACGTCGCGCGCCCCGCGCGCGCTGCGCAGCAGGTGCAGGTAGTAGACGGCCTCCAGGAGGTTCGTCTTCCCCTGGCCGTTCTCCCCGACGATCGCGACGCCTTCCTCCGGAAGCGCGACGTCGAGTCGCCCCAGGTTGCGGAAGTCCCGCAGCGCGAGCGAGCGCAGGACGACGCGCGCGTCGGTCACCTGCCGGTGAACGCCGGCGCGCGCTTCTCGAGGAAGGCGCGCATCCCTTCGCCCTTGTCGGCCGAGGCGGAGAGCAGGCCGAAGTACGATGCCTCGAGGGCGATGGCGTCATCGAGCGGCAGGTCGAGCCCGCGATCCACGGCCTCGATGCAGTGCGCCACGGCGAGCGGTCCCTGCGCGAGGATCGTGGCGAGCATGGCACGCGCGGCGCCGATGAGCTCCGCCGCCGGGACGACGCGGTTCACCAGCCCGATGCGCCAGGCCTCGGCCGCGTCGATCATCTCACCGGTCATGAGGAGCTGCAGGGCGCGCCCCTTCCCGATCAGTCGTGGGAGTCGCTGCGTGCCGCCGTAGCCGGGCACGATGCCCAGCTTCACCTCCGGCTGCCCGAACTTCGCCGCCTCCGACGCGATGCGGACGTGGCAGGCCATGGCGAGCTCGCACCCGCCGCCCAGCGCGAAGCCGTTCACCGCAGCAATGGTCGGCTTGGGCGACGTCTCGAAGCGACGGAAGGTGCGCTGCCCGCGCTCGGCGCGCGCCTTCATCGCTAGCGCGCCCTCGTCCACCATCTCCCCGATGTCGGCGCCGGCGACGAACGCGCGGCCCGCGCCGGTGAGCAGCACGCCACCCACGTCGTCGCGCGTGATGGCCTCGTCGATCGCGTCACCCAGCTCCGCCATCAGGGCGTCGTTGAGCGCGTTCAGCTTGTCGGGGCGGTTGACCGTGATCGTGGCGATCCGGTCGGCGACGTCGAAGGTGAGGAGCTGGTAGGCCATGGGTGGGACACCAGGGTGAGTCGCAAGCGCGGAGCCGGAAATCTAAACCCCTGGGTGTCATCCCGCAGTCGCGTAGCGACTGTCGGGACCCTGCGGACCGCCTTTTGCCTTCACCGTCCCTGCCATGGCCGAATGGATCACGCGCGAGGGGCCGAAGACCGCGTTTCGCTACCTGCGCCCCGACGGAAGCCGGGTGCGCGACGCGCGCACGCTCGAGCGCATCCGCGCGCTCGCCGTGCCGCCCGGCTGGCACGACGTCCACATTGCCGCCAGCGCCCGCAGCGAAGTGCAGGCGTGGGGGCTCGACGACAGGGGTCGGAAGCAGTACCGGTATCACGCTCGCGCGGTGGAGCGCGGACAGCTGCGGAAGTACTACCGTGTGCGCGAGCTGGCGAAGCACCTCCCGGTCATCCGGGAGCGAGTGCGCCGGCACGCGGCCGCGCGAACACCCACGCGGGAGGCAGTCGCGGCGGCGGTCGTGCGGCTCATCAGCGAGAGCTTCTTTCGCGTGGGCGGGGAACGCTACGCACAGGAGAACCGCACCTTCGGCATTGCGACGCTCCGCAAGCGCCACGTGCGCGTGGAAAACGGCTGCGCCGAATTCGAGTTCGTGGGCAAGCGCGGAGTGGAGCAGTGGAAGGTGGTCGCGAACCCGGAGCTCGCGCGGCTCGTGGAGCGGCACCTCGCGTCACCGGGCACGCGACTCTTCCGCTACCAGGAGGAAGGCCGCTGGTTCGATCTCACGGCGCGCGACGTGAACGAGTACCTCCATGGCACGCTCGGCGTCCCGTTCAGCGCCAAGGACTTCCGCACCTGGGGGGGCACGCTGCGCGCCGCCACCGTGCTCGCCGAGCTGGGGCCGGCGACGAGCGCCACGGAGGCGAAGCGGAACGTGGTGACCGCGATGCGACTCGTAGCGGCCGAACTGGGGAACACGCCGGCGATCTGCCGGGCGTCGTACGTGCACCCCATGGTGATCGCCCGCTACGTGGATGAGGGGGAGACCATCCGGCTCCCCTCGCGCTATCGCTCCGCGCCTGACGCATACGCGCACTCGTCCGAGGAGCGGGCGCTCATCCGCTTCCTTGACGCACACTTTCCGGAACGACGGTCGCGTCGGCGGGAACGTCTGTCGGGCCACCGGCCGGCTCGTGCAGCAGCGGGAGGGTGAATGCGACGGTCGTACCCTGTCCCTCGCGGGATTCGACCCAGATGCGGCCGCCGTGCGCTTCCACGATGCCCCGCACGATGGACAGCCCGAGGCCGGCGCCGCGCCGGTCGCCGGCGAGGCCCTGCCAGAAGCGATCGAACAGGTGGGGCAGCTGGTCGGGAGGGATGCCGCGTCCTGAATCGCTCACCGAGAAGCGTACCGTGCCGTCCACTTCCTCGGCGCCCAGGCTGACGCGGCCTCCCTGCGGCGTGAACTTCAGCGCATTCGTGACGAGATTCGCGAAGACGCGGTGGAGCTGGTTCACGTCGACCATGGCGAGGATCCGCTCGTCGGGCAGCTCGAGATCGAAGCGGATGGAGTGCTGCTCCGCCAGCGGTGCAAGCAGCTCGTGCGCCTGGCGCGCGAGCGCCACCACGTCCTCCTTCGTGCGATTGACCGCGAAGTGGTCCGCTTCGATGCTCGAGATGTCGAGCAGGTTCCTGATCATCGTGTTCGCCTGCTCCGCGGCGCGCTGGATCATGCCGATGTAGCGGGAGGGCGACTCCCGGCGTGCCGCGCTCTCCTCGACGAGCATCGAGGTGCTGAGGCCAATGGTGCTCAAGGGGCTCCTGAGGTCGTGCGAGACGACCGCGAGCACCTCGTCGCGGGCGCGTATCGCGCGCTGCGCCTTGTCGTACAGGCGCCCGTTGTCGATCGTGCGGGCCGCCCGCCGCGCGAGCTGCTCGGCCGTCAGGAGGTCCATCAGATCGTAGTGGCGACCGGAGTCGCCCGCGCCGAGCGTGATGACGCCGAGCACCTGCTCGCGCGTCACGAGAGGAACGACCATGAGGGAGCTGGCGCCCAGGCGACGCAACCGCTCCCGCATCGCTGGCGCCAGCCGCAGCGCCTCCAGTGCGGAGGCACCACAGTCGCGCACCAGCACCGGCTGGCGCGTGCGGACCACCTTGAGGATCAGCTCACGATCGGCGCCCGCGTCACCGAGCTGCGGGGCGTTCTCGCGGAGGAGCGGCTCCTTGGACGGATCGGCATGCACCCGTGCCGTGCGCTGCAGGACACCCGTCTCCTCCAGCACGTCGATGATGCAGAAGTCCGCGAGGGTCGGCACCGCGAGGCGCGCGAGGCTGTTGAGGATGACATCCTGGTCCAGCGACGTGTCCAGCAGAGCGCTCGCCTGCGCGATGAACCGCTGCGCCTGCTCTTCCAGCTTCCGCTCCGTGATGTCCACCATCGAGCCGATCATTCGCATGGCTTCGCCCCGGTTGTTGCGCACGACGTGGCCGCGCGCCAGCACGGTGGCGTAGGTGCCATCGCCGCGGGCGAAGCGGTATTCGTCGCTCCAGAACTCCACCGCCCCATTGAGCACCGCGTGCGTGCCGGTCACCACTCGCTCGCGATCCGCCGGGTGGATACGGCTGTACCACCACTCCATCGTCGAGCCGATCTGCTCCTGGCGATAGCGACAGGTTCGCTGCAGCGCCTTGTTCCAGGTCAACACGCCTGTGACGACGTTCCAGTCCCACACGATATCGCTCGTCGCCCGCGCCACGAGGTCGTAGCGTTCCTCACTGCAGCGCAGGCGTTCCTCCGCCTGCTTGCGTGCGGTGATGTCGTGGAGGAAGGAGGCAATGAGGTGGCCGCCGTCCAGCGGTATCGCCGAGATGCTGAGCTCGGCCGGGAATTCGTGGCCGTCGCGGTGCAGGACTTCCAGCTCCAGGCGTCGGCTGCGGGGCGCGTCGCCGCGAGCCCGCAGGAGCTGGCGGAGGCAGCGTCGATGCACGGCACGGCGCGTCGGTGGAATCACCATCTCCGTCATGGAGCGCCCCAGCGCCTCGTCGCGGGTCCAGCCGAAGATGGCTTCCGCCTGGGCATTCCATTCGCAGATGACGTCGTCCGCCTCGGTGGCGATGAACGCATCGTGCGCCATCTCCATGATGGCGCGACTGCGATCCTCGCTCTTCTGCAGCGCCTCGCGCGCACGGCCGCGTTCCACCACGCGTCCGAGCTGTGTGCCCACGTGCGCCAGCACCTCCAGGAGCGGCTGGTCGACCGCGAGCACTCGATCGGCGAAGAACTCGAGGACGCCGACGACTTCCGTACCGATGAGCATCGGACAGGCAATGCCGCCCCTGAGCCCCGCCGCTCGGGCTTCCGCCTGCCGAGTGAACGCGGGGTCTTCGGTGACGTCGGGTACCCAGACCGCCTTGCCCGACTCGAGCACGCTTCCCGGAAGCCGCTGCCCGGCGACGAAGGTCTGCTTGTCCGTCTGCTCACGGAACGAGACGAGGCGATCCGGCTCCTTGAGGTACCATGCACCGGTGGACACCAGCTGGCCGGTCGCATTCAGCAGGTCGATGTGGGCAGCGCTCCAGTCGTGATAGCGGCAGATGCGCTCGAGGCAGGGAAGAATCGCGTCCTCGATGCTCGTTGCCGCGTTCGCCGCCGTGGCCACGAACTCGAGGAGCTCCACGGAGGCAGTGCGCGCGCGAAGGTCGCGTTCGGCACGCCGTTGTTCGGTGACGTCGTGCGTGTTGACGATGGCAACAGTGGCGCCCGACGCGTCGCGCACGACCCGTCCCACGACCTCGACTTCCCGCCACGAGCCGTCCCTGTGCCGCAGGCGAAGGTCCATCTGACGTTGTGCGCCCGGCCGCGACATGTCCTGTCGCAGCGCGTCGTCCACGCGAGGCAGGTCCTCCGGATGCACGAAGTCACGGCCGTGACGGCCGACCATCTCCTCCGGACGGTACCCCAGCACCCGCTCCACGGACGGGCTCATGTAGAGAATCACGTCGTCGGGCGACAGCATGTGGATGATGTCCCACGCGTTCTCCGTCAGCGCCCGAAGCTGTTCCGCCGTCCTGAGCCGTCCTGCCTCCGCGGTCTTGCGTGCGGTGATGTCCAGGAAGACCGCGACGACGATGGGCCGCCCCGAGACGACGCGCCGGTTTCCCCGGAGCTCGATCTCGAGGACGCTCCCATCCCTGTGCAGCCCGGTGAATTCGTGCACGCCCTGGCCCGCTCCCTCGTCCAGTATCCGCTCGAAGGCGTGCCGGAGCGCCGGCCGCTCGCGCTCGGCGGTCAGGTCGAAGACGGACGTGCCGGCGAGCAGCTCCTCGGCGGAATAGCCGAACATCGTGGCGAGCGACGGGCTCACGTACAGGAACAGGCCATCCTGGATGATGCCGATCGCGATCGGCGTGCTTTCGACGATGGCGCCCGCGTGCGCGGCGCTGGCGAGCTGACCGGGCGTCTGCTCGCCCGGCTCGGTGCCGTGCCGGGCGGCCGCGCGGAGGGCGCCGTGCAGCTCGATCTCGTGCATCGCCGCCGCGGCGAGCTCCTCGAGCAACGCGACATCGGACGCCTGCCACTCGCGCGGCGCGCGGTCGGCGCCGCTGAAGGCGCCGATCACGTGTCCCTCGAGCGTCCGCAACGGCACCCCGGCGTACGAGACGATGTGCATCTCCGTGATCGCCCTGCTCGCCCGCGCGAGTGGATGCTGCCGCGTGTCGGCGACGACGAGTGGTGCGCGCGACGCCACCACGTGCTGGCAGAGCGTCGAGTCCAGCGCGCCTTCGCGCCGGGTGGCCCATGGTTCCGGGAGGCCGACGCAGCTCTTGAAGAACTGGCGCTCGGCGTCCACCAGTGTCATCAGTGCCATGGGAGCGTGCAACGCGACCGAGGCGAGGCGCGTGAGCCGATCGAACGATTCCTCGCGGGGCGAGTCCAGAAGACCAGTCGCGCGGAGTATCGCGAGTCGAGCCTCGTTCGCGATATTGGAAGGGGATGGAGCGTCCATGATGCGGCCCCGGCGACGCGGTCGACAATCGAGTGACGACGGAGCATCAGGTCGTCCCGATCCGTCTCCGATGTCACACTACGCGGCTGCTGCAAAAGAGTGTCCCACACCGCGCCACGGTCGAGTACGATGACCGCGGCTGCCGAGGCTGGTGCAGGAGCGGGAGACGGTGCCGGCACGATGGGCGCCGCGGCGGTCGAAGGACGAACTCGCGCTGGAGCCAGGTGTAGGAGGAGCGATGAGCAGGACGGGAGGGATCACGGACGCCGACGTGGCGGCCAGGTTGAGCGAGCATTGCGTCGCGCTCGCCAGCTGCAACCGCTGCGGGTTCGGCGCGAACGTTCGGCCCATCGTTTCGCGCGCGCGCGCGCCGCGCGCCATGCTCGTCGGGCAGGCGCCGGGACAGGTGGAGACGGGCGGTGGAAAGCCGTTTGCCGGACGTGCGGGCGGCACCCTCTTCCGATGGCTCGAGCGCATCGGGCTCGACGAGACGACGGCGCGCGAGTGGCTCTACATCTCGGCCATCACGCGGTGCTATCCGGGCCCGCATCCGTCCGGCCGCGGCGACCGGGTGCCGTCGCCCGCCGAGCGCGCCCGCTGCGCCGACTGGCTCGACGCGGAGCTGCAGATCATGCGTCCGCCCCTCATCATTCCCGTCGGGCGCCTGGCGATCGATCGCTTTCTCGGGCCGGTCGCGCTGAGCGCGGTGGTGGGGCAGGTGCAGCACGTGACGCACGCCGGCGGCGCGTCGGACGTGGTTCCACTTCCGCACCCGAGTGGCGCCAGCAGCTGGATTCACCAGCCCGGGCACTCGGCGCTCCTCGACCGGGCGCTCGAGCTGCTGCGCGAGCGCCTGTTCGTCGAACGCGATGACCGGCGCACGACGCAGCGGAGGGCAGGATAGGTGCGGGGACTGCTGCTCGTGCTCTCGCTCGGTGGACCACCGGCAACGCGCCCCGACGATGGCTGGTTCTCGGCCGACAAGGTGAAGCACTTCCTCACCTCGGCGTTCGTGCAGAGTCTCGCGTACGGATCGCTGCGCGGCGTCGGGGCGAGCCATGGCACGGCACTCGTCGGCGCCACCATCACGACGGCGGCGGTGGGTGTAGGAAAGGAAGTGTACGACGCGCGCACCGGGGGCGACCCCAGTGTGCGCGACCTGGCGTGGGACGCGGCGGGGGCGGGGGCGGTGAGCCTGCTGCTGTCGCAGACCGCGCGCTGACGTCTTCCACGCCGGGCGCTGGCCGGTAGGGGAATCACCGACCCGGTCCCGGCAGCCGCAATCGTTATATTGGCCTGGACATCCCTCAACACCGCGAGCGCGACATGGCTTCGGCGCGGACCAAATTCCTCCTCGGCGGCGTCCTCATCCTGGGCACCGCCGGCTACCTGATGGCAACCTCCATCAGGGAGACGGGCACCTACTATCTCACTCCCACGGAGCTGGCGACGCGGATCAACGACGATCCGGGTTTCCGCAACACGGGGGTGAAGATCGGCGCGCGCGTCGTGCCCGGTTCCATCCAGCGCGTGCCGGGCGGGCGCGAGTACATCTTCAACGTCACCGACGGCGCGAAGGTGGTCCCCGTGGTGTATCGCGGCATCGCCCCCGACACCTTCACCGACGGCGTGGACGTAGTCGTGGAGGGGCGGATGGGGCAGGACGGCACCTTCCACGCGACGACGCTGCTCGCCAAGTGCGCGTCGCGTTATGAGAATGCGCCCACCGACCCGAATGCGCCGGGCATGGACAAGTACAGGCAGACGCCCGGCTACAAGGCCGCGACGGGGACGAAAGCGTGATTCTCGTCGGGGAGCTGTCCCTCTGGGTGGCGCTCCTGATGGCGGCGTGGACGGTCGTGACGTCGTACGCCGGTGGGGCGATGGGGCGCGAGGACCTGGTGGCCAGTGGGCGGCGCGGACTGTACGCGACCGCCGCGATGATCATCCTCGCGTCCATCGGCCTGTGGACCGCGCTGCTGACGCACGACTTCTCGCTGCGCTACGTGGCGTCCAACACGAGCGCGAACATGCCGAAGGTCTACGTGTTCGCCGCGTTCTGGGGCGGGCAGGCCGGCTCGATGCTCTTCTGGGCGCTCATCCTGTCGGTCTACTCCGCGATCGCCGTCTGGTCGGTGCGTGACCGCGCGAGGCACCTGGCGCCGTGGGCGTGCGGCACCCTCGCCGCGGTGCTCGTCTTCTTCATCGCGACTACCTGCTTCAAGGCGAACCCGTTCGACCGGCTGAGCTTCGTTCCCGCCGACGGGCGTGGGATGAACCCGCAGCTCCAGAACCCGGGGATGGCCATCCATCCGCCCAACCTCTACCTCGGGTACGTGGCCACCACGATCCCCTTCGCCTTCGCCATCGCCGCGCTCGTCACGCGCCGGCTGGACAGCGAATGGCTCGGCATCGTGCGCCGCTGGTCGCTCATCTCCTGGTTCTTCCTCACCGTCGGCATCACGCTCGGCATGTGGTGGGCGTACGTGGAGCTCGGCTGGAGCGGCTACTGGGCGTGGGACCCGGTGGAGAACGCGAGCTTCCTCCCCTGGCTGACCGGCACGGCATTCCTGCACTCCATCATGATCCAGGAGAAGCGCGGGATGCTCCGGAAGTGGAACGTCGTGCTCGTCGTGATGACCTTCCTGCTCGCCATCTTCGGCACCTTCATCACGCGCAGCGGCGTGATCGAGAGCGTGCACTCCTTCGCGCAGTCGCCGGTGGGCACCTGGTTCGGCACCTTCTTCTTCGTCGCCACCGGCGCCACGATCTACTTCGTCGCCACGCGGCTGAAGGACCTCGAGGCGAAGGCCGAGCTGGAGAGCATGGTGAGCCGCGAGGCCGCGTTCCTCTACAACAACCTCGTGCTGGTCGGCATCGCCTTCGCCGTGCTCTGGGGGACGCTGTTCCCCATCCTCAGCGAGGCGGTGCGCGGGACGAAGATCACGGTCGGTCCGCCCTTCTTCAACACGGTGAACATCCCGCTCGGCCTGCTGCTGCTCGCGCTGACGGGGGTGGGTCCGCTCATCGCGTGGCGGAAGGCGTCGACGTCGAACCTGCGGCGGCAGTTCACCGGTCCCGTCGTGTTCGCCGTCACCGTGCTGGCGCTGCTGCTCGTGCTCGGCATGCGCAACTTCCACGCGCTCGTGGCCTACACGCTGGCGGCGTTCGTCGCCGGCACCATCGCGCAGGAGTTCTACAAGGGGATTCGTGCACGGCACACCATGCACGACGAGTCCATCCCCGTGGCGGCGGTGCGGCTCGTGGCGCGCAATCGCCGGCGGTACGGCGGGTACATCGTGCACGCGGGCATCGTCATCCTGTTCTGCGGGTTCGCGGGCCTCGCGTTCAAGAAGGACCACGACGTCCAGCTCAAGGCCGGCGAATCGAAGGAGCTCGTCGATCCGCTCGGCCACCAGTGGAAGTTCGTGTCGCAGGGCACGTCCACGTCGGAGACGCTCAATCGCTTCGTCACCGCGGTCGGCCTCGAGGTGTTCCGCGACGGCAAGCGGCTCGGGATCATGACGTCGGAGAAGCGCCAGTACTTCGACAGCAACAAGCAGCCGCAGTTCGAGCCGAGCACGGAGGTGGGCATCCGGACGTCGGCGAAGATGGACCTGTACATCGTCCTGGCGGGCGTGCGCGACGAGACCGCGGAGCTGCGCATCAGCTTCAATCCGCTCGTGGTATGGGTCTGGATCGGCGGGATGGTGATGGCGATCGGCGGCCTGATCGTGATGTGGCCGCAGGCCGAGCGGCGCCGCGCCGGCGGGTACGTGGCGACGCTGGAGCCGGCGCCTCGCGCCGAGCTGGTGGCGGTGCAGTGATGAACCGCCGCGACTTTCTCGTCCGGCTGGCGGGCGGCGGCGTGGCGGTGTTTGCCGCCGGCAGGCTGTCGGCGCAGGAAGCGGCCCCCCCGCAGGGCGCGACGTCCAACCTGTTCGACATGAACCAGGAGGCGGCGCGCCGCGTGGTGCGGCCGGCGAAGCCGGGGGCGACGCCGTCCCTGACGGACGACCAGCGCGATGCGCTCGAGCACCAGATCCGCTGCCAGTGCGGCTGCACGCTCGACGTCTACACCTGCCGCACGACCGACTTCTCCTGTCAGGTGTCGCCGGCGATGCACCGCGACGTGATGGCGCTCGTCGAGGGGGGCTATTCGGCGCCCGAGATCATCGACGCATTCGTGGATACGTACGGCGAGCGCGTGCTGATGGCGCCGAAGAAGGAAGGGTTCAACTGGGCCGGCTACATCGTCCCGTTCGCCGCGCTCGGCGGCGGTGCGGTGGCGGTGGCGGCGGTGTTGAAGGGCATGCAACGACGGAGCGCCCAGGTCGCCATGACACGCGGCGCTGCCGTGTCGCCCGCCGGCAGCGCCAGCGCGGACGAGCTGGCGCGCCTCCAGGCCGCCGTCAGGCGCGACGACTGATGCTCGCGCTCATCATGGGGACGCTGCTCGCCGTCGGCGCGCTCGCGTACGTGCTCTATCCACTGATGGTGGGGCCGGTGCCGATCCGTCGCGTGACGCCGACGGTCGCGCCCTCGGCCAGGGCCGCAGAGCACGAGGCGGTCGTGGCGCTGCGCGAGATCGAGTTCGATCGCGAGACCGGGAAGCTCTCCGACGCGGACTACGAGGAGCTCAAGTCGCGCTACACGGCGCAGGCGCTGCAGGCGATGCGCGCCGGCGACGCGGCGCGGGACCTGGCCGCCGGCGCCTCGCCGGACGACGCCATCGAGGCGGCCGTGGCGGCCTATCGGGAGCGCATGCGGGGCTGTCCGAGCTGCGGGCCCCGCCCGGAGCCGGATGCAGTGTACTGCTCGAACTGCGGACGCTACCTGCCGGGCGCGTGCGAAGGGTGCGGGTCGAGCGTCACCGAGAGCGGCGCCGCGTTCTGCGCCAGCTGCGGGCGCGAGCTGGCGGCATAGCGCGACGGCAACGACCGAGAACTCGCGCTACTGTTGAGCGGCCGGCGCCGCCTCCGGCTCGCGCACCCGCGCCTCGCGAGCGACACGCCAGTTCGTCCCGGTCCCCACGAGCTGATAGATCTTCTCGAATCGCAGCGCCTCCGGGCGCTGCCCCGTCGCCGCGCCGAACCGTTCGGCGGAGTAGTAGATCTCCACGGTGTCGGGAGAGACGCGCAGGACGTCGGAGGCGCGCACGATGTAGCCCGGCACGTTCACCGGACAGCGCGGCGTGTTGCGCGGCGTGTCGCGTTCCGGCGTGCAGGTGCCATTCACCACGTTCCGCTTGCGCAGCGCGGCGATGAGGTCCCTCGGCACGCTGTCGCCGCCGGCGTAGCCGGCGGTGCGCGGCAGCCTGAGCGGATGAATCAGCAGGATCAGGTCGGGGCCCAGGTTGAACGCGGCGCGCGAGGCCTGCTCGTAGATCGCGGCCTGCGCGGCGACCGGCAATGCCGCCTCCTTCAGGCCGCGCCCGCGCGCGACGTTCGGATTACCGGACTCGCCGGCGGAGCAGGCCGCGGCGAGTCCGAGCAGCACGCCCGCGGCGGCCGCGCGACGGAGACGACGCCGCCCCCGGCGCCGGCGGTGGTCGACGATTTCGTGACAGGTCATGCTCAGAATGTAAGCTGCCACCCGAGGAGCACGCCGTTCTCCGACGGGCCGAGGAGCGCGCCGCCCGAGCTCGCGCGCGGCTGCGGACCGCGCTCGTCGCTGAGCCTCCGCAGCTGCCGCCGCGCGACCTCCTTGCCGATCGCCCAACCCATGGCGATGCCCAGCACCTGGTCGGACAGCCAGTGCCCACGGTCGGCGATGCGACCGATCCCCATCGCGCCGACGAGCGCCACGAGTGGGAGATCGATGTACGGCGCGTCATAGCGGTTCATGAGAAACGATGCGCACGTCGCCACGGTGGCCACGTGCCCGCCAGGGAACGAGTGGTCCTTCCACCCGTGTGCCGGTACGCTGAAGTGGTACTGATCGCCATCGCGTGCCGGCGGGCTCGTCTCGCCCGCCGGATGGTTGCGGACCGTGTCGGGGCGGTCACGGCCGATGACGTTGTAGACCACGAGGTGCCGGAGCGTGGTGCCCGCCGTGTATGACGCGGCGCAGCCCATGATCCCGTCGCGCACGCCGCGATTCTTCGTCGCGAGGGCGAGGACGTAGGCCCCGCCTACGATGGGCACCGCCTTGTTCAGCGTGTAGAGGTCACCGCCCCGACGCACCGGGCCGATGGCCTTCAGCAGCCCTTCGTCGCGATGCGCCAGCGCCCAGCGGTCCACGTTGTCGTCGACGACCGAGAGCGCTGCGCTGCCCGCGAGGATCCCAGCGGTGAGCGCGTAGTCGCCCGCGTCGCCGCGGAACGGGGAGAGCCAGATGGCGGCGACGTCCTGCGCCACCCACTTGACGTCGTCGACGACCATGCGGCCGACGCTCTGCGCCGACGCGGCGCGAGCGGCGAGGAGCGCGAGTACGAGCGCGAGGAACAGGCGGAGATGCATCGGACATCCGGGTGCTGGCGCATCGAGTGGGTCGACGCGCGACGGACCCGGGAATCGCAAGCCACGGACCGTCAGCGGCGGCCGTGGAGAGGGGCTACCGCTCCACCGCCTCCAGCCGGCGCTGCGCGATGCCGATCGGCACCACCGTGGCCGCGATGCACAGCAGCGCCGCCGCGCCGAACCCGATGATCATCTCCGTCATCGACGTCGGCGTGCCGTAGAACCGCGCCGCGAGGTAGCCGTAGACCGGCCGCGCCTCGAGCACGATCACGAGGGCGATCAGGGCGATGGACGAGATCATGAAGACCATCCCGCCGAACGACGTCGGGATCTGCGCCGCGTTCTCCGTGTCGAACTGCGGGAAGAGCGTGCCGAAGCCGAGCGCCATGCCGCACAGCGCGAGCGTCATGAAGGTGATCGTCATCACCGAGACGGCGAACATGAAGTCGCTCACCTGCAGGAGCGCGTCGGTCACCCCCACGATGCCGATCGCCAGCAGCAGCAGCGGCGTGGTGCCCACCCAGAACTTGGCCCACAGCAGGTCACGCACCGGCATCGGGCTCGAGCGAAGGAGCCACAGCGTGCGCCCCTCCAGGCTCACGCTCGGGAAGATGAACCGCGCCGCCACCGACGCGAGCACGAATCCGGCGAGCACGAGGTTCAGGAACGGCACCACGTTCACGAGGAAGAACGTGATCCCCTCGCCGCGCAGCGGCAGGTACTTGATGTTGAACACGTACACCACCACCAGCACGGCCAGCAGGATCAGCTGCGACCACTGCGTGGTGTCGCGGAAGAACAGGCGCACCTCCTTCAGCACCAGCTCGCGCTTCAGGATGCCGAGCGGCCGGAATGCGCGGTGGCTGGCGCGGCCGAGCGCGGAGCCGCGCACCGCCCGCTGCCCGCTCTCCTGCGCCTTGCTGAAGCCGATGGCGTAGAGCTGCCGGTGCAGCAGCGCTCCGAGCACGAACGCCGCCGCCGCGGTGCTCCACAGGAGGTACACCGCCATCCAGTCGGGCCGGTAGTTCAACCAGCCAAGCACCGCACGCTGCACCCATTCGCTGGGCAGGAAGGGCGACGTCGGTGTGCGCAGCACCGTCACGAAGTCCACGAGGGACCGGAAGCCTTCCGGCCGCGCCAGGCGTTCGGGCCGCACGATGCGGAACAGCAGCACGATGCCGCCCGCGGCCAGCACGGCGATCACGCTCAGGATGTCCCGCGTGCGGCGCGCCGGAAAGACGTTCACCAGCACGAGCGTGATCGCGCTCCCGATCACCGCCGGCACGACGAGGAAGGGGACGAACACCGCCGCCACGATGAGCGGGAACAGCACGCCGCCATCGTACGCGGTGCCGAAGGCCGCGAACATCGGGATCGCGAGCAGCACCACCATCCAGCTCGAGTTCACCCCCGTCTCCAGCAGCTTGGCGCCGTACAGCTTGAGCCAGTCCGCCGGCGACCCCACGAGCAGGTCGAGATCCCGCGCCAGGAAGAAGCTCGACAGGGCGGTGATGATGTTCGACAGCAGCAGGATGGAGAAGAAGCCGATGAGGATGAGGCCGAGCAGCTTCCCCGCCAGGAAGGGACCGAGGTCCGGCACGCCGCGGAAGTACACCAGCAGGCGGTGCAGCAGGGTGTAGATGAACAGCCAGAACAGCACGGCCATGCCGCCCAGCACGGCGAGCCGTGCCGATCGGCCGCGCTCGTTCGCCATCGCCCGCGCGCGCGCCGTCAGCCACTTGGGGCGGAGCAGCAGCGCGAACGACGGGTCGGGGCGAACCCCGACGTCAGGCATCCAGCACCTCGACCAGCTCACGCGCCGCGTTCTCGCCGGTGAGCCGCAGGAAGATCTGCTCGAGCCCCTGCGTGCCGGCATCGGCGCTGCGGCGCAGGTCGTCCATCGTGCCACAGGCACGGATCGTTCCCTGCGCGATGATCGCCACGCGGTCGCACAGCGTCTCCGCCACCTCGAGCGTGTGCGTGCTCATCATGATCGTGTGGCCGCGGCGCGTGTATTCGCGGAACAGGTCCTTGAGGATGCGCGCGGCCTTCGGGTCGAGGCCCACCATCGGCTCGTCCACCACGATCACCTCGGGACGGTGCACGAAGGCGCTCGAGATGATGAGCTTCTGGCGCATGCCGTGGCTGTAGCTCTCCACGAGCTCGTCGCGCCACGGCTCGAGGTCGAACAGCGCGAGCAGCTCGCGCGCGCGGTGCTCCACGTCGGGCCCTTCCTGGTCGTACAGGCCGGCCACGAAGCGGAGGAACTCCGCCCCGGTGAGCTTTTCGTAGATGAACGGGCGATCGGGGATGAAGCCGAGCCGCATCTTCGCGCCCACCGGATCGCGCGCGAGGTCCACGCCGGCGATGGTGATGCGCCCGCTGGTGGGACGCAGGATGCCGGCGATCATCCGCAGCGTCGTCGTCTTGCCGGCCCCGTTGGGGCCGAGGAAGCCGAACAGCTCGCCGCGCGGCACCTCGAGATCGATCGCGTCCACGGCCGTGAAGCTGCCGTAACGTTTGGTGAGCTGTTGAAGGCTGATCATGTATCCCAGGTGTCATCCCGCAGGCGCGAAGCGCCTGTCGGGAGCGGCGTGTCCTAGCGGGCGGAGAGCACGTCGATGTGCAGTGCACCCATCAGGCGCAGCAGGTCGGCCTGGCGCCCCAGGCCACCGACGGTGAAACGGAGGTGCGAGGCGTCGGCGGGGAACTGGCCGAAGGTCGGATCCACCGCGACCCACCTCTCAAGCCAGACTTCCGGCCACGCGTGGTAGTAAAACTTTCCGTCGAGATACGTGAGCCCCGCCGCCACGCGCGCGGGTATCCCCGCCGCGCGGGCCAGCGCCACGTAGAGCTGCGTGTGCTCGTTGCAGTCGCCGACCCGCGCATGCAGGGTCGCGACCGCGCTCGGCACGCCGACCGTGATCTCCTGCGTCAGCGAATCGTGCACCCAGTCGTTGATCCGCTGCGCCACGATCCGGGGATCGGTGTCGGTGCCGCGCAGGCGGCGCGCCAGCGCCTGGATCTCCGCGTTGTGGACCTCGAGCAGGGGCTCCGCGTCCAGGAAGAGCGCCGTCATGCCCGTGCGCGCCCCGCGCGGCAGCCGGTAGGCCGCCTGCAGCGCCGACGAGTCCTCGCGTGTGATGGTCAGCGTGTCGCCTCGTAGCTGCTGGCGGTACCCCTTCACGTCGAAGTCGCCGAGGTCCACCCCCGTCAGGGCCACGCGAAGCTCGCGCAGGTTCGAGCGGAGTCGCTTCCGCGCGCTGATGGCCGTCGTCTCGTAGATGTCCCGGTCGGCCGTCACGATCTCGCCGCGGGACGCTTCATCGGCTTTCCAGTTCTGGAACGCCACCTCGTACGGCCGCGCCTCGAGCGTGAGGCCGAGCAGCTGCGACACCCGGACCACGTGACCCTGCGCGTCCACCCAGCCGTCGAAGCCCGCCTTGCCGCCGGACGACGACGACAGCCGCCAGGCGCGGATGGTGACCGGGAGCGCCCCCTCCCATCGCTTCGTCACCGGGTTCATCACGCTCGTGTCGTGCACGACGAACGTGCTCTCCGCCGCCACCGACACCTTCATGTCGCGTGGCGCCATGGCGATCGGGTCGAACACGGGGAGCACGTAGCTCTCCCCCACCTTCGGCTGCTCGCCGAGCACGACGGCGAGCGGCACCAGCGTGGGGAGCAGCACCGGGCCGTCGAGCGCGACGCGCTGCGTGTCCACTGGCGCGCCACGCACTCCCCCGACCACCAGCACCATCGTGTCGTTCGCCACGCGACCGGACGCGCGAATCGGCGCGAGGTCCGCGTCCACGTCCAGCGTGAAGCTGTTCACGCGCAACGCTCGCGAGAGCAGCGCGGAGGATCGCGCGCTCGCGCGATGGACCTTGCCGGCGATGGGCAGGTCGGCCACCAGGTAGTCCACCACGCTGATGCCGCCGTCGGTCGTGTCGATCGTGGACGATGCGAACCCGATCTGCCGTCCGTCCTGCAGCACCGCGTAGTACTGTGCCCCCGGCGTGACGCGCATTCCCGCCTCGGCCAGACGTTCGACGGCGGGCCGGAACAGCTCGCGGTGCACCAGCATGCCGAGGCCGGCGATCCACAGGGCGAGCACTCCAGTCGCGACCAGCATGCGACGACGCGATTTCGTCATGACTTCATCACCGGTGCGAGCGCGAACCGCAGTGCCTGCGCCTCGTCGTCGGACTCTGCCACCACCGTGAGCTGGGTGGGAAACGGGGCGCGGTGTCGCATCAGCTCCTCCGCCATCAGCGCGGCGCTGTCCTCGAGCGCGAGATTGCCTGCGCCGAGCCCGAGGGGCGGCACGGCCACCCGCTCGAGCCGCCACTCCCGAACCCGCTCCAGCGCGCTGCGAAACGCCCGACGTACCCCATCGCGGGATACGCGTTCGGTCGGGCTGCTCACGACGGCATGGACGAGCAGCTCCACCGGCAGGTCGCCGGCGCCCGTCACCACCGCCGCGCCCACGGGAAGGGGCTCGGCGACGCGAAGCTGGGCGAGGAGCCGGGGACCGCCGGCCAGCTCCAGCCGGCGGAGCAGGGGCGTGGTGGCGTCGAGAGTCGCGGTGGAAGGACGGATGATGGCGTTTCCTTCGAAGAACGCGAGATCCTCGACGCGCACCTCGATCATCGGCGTTGCGCCTCGCGGGCTCGCTGGTAGGCGGCGGCCGCCTCATCCGGGCGGCCCATCCTGTCGAGGACGATTCCGATCGCCTTCAGGGCACGCTGGTGCGCCGGCTCCAGCGCCGCCGCCGAGCGATACGCGCCGAGCGCGTTGGGAAGATCGTCGATGCTGTTGTACGCCTCACCCAGGTAGTAGTGCGCCGCCACCTGCCCGGGATCGATGGCCACCGCCGCGCGCAACGGCTCGATGGCCTCGCGCCAGCGTGCCCGCTTGCAGAACAGCACGCCCAGCTGCAGCTGCACTTCCGCATCGCGGTTCGAGACCCGGACCGCACGACGCAGGTCCGCCTCGGCGAGGTCGAACTTGCCACGCTGCATGTAGAGCGCAGCGCGGGCGGAGAGGATGCGCACGTCGTCCGGCACGACCTCCACGGCGCGACCGAGCTCGCTGAGCGCCCCTTCCAGGTCGCCGCGCTGCGCGATCAGCTCGGCGAGCATCGTACGCGCCGCCAGGTTCTTCGGCTCCCGCGCGATCAACGCGCGGAGGTTCGCCATCGCGGCGAACGTTTCGCCGCCGGCGAGGAGGTCACGGGCCTGCTGGAGGGCGTCCGGCGGCGCCGGTGCCTCCGCGGTGCGCTCGTCGGCCGCGTCGAGCGGCAACTGCTGGTCGGTGAGGCCCGCCTCGTCGGCGGGGGAGGTGCGCGACGGGCCGTCGGCGTGGCCAGGCTGGGGGTGCAGCATGCAACGTCTCCTGCGGTGTGCGTCTCTACGACTTCCGTGTATGCGTCAGGCGAGCGCGAGGGTCGTCTCGCCGTTGATCCACTCCAGGTACTTCGCGTTCCCCGCCGTCACCGGCAGCGCCAGCAGCTCCGGCACCTTGTACGGGTGCAGCTCCTCGAACGCCAGCTTCAGCGTCTCCAGCCTCGCCGAGCGGGTCTTGAGCAGCACGACCACTTCCTGCTCGTCGGCCACCTTGCCCTGCCAGCGGTAGAGCGACCGCACGCCGGGCAGCACCGAGCCGCAGGCGACGAGCCGTCGTTCGAGCAGGGTCTGTACGAGCTTCACCGCATCGTCGGTGTTGGCGAGGGTCGTCATGACGACGATGGCGTCGGTGTGGGGCATTCGAGTGAAGCGAGGTGAGCGGGAAGGACGGCGGCGTCACGCGGCGCGGGCCGGATAATCTAACGACGGCGCCCCGCGACTTGTCTCCCCCGCGTCCGAGAGCGAGCTTTCCCTGGTTATGGCAGAAGACGCACTGATCGTCCGCGGCGCCCGTGAACACAATCTCCGGAACGTGGACGTCGCCATCCCTCGTGACCGCCTGACGGTCATCACGGGACTCTCCGGATCGGGCAAGTCCTCGCTTGCCTTCGATACCATCTACGCCGAAGGCCAGCGCCGCTACGTGGAGTCGCTGAGCGCCTACGCACGCCAGTTCCTCGGCTTGATGGAGAAACCCGACGTGGACTCCATCGAGGGGCTGTCGCCGGCGATCTCCATCGAGCAGAAGACCGCCGGCCACAATCCGCGGTCCACCGTGGGCACCGTCACGGAGATCTACGACTATCTCCGCCTCCTCTACGCGCGTGCCGGCACGCCGCACTGTCCCAACTGCGGACGTCCGGTGCAACGGCAGAGCCCGGCCCAGATCGCCGAGTCGGTGCTCGCCTGGCGCGATGGAACGAAGATCGAGGTTCGCGCGCCGCTCGTGCAGGGGCGCAAGGGCGAGTTCCGCGATCTCTTCGAGTCCGTGCGCAAGCAGGGCTTCATCCGCGCGTACGTCGACGGTGCGCTGATCGAGGTCGCCGATCCGCCGAAGCTCAATCGGCGGCAGAACCACACGATCTCCGTCGTCGTGGATCGGCTCGTCGTGCGCGCCGAGGACCGGACACGCCTCACCGACTCCATCGAGACCGCGCTGAAGCTCGCCGAGGGGATCGTCGAGGTGTTCAACGCGGACTCCGACTCCACGGAGACCTTCTCCGAGAAGTACGGCTGTCCGGCCTGCGGCATCTCGATGCCCGAGCTCGAGCCGCGCCAGTTCTCCTTCAACTCCCCCTTCGGCGCCTGTCCCACCTGTGGTGGGCTCGGTACCCGCCGCCGCGTGGCCGAGGAGCTCATCCTCGGCGACCCGCGCATCTCGATCCTCGAGGGGGTCGTGCTGCCGTGGGGGGAGCCGTCGGGCTACCTGCGCAAGGTCGTGCTTCCCACGCTCGCGCGGCAGTTCCGCTTCGACCTCAACACGCCGTGGGGTGAGCTCCCCGCGTCGGTCCGCGACTGCCTGCTGCACGGCGACGCCGGCAATGGGAAGAAGAAGAAGGGCGAGGGGACCTGGGAGGGCATCGTCGCCAACGTGGAGCGGCGGTACGACGAGACCGACTCCGATATGGTGCGCATGGAGCTCGAGGCGTACATGCTCGCCGTCCCGTGCCCCGAGTGCAACGGCCAGCGCCTCAAGCCGGAGTCGCTCGCCGTCACCATCGACGGAGTGAACATCGGCGCCGTGACGGAGATGCCGATCACCGAGGCGCTCGCCTTCTTCGAGCGCATCCCGGTGCGTGGCGACGGGCGCGCGAACGGCCTCGACCCCGAGATCGCCGGCCCGATCCTGAAGGAAGTGCGCGAGCGCCTCCACTTTCTCGTGGACGTCGGACTCGATTACCTCACCCTCGGTCGCTCGGCGGAATCGCTGTCGGGCGGCGAGGCGCAACGCATCCGGCTCGCCACGCAGATCGGATCGCGCCTCGTCGGCGTGCTGTACATCCTGGATGAGCCCTCCATCGGGCTGCACCAGCGCGACAACTCGCGCCTCCTCACCACCCTCGAGCAGCTGCGCGACCTCGGCAACACGGTCATCGTCGTCGAGCACGACGAAGAGACGATGCGCGCGGCCGACTACGTGATCGACATGGGACCCGGCGCCGGCAAGCATGGCGGCGAGGTCATCGCGAGCGGCACGGTGGAGGAGATCGTGCGCAACCCGCGCTCCATCACCGGGCGATTCCTGAGCGGCGAAAGCGAGGTCACGGTCCCCGCCGAGCGTCGGCCGCGTGACCCGAAGCGCGCCATCCGGATCCTCGACGCGCGCGAGCACAACCTGCGTCACCTCGACGTGGAGATTCCCCTCGGCCTCTTCGTCGCCATCACCGGCGTCTCGGGGTCGGGGAAGTCCACCCTGATCGAGGACATCCTGCATCGCACGCTGGCACGGCACTTCTACCGCGCACGCGTGATTCCCGGCGCGCACGATCGCATCACCGGCCTCGAGCACATCGACAAGGTGATCGACATCGACCAGAGCCCCATCGGTCGCACGCCACGCTCCAACCCGGCGACCTACACGGGACTCTTCACGCCGATCCGCGAGCTGTTCGCCGAGCTGCCGGAAGCGAAGATCCGCGGCTACGGCCCGGGCCGGTTCTCCTTCAACGTGAAGGGCGGCCGCTGCGAAGCCTGCCAGGGCGACGGCCTCGTGAAGATCGAGATGCACTTCCTGCCGGACGTGTACGTGCCGTGCGAGGTGTGCAAGGGGAAGCGCTACAATCGAGAGACGCTCGAGGTGCGCTTCCGCGGCCAGAGCATCGCTGACGTGCTCGACATGACGGTGGAGGACGCCCTCGCCTTCTTCGAGAACCAGCCGCGCGTGCGCCAGAAGCTCGAGACGCTGAATGACGTCGGGCTCGGCTACATCCACCTGGGCCAGAGCGCGACCACGCTCTCCGGCGGGGAGGCGCAGCGCATCAAGCTCGCCACCGAGCTGTCGAAGCGTGACACGGGCCGCACCTTCTACATCCTCGACGAGCCCACCACCGGCCTGCATTTCGAGGACGTGCGCGTGCTGCTCCACGTGCTGCATCGCCTCGTGGAGCGCGGCAACACGGTGCTCGTCATCGAGCACAACCTCGACGTCATCAAGACCGCCGACTGGATCATCGACCTCGGCCCCGAAGGCGGCACCCGTGGCGGCACCATCGTCGCCGAGGGCACGCCCGAGGAGGTCGCGAAGGTCGAGGCGAGCCACACCGGTCGGTACCTGAAGCCGATGCTGAAGCCGGCACCGGCGCGAAGAAAGGCAGGATGAGCGAGGGAAGGTCGGAGGGTCGGACGGTCAGAAGGTCCGTGACGCCGCCCTCCCGACCTTCCGACCTTCCGACCTCCACCTTCCGTAACATGGTCTCCTTGCTGGATATCATCGGCCCCGTCATGGTCGGCCCCTCGTCCTCGCACACGGCGGGCGCGTGTCGCCTGGGGCTGCTCGCGCGCTGCCTCGTCGGCGGCACGCCCGAGCGCGCGCGCGTGGAGCTGCACGGCTCCTTTGCGCGGACCGGCGAAGGGCATGGCACCGACAAGGCCATCGTCGGCGGGCTGATGGGGTTCCGCCCCGATGACGAGCGGCTGCGCGACGCGCTCGGCATCGCCGAGCGCGAGGGGCTCGACTACATCTTCGAGAAGACCACCATCGCCGACGACGCGCACCCGAACACCGTGCGCCTCACCGTGGAGCGCGGCGATCGCCGCGCCGTGATGACCGGGTCGTCGCTCGGCGCGGGACGCGTGCTGGTGACGGAGATCGACGGGTATCCGGTGGAGGTCACCGGGAACTACCACACCATCGTGCTCGTCGCCGAGGACGTGAAGGGTTCCGTCGCCCGCATCGCCGCCATCCTCGCCGAGCACGACCTCAACATCGCCACCCTCCGCCTCTCGCGAAAAGAGCGTGGCGGCGACGCGTTCATGGTGATCGAGATCGACGATTCGCCGGGCGAGGGAGTGCGCGACGAGATCCGCGCCCTCCCATGGGTGCGCTGGGCCTTCCGCCTGGACAAGGTCAGCGCGTAGCGCCGCTCATTCGGGCGCGGGCAGCACCGACAGCGATCGCCCGGTCGCAGGCAGCGTCACACGGATCCGGTCGCCCGGGTTGAGCGTGAGCGGCCCGGTGCTCGGCGCATATGCGTGCGCCAGCAGGCGCGCCACGATGTTCACCGTGCCTCCTGCCGAGATGATGTTCGTCGGGACGTCGAGGGTCTCCGTTCGGCCGGCGAACACGGTGCCAATCCGCTGCGACTGGCCGCCAGTGAGCACGGCATACACGTCGGCCTGGTCCAGCGATTCGTTGGCGAAGATCACCTGCGCGACCGGCTGGCCGGAGTGCATGAACCGGCCACACGCGGACGTGCCGAGGGAGCCCGCCACGGCGAGCACGAGGGCGAGATGGCGTAGGCGAATCATCGGTGCCGCTTCCTGTTCGAGATGCCGGGCAAAGGGGCAGATGTGGTGCCACGTCCCGCCCGCGCCATGACTCCCGGCCGGCGAACCGATATCTTGAAGCATGTACAAGTCGCTCGCCGACGCCATCCGCGACGCCGAGGAGAAGAAGCTCTCCCTCTCCCGGCTCGCGCTCGAGACCGAAAGTCGTGACCAGGGGCGCCCCGTCGCCGAGATTCGCGCCGCATTGCAGCGCGCGCTCGACGTCATGCGCGGTGCCGTCGCCCAGGGGATGACGGGCGACATGTACTCCAGCTCCGGCCTCGTGGGCGGCGACGCCGCCAAGCTGCGCACCGGCCCCGCCGGCCCGCTCGCCGGCACTCCCTTCCGCGACATCCTCGCCCGTGCGCTCGCCGTGCAGGAAGTCAATGCGGCGATGGGGGTCATCGTCGCCGCGCCCACCGCGGGCGGGGCCGGCGTGCTGCCCGCCGTGCTCACCGGTCTCGCGGCGGCCCGCGACATCCCCGACGACGCGGTGGTGGACGCGCTCGCGGTGGCCGGGCTCATCGGCGCCGTGATCGCCGAGCGTGCCTCGCTTTCGGGCGCGGAGGGTGGCTGTCAGGCCGAGACCGGCGCTGCGGCGGCCATGGCCGCGGGTGCGGCCATCGAGATGCTCGGTGGCACGCCGAGACAGAGCGGTCATGCCGCCGCCCTCGCCATGCAGGGGACCCTCGGGCTCGTCTGCGATCCACTCGGCGGGTTCGTCGAGCTGCCCTGCGTCTTCCGCAACGCCACCGGCTCGGCGATCGCCCTCACCGGCATCGAGCTCGCCATGGCCGGCGTGGAGTTCCTCATCCCCGTGGACGAGGTGATCGACGTGATGGGCCAGATCGGCAAGGAGATGGACGTCCGATATCGGGAGACGGCAGGTGGCGGGCTCGCCGCCACGCCCACCGGCCGCCGCCTGGCGAAGGAGAAGCTGGTCCAGATCAAGCGTGCGTAGTCGCACGTCGCGTGCAGGGACGGCGAAAGTCCTTTCCCCACGGTTCGCTCACCCGTAGCTTGCGGCCATGTGCCACGCACCTGAAACGGGCTGAGCGTGGAATCCGTAGGTAGGGCAACCCGATTGCCAGGTATCCCGATGCTCACGAAAGACGACGTCGAGAGCTTTCTCGTTCGACTCGCCGCGACCGGAGCCTCCTACCAGGAGGTGGAACCCGGATTCTGGATCGTGCGGCCCAGCCCGGACAGCGATCTCTCCGTGGCAGTGAACTACTCGCCCCCCGTGCTGCTCCTGCGCGTGGACGTCATGTCACTGCCGCACGACGGCGCGCGCACCGCCGAGCTGACCCGGCGGCTGCTCGAGCTCAACGCATCGGATCTCCTGCACGGTTCCTACGGCATCCAGAACGAGCAGATCGTCCTCACCGAGGCGCTCGAGCTGTCGGCCCTCGACTATGAAGAGTTTCTCGCGAGCTACGAGAGCATGACGCTCGCGCTCGCGTCGCACCTGCGCGAGCTCGGCTCGTACCGCGAGGCACGCTGATCCCATGGGCATCTTCGACCGTTTCTCCACGCTCCTCAAGTCCAACATCAACGACCTCATCTCGCGGGCCGAAGACCCCGAGAAGATGTTGACGCAGATCCTCGCCGACATGCGTGGCCAGCTCGTGAAGGCCAAGCAGCAGGTGGCGTCCGCCATCGCCGACGAGAAGCGCCTCCGCGACCAGGCCGACGCCGAGTATAAGCAGGCCCAGGACTGGGAGCGCCGCGCGATGCTCGCCGTCCAGGAAGGGCGCGACGACATGGCCAAGCAGGCGCTGGTCCGCCAGGGCGAGCACCTGTCGCACGGCCAGCAGCTCGAGCAGACCTGGGAGGCGCACCGCCTCGAGACGGAGAAGCTCAAGAACTCGCTGCGCGACCTGAACGACAAGATCGAGGA
>DASURL010000008.1:0-4420 GCA_036280075.1 Gemmatimonadaceae bacterium | reverse complement strand
CGGAGGAGGAACTGCCCGCCGAACTTCTTCGCGTAGAGCCAGTTGAAGAGGGCCGTGCGCGCGCCGCCCACGTGGAGGTAGCCGGTGGGCGAGGGAGCGAAGCGAAGTCGGGGAGCGGGAGCGGACATGAGCTGCGCGAGGAACGGGATGAATGCACGAAGGCCCGCCGCGGCAGCGGCAGGCCTTCGAAGCGGAGAGAGAGGGATTCGAACCCTCGATAGAGGTTGACCCCCTATGCCGGTTTAGCAAACCGGTGCCTTCAGCCTCTCGGCCATCTCTCCGGAGGGGCGCGCATGATGCGGCCAGCTCGCAATGTAATCAGGGCGAGGCGATGGGGGAACCGTGATCAGGAGGACCGGAGGACCGGAGGACCGGAAGACCGGAAGACCGTTCGGTCCATCGGTCCATCGGTCCATCCGAATTAACGGGCAGGGTGGGATTCGAACCCACGGTACCGTTGCCGGTACGCCGGTTTTCAAGACCGGAGCATTCAACCGCTCTGCCACCTGCCCAGGCGGTCCACAGCAAGGGGCGGTCAGTGGACCCAACAAGAATCGCATCTGCGCTGCGGATGCGCTACCGGGGCTCGAGGCCGCCGCGCTCGCAGCGCGAGTCGCAGCGAGTGCCGGCGCGACGCGCCACGCCTCACCGTCCGCGCGGCGCGAAGCATCCCGTGATATCCTTAGGCATCCGATGCCCGGCACGGGTACTCGCTTCCAGGAATCCCGCGATGCCTGACGACCCTGACGAACGTCGCATGACCGAGCGTGCGCTGCGCGAGAGCGAGGAGCGCTTTCGCGTCATGGCGAACACGGTGCCGCTGCTGGAGTGGATCGCGGGCGCCGACGGCGCCGTCACCTGGTTCAACGACCGCTGGTACGAGTTCACGGGCCGCACCTTCGACGAGATGAAGGGGTGGGGATGGCTTGCCGTGCAGCACCCGGATGACGTGGATCGGGTGGCGGACGCCGTTCGCAGCGCCGTGGGAAAGGGAAAGCCGTGGGGCGACGTCTTCCGTCTCCGCTCCCATGCGGGCGACTACCGCTGGTTCCTCGCGCAGGCCGTCCCGCTCACTGACGAGGAGGGACGAGTGACGGAGTGGCTGGCCGCCCTCACCGACGTCACCGCGCAACGTGAAGCGGAGCGCGAGCGCGAGCGGGTGCTCGAGCAGGAGCGCATCGCGCACGCGAGGACAATCGAGGCGGTCCGCTCGCGTGAACACGTGCTCTCGGTGGTGTCGCACGACCTGCGCAATCCGCTCGGCACGATCACCATGGCCGCATCGTTCCTGCTCGACACCATCCCGGGGGAGGAGTCACGCACCACCGAGCGCCGCCAGCTCGAGGTGATCAAGCGCGCCGCGGGTGCGATGAACCGGATGATCGAGGACCTCCTCGACGTCACTCGCATCGAATCCGGCCGGCTGAGCGTCGAGCGGGGCCCGACGGAGGCAAAGGCGCTACTCGATGAAACGATGGCGCTTCACCGCCCGCACGCAGAAGCGGCGCGCATCACGCTCGCCTGCGAGGTCCCCGATGACCTGCCGCTCATGTGCGCCGATCGTCACCGCATGTCGCAGATCCTCTCGAACCTGATCACGAACGCGATCAAGTTCACCCCGCGCGGGGGGACGGTCACGATCACGGCCGTGGCCGACGGAGGGGACATTCTCTGGCGAGTGTCCGACACGGGGAGCGGGATTCCGGCCGCCGAGCTGCCGCACCTGTTCGATCGCTTCTGGCAGGCGCGGCGCAGCGACCGCCGCGGGCTTGGCCTCGGCCTGGCGATCGTGGAAGGGCTGGTGAAGGCGCACGGCGGCGGCATTCACGTGGCCAGCGAGCCGGGGCGTGGCACGACCGTGAGCTTCACGATTCCCGACACGTCGGCGGGGTGCGGAGGTCCGGACACGGGACGCTGACGCGCGTCGGACGACCGACGTCAATCCTCCAGATGTTCGTGCCACACCGACGGTGGCACGAGGAGCACCGGTACCGGCGAGCGTTCGATGACCTGCGCGGAAATGGAGCCAAGTCGTTCCGCTGCATCGAGCCCGAGCCCACGAGTCCCGAGCACGAGCAGATCGGCATGCTGCGCGTCGGCGAAACGGGCGATCGACTCCACGGTGCCGGCCTGCCCGCTGACCGTCTCCCCTTCGATGGCGACGCCGGCCCAGTCGCCGGCGCTGCGGCGCAGCGACGCGAGCTCCGACGCCAGCGCCGAAGCGGGGTCGCGGGCTGCGTCGTCCTCCACCCCGCTGACGTGCACGGCGACGAGGGTGGTCTTCCGCCCGTCGGACCCGCTCGTGCGCAGGGCGGATGCCCACGACAACCCGACGAGCAGGGCGCCTCGCGCCGTGTCCGAGAGGTCGACCGGGACGACGACACGGGAGAGCGGCAGCGGCAGCGGCCGAAGCGCGGCCAGGCAGGGTGCGCTCGCGCGAACCGCAACCGCGCGCGCAGTCCCGCCGAGTCGCCGCCCTCGCTGGTCGCTGCCATTGTCGCGCGGAGGCCCAAGGACGATCACGTCGGCATGGATGCTCAGGCTCACCGCATGAATCGCTTCCGCAGGCGAACCGGGAACGGCGTGAACCTTCACCCGCCGTTCCGGGATGCCCGCTCGCTGCAGCACGGCGTCGACTTCCCGTGCATGTGCCTCACGACCCGGCAGCTCGCGCTCCTCCTCCGAGGCGGCGGATGGATACACGTGAACGATGTGCAGTGCTGCGCCCGCCGCGCTCGCGAGCCGGTACGCGCAGCCGACCGCGAGGTCGGACGACGCGCTGAGGTCGGTGGCGGCGAGCACCGTCCTGATGGCAAGGGGACGCATCCCGCTAGAGGCGGCCGGTGGCGACGGCTTGCGCGATGTCGGTCTGCGTGATGACGCCGACGAGCTTGCCCTGGTCCTCCACGAACAGCCGCCGCACGTCGCCATAGAGCATGTGCTTCGCCGCTTCCCGCGCGTCGGCATCCGGCGAGATGACGTACGGGTCGGAGGTCATGATGTCGCGCACTGTCTCGCGGGTGAGCGCAGCCGGCGTCGCGTTCGCATCACCAAACCCCGCCGCCGCACGGAGCACGTCGCCGGCGGAGACGACACCGATGATGTGCGACGCGTCGTCCACCACGGGAAGGCCCGAGACTCGCGCATCGGCGAGCTTCTGCACCAGGGTCTGGACCGGGGCATCGGGGGTGATCGATTTCACCTCGGTTTGCATCAGGTCGGCAACGCGCATGGGACTCCTCGGCTCACTGGGTGGAAACGGACGGCGGACGTGACGCTTCGATGCGGACTCCACGGGCGGCGGTCGCGAAATCCGTACCGGGCGGGCGAGGCCGGGTCGCGTGCCGCCGCTCGAACGACGCCGCGCTACGTCATCGCCGCCGCACCCACTTCCGGATGTGCGCGCATGAACTCCACGAGCCGCCCCGAATACTCCGGAAAGGGCGGGCAGGTGATGCCGCTCGGCGCGAGGTCGCGCCGCGTGTTCGTCGTGGCGAAGGTCGTCGGCAGCACGAAGTAGTCGATCGCGCTCGACGGGATGCGCATGAGGGCATACACCCCGGGCACCTTCTCGATGAACAGCTTCGCAATGCCGCGTGACAGCGGCAGGCGGATCAGCGTCCGCCCCGTGCTGCGCCCCAGGTTGGTGAGCAGCTCGTCGATGGTGAGCGGGGCCGGATCGGCGAGCTGATAGACCTTGCCTAGCGACTCAGGGCGCTCGCTGAGCCAGGCGATCGCATCGACCACGAAGTTGCGCGGCACCACGTTGAAGCGCGTGGCGCGGGGGTTTCCGACGACGGGCATGAGCGCGACCTTCGGCTGGCGGAGCAGCCACTGGATCGCGAAGTACGGTCCGTCGTACTTCTGCGTGGCGCCGGTGGTGCTGTCGCCGACGACGACGGCCGGGCGGTAGATGGTGACGGGGAGGCCGCCCCGCATCGCCGACTGCACCTCGACTTCGGCGAGGTACTTCGTCTCCTCGTAGAAGTTGTTGAACGCCTGCCCCTCCTCCAGCATCTCCTCGGTGAACAGGCCCGGGTAGCGTCCGCTCACGTAGCAGGTGCTCACGTACTGGAAGCGGCGCAGGCGAGGGCAGCGCGCGGCGAACGCGAGCATGTGCGCCGTTCCCTGCACGTTCACGCGTACCGCGAGCTCGCGCGCGACCGATAGATCGTAGACGGCGGCGAGATGAAAGATCTCCACGACGCTCCGGCTCAGCTCCGTGGCCGCGCCGAGCCCGAGGTCGGGATGCACGATGTCGCCTTCCACGATGCGTGTCCGTTCGGCGAGCCCTGGCGTCCGCGCGGCGAGCTCACCGAGCCGCGCGTGCGCGAGTGGCACGTACTTCGGCTGAACCAGGCAGACGGCCTCGGCGTCCGGGATTCGCGCCAGTGCGCGCGGCAGCAGCTCGCTGCCCAGG
>DASURL010000007.1:0-12984 GCA_036280075.1 Gemmatimonadaceae bacterium | reverse complement strand
CTACGGCTCGGAGACGATGCCCGTGGGCACCACGATGTTCGAGCTGCACAGCAACTACGCGCTCGAGGGCCGTCGCGAGGCGGAGGCGGGCGTCCTGCCCACTCACCACGCGCTCCACGAGACGGTCGAGATCACCCATGGCTTCACGCCATGGTTCGAGATCGGCGGCTACCTGTTCACGAGCGCGGCGCCCGACCAGTCGTGGCGCGTCATCGGCAGCCACATCCGGCCTCGCGTGCGCGCGCCCGAGTCGTGGCACTGGCCGGTGGGTGCCAGTCTCTCCATGGAAGTCGGCTACCAGGACCGCCAGTACTCCACCGACACCTGGAGCATCGAGATCCGGCCGATCGTGGACAGGCAGTTCGGCCCATGGTACGCATCGTTCAACCCGACCATCGAACGCGGCCTGCACGGCGCGACAGCGGGTGAAGGGTTCGAGTTCTCACCCAACGCCGTCGTCAACCGCGACGTCACGCAGAAGGTGAACCTGGGCGTGGAGTACTACGGCGGCATGGGCTCCATTCACGGCTTCGCGCCGCGTGCCGAGCAGTCGCACCAGCTCTTCGGCGTGGTGAACCTCGACATGGGACCGGACTGGGAGTTCAACGCCGGCTACGGCGTGGGGCTCACGTCACCCGCCGAGAAGCGGATGGTGAAGGTGATCCTCGGCCGGCGGGTCGGGAGCGTGCGCGCTCCCTGACCCGCACTGACGGGCGTCAGCCGAACTGCGCGAAGCCGACCGTGTTGCCACCCGGCTCGCGCACGTAGATCTCCGTGCTGCCGTAGAACGTCGTGTGGCGCGGCGACACGATCGGTGCACCGGCGATCGCCTCCTCCACGGCGCCCAGATCGTCCGTCGTGATGAACAGCACGGTGGAGTGGCCCGTGAGCTCGCTCGCCGCGTCGGGCCGCTCGGCGAGCACGCTCGCGCGCGTCTGGTACATGACCTCGACGTCGCCCTTCTTCACGCTGGCGAACACCAGCTTGCCGTCGTCGCCGGGGACCTGGTTCTCCGCGGCGAAGCCGAGCCGGTCGGTCCAGAAGGCGATGCAGGGCTCGACGGCGTCCACGACGAGCACCGGAGTGAGGCGACCGAGGGCTGGACCGGCGGAGTTCGCGGCTGCTGGCATGGGGCACCGTCCTTCGATGTGGTGAAAGCAGGCCCCGACAGTCGCTACGCGACTGCGGGGTGACACGACGAGATGCGCGACTGCGGCGTGACACTCGAGGTGCCGAATAAACACCGAATAAGGTGTGGCGTCAAGAGCTCGCCGGCCGGTGAATCGAGCCGGGCTCTCGCCTCGCCCCTGCCCCGTCTCCCGCGCTAACTTGCACTCGTCACCTCACTCTCGGGACCGATGAAGGCCATTCTGCTGATCGACCATGGCTCGCGACGCAGCGAAGCCAACGAGATGATGGACTGCATGGCGAACCTGGTGCAGGCCGTCGCCGGACCGGATGTCGTTGTCCGGTACGCTCACATGGAGCTGTGCGAGCCATCGATACCGGCTGGCGTCCTTCACTGCGTCGAGGCGGGCGCCACCGAGCTCATCGTCTTTCCGTACATGCTCTCGCCGGGCAAGCACTCCACCGGCGACATCCCGCGCATGGTCGCCGCCGCGGCAAGGGAATTTCCCCAGCTCGACGTCCGCGTCACGAACGCTTTTGGCGTCCACGAGAAGCTCGCCGAGCTGATCCTCGAACGTGCGGGGCTGCCGATCGCCAATCCGCTCACCGCCGACGAAGCCGCGCACTGCTGGCACTCCTCGCGGAACCAGACCGCCTGCGGCGACGCCTGCCGCTGCCACCCGGTGAGCGGCGCGGTGGACGCAGCTTCCCTCGCGCGCTGAGCTCCTGAACTCCACCACGACGCCGATGTCCTCCGACACCGAAGTCTCCCGTCCGCCCCTCACGATCCTCTCCGACGACGAGACCGCCTTCCGCGACGCCGTCGCCGCCTTCGCCGCCGATGAGGTGAAGCCGCGCGTGCAGGCGATGGAGCGCGCCGGCAAGATCGACCCCGCCCTCGTGAAGCAGTACTTCGAGATGGGGCTGATGGGCATCGAGGTGCCCGAGCAGTACGGCGGTTCCGATGGCTCGCTGATGATGGTCGCGCTCGCCGTGGAGGAGATCAGCAAGATCGACGCGGCGGCATCCATCGTCGTCGACGTGCAGAACACCCTCGTCAACTACCCGATCAACCGCTACGGCAGCGACGCGCTCAAGGCGAAGTACCTCCCGCGCCTCACGAGCGACACCGTGGGCGCGTACGCGCTGAGCGAGCCCTCGTCGGGCAGCGACGCCTTCGGCATGACGACGCGCGCCGAGCAGCGCGGCGACAAGTGGTACCTGAGCGGCCGGAAGATGTGGATCACCAACGGCGCCGAGGCGGGGATCTACGTCGTCTTCGCCAACGCCGATCCAGCCAAGGGCTACAAGGGGATCACGGCGTTCGTCGTCGAGCGCGACTTCAAGGGCTTCGCGGTCGGCAAGAAGGAGGACAAGCTCGGCATCCGCGCCAGCAGCACGACGGAGCTGATCCTCGACGGCGTGGAGGTCCCCGCCGAGAACGTGCTGGGCCCGGTGGGCCAGGGGTACAAGGTGGCGATCGAAACGCTGAACGAGGGGCGCATCGGCATCGGCGCGCAGATGATCGGGGTGAGCCAGGGCGCCCTCGCCGCAGCGACCGCCTACGTGCAGGAGCGCCACCAGTTCGGCAAGCCGCTCGCCGACTTCCAGGCGATCCAGTTCCAGCTCGCGCAGGCGCGCACGGACACCGAGGCCGCCCGCCTGATGGTCTACAACGCGGCGCGGCTCAAGGACGCCGGCCACGACATCAGCATGCAGGGGGCGATGTCGAAGCTCTTCTCCAGCCAGGTGGCGGAGCGCGTGACGTCGATCTCGCTGGAGCTGTTCGGCGGATACGGGTACACCACCGACTATCCGGCGGAGAAGTTCTATCGCGACGCGAAGATCGGCGCGATCTACGAGGGGACGAGCAACATGCAGCTCGGGACGATCGCGAAGGGGATGCTGAAGTAGGAGGACCGATGGACCGGAGGACCGATGGACCGGTCCTCCGGTGCTCCGGTCCTACTTCTTCGTCGTCACCTCGATGATGCCGTTCGTCGCGGCCGGATCGGACGACATCGTCAGCGCCTTCGCTCCCTTGATGACGTTGATGCTGGCAATCCGATCGGGATTGAGTGCCTGCAGCCTGGCGTTGTCGGCCTTGACACCGTCGATGAGGATGAGGGGACTGCCCATGCCATCGCGAAGTCCGGCGATGCGGGCCTTCTCCGGCCCGCCTCCAAGGGCAACCACGTTCGAATCCCGCACTGTTACTCTGGTCGTGCCCTTGTAGGCCTGACCGCGGGCAATTGGCGCCTGGCCGTTGGTCGCGATGCGAATGACCGGCTGCGCGCCGCCCTTGTTGATGTCGATCGTGGCGATCTGGTTCGGCGTCAGGGCGTTCGCCGTCCTCTCGTCCACCAGCTTGCCGTCCACGTAGTACACCGGCTTCGTCGCCGCATCGAGCTCGGTCTTGCGGAGCAGTCGGGCGTCCGTCGCCGCCTTCGTCGCCGACGCCACGTCCATCGCCTCGATCTCCGGCCCCGTCGGGACCTTCGCCTCGCAGGCGACGAGCAGCATCAGCGCGGCAGCCGAGCCGAGCATGCCGGCGCGCAGGTACGAGCGCTTCGTCTTCGTGGTCTTCATGGCGAGCAGCCTCCGTTCGAGATGTGAGCCTTCATCGGCGAGCGCAGTCGCGCCCACCCGGAATCCGGTGCAACGATCGGCGAGGTCGATGAGCAGCGTGCCGTAGGTGCGCGCCGGGACCCCCTTCCGGAGCACGCGCGCGTCGCAATCCAGCTCGATGGCCAGGCGCAGCCGCGAGAGCATCCACCACGCGGCGGGGTGCCACGGCACGAGCGCGACGACGAGCGAGCCGGCACCGAGCAGCAGGTGGTCGCGCGCACCGAGGTGCTCCCGCTCGTGGGCGAGCACGAGCTGCTGCTCGCGGGATGAGCGCCCGAGCAGCCAGCGTGGGACGACGATCTGCGGGCGCACCACCCCCACCACGGCCGGACCCATGTCCGGTGCGATGCGGACACGGGTGCCGAACAGCTCCGTCTCCGCCCAATGGCGGCGCGAGCGACGGAGGCGCAGGTGCACGAGCACCAGCATCACGAGCGCGAGGATCGACGCCGCGAGCCAGAGCGCGACGGCGATGGACGTCACCCTGCCCGGAATGACCCGCACGACGGCATCGGCGGCCGAGCCGACCGCCGCGACGGAGATGGCCACCGCTTCGCGCATCACCTGGAGCGGCGACCACTCCGGCGACACCACCGTGCCTGCCGCCGGCAGCGCCATCCGCGGGTAGCTCGCGTCCACCGGATCCGCCCGCGTCGCGAGCGTCGCACGCGCGGTCAGCACGAGTGCGACGGCGGACGCAGCGAGCCACGCCCAGCGCGACGGCCGGCCGAGCTGACGAAGCACCGCTTCGATCGCCCAGCCCATCGCCGCGGCGAGCGCGAGCACGAGCGTCACGTAGAGCACCACACCGGCGCTCATGGCTCCTCCTTCAGCCGTTCAGCGAGCAGCCGGCGCATCCGCTCGAGCTCCTCGCGGCTGAGCTTCCGGTCGCTCACGAGCTGCGCGAACATGCGCTCCGCGGAGCCGGCGAAGATCGCGTCGCGGATGCGGGCGATGGCGCTGCCGCCGGCACGCTCGGCCGCCACGGTGGGGAAGTAGCGGTACGCGCGCCCTTCGGGCTCGTGGCGCACGTAGCCCTTCTCCTCGAGGGTCTGGAGGGCGGAGAGGACGGAGGTGTAGGCGAGCTCCTCGTCGAGCCCTTCACGGACTTCGCTCACGGTGGCAGAGCCGAGTCGCCAGAGCACGCTCATCACCTCGAGCTCGCGCGGGGGAAAGTAGACGTCCTTCACGGAGAGCACCTCGACTGGACGGGTTCGCTTTCTACTGTCTTTTCAGTACTCTACTGCAAAACCCGTAGCCTGTCAACTGCTTTTTCCGTAGCCAGGTCGACCTTCTGGTCCTCCGGTCTTCCGGTCCTCCGGTCTTCCGGTCCTCCGGACTTCCGGTCCTCCCCCAAGCCCGTTCCAACCCCTCGCGTAACCGCGCTGTCCTACCGTCGCTGCCTCACTCACCGACCGGAGACTTTCATGCACGCTTCCACCCGCCGCCTGCTTGTCGCCGCCGCTCTTGGCGCCGCGCTTCCCGTCCCGCTCCTCGCCCAGCGCGCCACGACGTCCGATGCCGAATGGCTGGACAACTGCCGCAACAACTGGGGCGACGACCGCGGCCACGCGTGCGAGGTGCGCGACGTGCCGGTGCGCCTGTCGGGCCGGTCGATCGAGATCGACGGGCGGCAGAACGGCAGCATTCGTGTGCAGGGATGGGACGGCAACGACGTGAAGGTGACGGCGCGTCTCCAGGCGAACGCGGAGAGCGATGCCGACGCGCAGGCGCTCCTCACGGGCATCCGCATCACGAGCGACGGGCGCCACGTGAGCGCCGAAGGCCCGAACAGCGATCGCGGCTACCGGTCCGGCTGGTCGGCGAGCTACGTGGTGATGGTGCCGCGCCGGTTCGACCTCTCGCTCGATGCCTACAACGGATCGCTCGGCGTGGAGGGCGTGACGGGCAGGCTGGACCTCAGCACCCATAACGGCTCGGTCACGCTCGCGGACGTGGGTGGGGACGTGCATGCGCGCACCCAGAACGGCTCGCTCAACGTGCAGCTCGCCGGCACGTCGTGGAACGGTGAAGGGCTGGATGCCGTCACGCGGAACGGGTCGGTGCGGCTCGCGGTGCCGGCGTCGTACGCCGCCACGCTGGAGACGGGCACGGTCAATGGCCGCATCAACACCGACATCCCGATCACGGTGCAGGGGCGCATCTCGCGCCAGCTCAGCGTTCCCCTCAATGGCGGCGGCAGGACGATTCGCGCCATGACGACGAACGGCTCGGTCAACATCAGCCGGCGGTAGTCGGCGCGCGGGCGGCACGCTCCCGCGCGTTCTCCTTCACCTGCGTCTCCAATGCGCTTCAATCTCGATGCGCGCCGCACGGGCGGCGCGCTCGCCCTCGTGGCCTGCCCGGCGCTCGCCGCTGCACAGACGACGAGCGGTCCGACTTCCGCGGCCGTCGCCGCCGTAGCTCCCGCTTCGGCGCCGGTGGCGCTGTCCGCCGCGCTCTCACGCGAGCTCGCCTCGCTCGTGAACGACTCGAGCGCCGCGCGGCGCGGAGCATTCCTGTCGCGCATGCTCTCGAGCCGCGCGCTGAGCCACGACAGCACGCGCATCGATGCGCTCCTCACGCAGCTGCACGATGCGGGCGCACCATATGTGCTCGTCGACTCGGGGGCAGTCGGCCGGCATCGCTTCGCGAAGCTGCAGAGCCGCCGCGCGCCACGAGTGGTCACCGTGGACCTCGCGACCGACCGCGCGGAGCCGACCCGCCTCGGCGACATCGACGTGCTGGAGAGCCACGCCGCGGTGCTCGACAGCATCGCCTGGCCCGCCACGCGGCCCGTGAAGGACGCCGACGCCATCGCCAACATCGATCGCACGGTGCAGAGACTGGCGCGCGGCGGTGGATTCTCCGGCACCGTGTACGTCACACGCGGCGACTCGGTGCTGCTGGCCCGCGGCTATGGCTTCGCGAACCTCGAGGACAGCATCCCCAACGGGGTGCACACGAGGTTCGCGCTCGCCTCGATGGGGAAGATGTTCACGGCGACGGCGGTGCTGCAGCTCGTCGAGCAGGGGAAGCTGCGCCTGACCGACACGCTGGAGCGCGTGCTGCCCGCCTATCCCAACCACGAGCGCGCGTCGCGCATCACGATCGCCGAGCTTCTCCAGCACACCGCCGGCCTCGGCGACATGTGGAGCACGCCGCGGAAGCCGGTCGCCGGCCTCACCGGTGCGCTCGCGGATGCGGCGGCGGTGGCGTATCCGCCGCTCGCCTTCGAGCCCGGCACCCGCTGGTCGTACAGCAACGAGGGGTTCATCGTGCTCGCGGCGGTGATCGAGCGGGTCAGTGGGGAGCCGTACCTGCAGTACATCCAACGCCACGTGTTCGCAGTGGCGAGGATGACGGAGACGTCGGTGAAGACCGGCGCCGACTACGTCATTCCCCATCGCGCGGTGGGCTATCGTCCGGCGGCCGACGATCCGCTGGGCGCTGGCGCGCTGCGTGGCAACTGGACCTTCCTCGGCCAGTCCGCGGGGGGCGCTGGAGGCGGCTACAGCACGGTGGGCGACATCGCGCGCTTCGGCCGTGCGCTGCGCGAGGGGAAGCTGATCGGCGCGGCGCTGCGCGATTCGATGTGGACGGGGCGGTGGGACCTGCCCGGCTACGAGGGCCAGCGCTACGGCTTCGCGTCGTTCGTGATGCCGGTGGGGTCGCGCATCGCGGTTGGCCACGGCGGCGGGGGCACCGGCTCGGGAATGGACAACGGGTTCAAGCAGTTCACCGACGGGAGCTACCAGGTGGTGGTACTGGCGAACTGGGAGCCGCCGGCGGGCGGCCGGCTCGCCGATGCCATCATCCGTTACCTTGGCGCGGAGCCCGACCGGGGCCGACGATAGCCGACGCGCCCGCGTCGGCGAGCCAACGCTTTCGGCATCATTCGTGAATTCAATGGAGTACAGGCGAGCGGGGCCGCGTTCGGCGCAGCCCCGCTTCTTATATTGCGTGTCCATACTCTTCGGCGAGACCGCCACATGTACAGCAGAATCCGCTTCCTGCTTCCTCTCGTGCTTGCCGTTGCGCCGCTCCAGGCGCAACGGGGCGCGCCGACGCCGGCGCCGCTCGGCGTCGACCGGAGCATCCGTTACGACCGGACCGGCGTGGGCGACACGTCGCTCTTCGCGCCGCTCGACCTCCCACCGGGCAACGAGTTCCGCTCCGGCTCCGGCAAGCCGGGCCCGAAGTACTGGCAGAACCACGCCGATTACGACATCCAGGCGTCGCTCGATACGACCACGAAGACGCTCACCGGCACCCTCCAGCTCCGCTACACCAACAACTCGCCGGACACCCTGCACTTCATCTGGATCCAGACGGAACAGAACGCGTTCAAGAGCGGGTCGCTGAACTCGTTCGTCTTCCCCGCCGAGTCGCGCTTCGGCGCGCGCGGCTTCGAGGGAGGCGACGTCATCACGCGATTCGACCAGGTCACCGGCGGACGCAAGGGAAAGCACACGGCGCTCAAGCTCCGGGAGAACGGCACCGTCACCAAGGTGGACCTCGCCGAACCGCTCGCGCCCGGCAGGACGGCGACGTTCGACGTCGCGTGGCACTTCCTGATCCCCGAGCACGGCGCCGATCGCATGGGGCGCGACGGGATGCTGTACGAGCTCGCGCAGTGGTACCCACGCGTGAACGTCTATGACGACCTGCGCGGCTGGAACACCGAGCCGTACCTTGGCCAGGGTGAGTTCTATCTCGAGTACGGCGACTTCACCGTCGCCATCACCGTCCCGGCCGGCTACACCGTGGCGAGCACGGGCACGCTGCAGAACCCGCGCGACGTGCTGACGGCCACCGAGATCAGCCGGCTGGCGCAGGCCGCGAAGTCGGCGACGCCGGTGAACATCATCACGCTGGACGAAGTGCGCTCCGGCGCGGCGCGTCCGCGGACGACCGGCACGATGACGTGGAAGTTCGCGGCGAAGAACGTGCGCGACGTCGCGTGGGCCGCGTCCCCCGAGTACCTGTGGGACGCGAGCTCGTGGAATGGCGTCCTCGCGCAGGCCTACTATCGTCCCTCGGCGATCGATCCCTGGAAGGACGCCGCCGACCAGACGCGGATGTCCATCGAGGAGTACTCCACGCGCTGGTACCCCTACCCGTGGCCGCAGATGAGCGCGGTGGAAGGGCCGATCAGCGGCATGGAGTACCCGATGCTCGTGATGGAGGCGAAGAGCGACGACAAGTACGACCTGTACAACGTCGTGACGCACGAGATCGGGCACAACTGGTTCCCGATGCTCGTTGGCTCGAACGAGCGCATGCACATGTGGCAGGACGAAGGATTCAACACCTTCATCAATACGTTCAGCGAAGGGCGCCGATACCCCGAGAAGGGGAACCAGATGCAGCGTGCGGCGGGCGAGCGCGCCCTGGTGGAGCAGATGATGATCCGCAACCTGGATGTGCCCGTGGACATCAATCCCGATCGCATCGACCCGCGCCTGCTCGGCCTGGCAGCGTACGTGAAGCCGAGCGTGGGGCTGCAGCTCCTCCGGCAGGAGATCATGGGCCCCGACGCGTTCGACGACGCCTTCCGCACCTACATCAGGCGCTGGGCGTTCAAGCATCCGTCGCCGACGGACTTCTACCGCACGATGGAGGACGTGGGCGGCAAGCGGCTCGACTGGTTCTGGCGCGAGTGGTTCATCGAGAACCCGCACTTCGACCAGGCGATCGACAGCGTGGCGACCATGCGCGACGGCACCACGGAGAACGTCATGGTGGTGTACGGCAACCGTGCGCGCGGCGTGCTGCCGATCCACGCGCGCTTCACCTTCAGCGACGGCACGACGACGAACTACGACTATCCCGCCGAGGTGTGGAGCACCAACACCACGCACTACGTGCGGACGTATTCGTTCCCCGGAAAGACGCTGACGCGTGTCGAGCTCGATCCGGATCATCGGCTGCTCGACGTGGACCGGTCGAACAACAGCTGGACCCCGAGCGGGACGACGACTCGTCCCTGAGCGGGCTCAGCCTACCTAAGTGCTTGTAGCGAAAGGGCGACCGGATTCCGGTCGCCCTTGTCGCAACAGCCCGCTTGGCAGTACTCTTGCGCAATCGGAACATTGCGACAGCTCGCGGCGGCACGAGCAACGCCGCGCCATTCGGGCGACAGCTGTGCGCCGTCCACGCGAGAGCGCGGCCGACTTACCCGATTCGACGCTGCATGACCGACGAGAGACGGTTCGACGAGCTGATAGCCGAGTTCGAACGCGTGGGAGTCGATCCAAACAGCTTTCCAGCGGGCATCGACGTGACCCGTGACGCCGCGATGCGGATCCTGCGCTCGCTGCCCAATGATGCCGGCCCGGCAGCGTTTCTCGCCCGGGTGCGTGAAGAGCAGCTGGTGCCGCGCACTCCGCCACACGGCACCGATCGCCGAGCGCTCGGCTAGCCCTTCACTTCGCGGCGCGCCAGGGCGTCCAGCTCGCTGACGAGGTCGTCCCCGAAATAATGGCGCAGCTCGGCGCGCGCCATCTCGTACGCCGTCGGTCCCTCGCCGGCGCAGACGAGCGTTCCGTCCCCCAGCTCGTCGCTGCACAGCAGCGTGCCGTCGCCGAAGGTGACCGGGAAGAGCGTGCTCACCATCGGCTTGATGGCGTGGTAATCATCACCGTGCTCGAGCGCGAAGGCGTGAAGGGCGCATCCGCGCGCGCCCTTCAGCCGGAAGACGCAGGCAGCGTCCCGGACGGCCGTGCGCGTCGCGGCGCCGCCGGGGAAGTCGGCATCGGACGTCAGGTCGTGCACGAACCACTCGGTGCGTGGGACGCCGATCCGCGGCTCGAGCTCGTCGGCGCGGGCAAGGATGCGGTCGCGCTCGACGACGGAGACGTCCACGCCGTGATCGCAGCACCCGTCGTTGCAGAAGCTGCAGCCGAAGCAGTGGCCGAAGTAGCGGTGGCGGAAGATTGCCGGGTCCACCGCGCTCACCACCGGTGCGCCATCGCGCGCGGCGTAGGCGCGCGTGAGAGCGAGGTACGTCAGGCGGCGCTCGTGTCGCGACTGCCGGCGTCGCCGCCGTCGGCGTCGCTCGCGGGCGGTGGTGGCGGGGCCGGCTCGGCCGTGTCGGCGGGACGTGGGCCACCGCGTCGCCGGCCGCGACCGCGACGGCGTGCGCCCCCCGCTCCTCCCTGCCCTCCACCGTTCGGCGCACCGGCGCTCTCGCCGCGCCGGGTCACCGATTGGCGGCAGGCCTCGAGCACCGCCTCGAGCGCCTCGATGCCGTCGTCGGTGGCCTCGAGAAAGAGGTCGCGCACCACGGACTCCGCCTTCTCCAGCTGCTTGACGAGCGCAAGCGCCATGGCACGATTGGCCATCGTACCGCAGAGCTTGGGGTCGATGCGGTTGCCGGCGGGGCGCCGGAACACCGTCACGGCCCCCTGCCGTGCCGGCTGGAGGAAGTACGGCGACTTCTGCGTGGGGCCGGACCGCTTCTTCGCGGGTCGGCGCTTCTTCTCGGTCATGGCGCGAGCGTCCGCGTGTGCACGGTTGGAAGGTATGAGGGTGACGCGCGGGATGGAACGGCCAGGAGGGCGGGAGGGCGGGAGGGCGGGATGTCGGGATGTCGGGCTGTCGGGATGTCAGGCGGTCTGATGGCTGATGGTCGATGGTCCGCGGACCATGGTCGATAGACCGTCTGACCGTCTGACCGTCTGACCGTCTGACCGTCTGACCGTCTGACCGTCTGACCTTCTGACCTTCTGACCTTCTGACCTTCTGACCTTCTGACCTTCCGCCCGTCAGGCTACCTTCCCGCCATGCCAGACACCTCCGCTGCTCCCGATCCACGCTACCCAATCGGCCGAGCCGACCGGCGGCCGGTGCTCACGGCTGACGAAAGGCGGTCGGCGATCGACGCGTTGGCGGCTGCGCCGGCGGGGTTTCGCGCCGCGGTGCGCGGACTCACGGACGCGCAGCTCGACACGCCCTACCGGCCGGGCGGGTGGACCGTGCGCCAGCTGGTGCATCACGTGGCCGACAGCCACCTGAATGCCTACACCCGATTCAAGCTCGGTCTCACGGAAGACAACCCGACGATCAAGCCGTACGACCAGGATGCGTGGGTGACACTGGCCGACAGCACGATGCCGGTCGCCGTGTCGCTCGACCTGCTGGACGCGCTGCATGCGCGACTCGTCGCGCTGCTGCGCACCGCCCCCCCGGACGCGTTCTCCCGCACGATCGAGCATCCGGAAAACGGACCGATGACGCTCGACCAGATGCTGGGGGTGTACTCGTGGCACGGGCGGCATCACGCCGCGCACATCACCACGCTGCGGGAGCGGATGGGGTGGTCGTGAGCGCGCTGCGCACCGTCGCGCAGCGCGCGTTGCCGGCGGCGCTCGCCGGCGTGCTCGTCGTCGCCTGCGGCAGCAACGACCAGGCAGCCCGCGACAGCGTGGCCGCGGCGAGCGCCGCGGCGGCAGCGGCAGTCGCGGCGAACGCACCGCCGGAGCCCTGCCCGGCCACCAACCACTGGCAGCAGTGCTCGGTGAAGAAGCGCCTCGAGATGACAGGGCTCGCGCCGCGCGACAGCGTCATCGCCGACACGGTGAAGCTCGGCGTCACGCCGACGGTGTACGTCGCGGGCGGGAGCGCGCTCGCAGTCTATCTCTTTCCCGACTCCACAGCGCGGCGGCGCGCCGCAACGGCGCTGGACACGACGAAGTTCATCGCCCCCGAGGCGGCGCTCACCATGCGCCACGAGGCGACGGCGATCCAGAACGACAACCTGCTCGCCATTCTCTACACGCTGCGCGACCAGCAGCGCGAGCGCGTGTCGGATGCGCTGATGGGTGGGCCGCCGCAGAAGCACTGAAGCGAGTCGGGGCGTGCCGCGTGGAACGCGGCATTTTCCGGGCGCAGGCCCGTCGCTTCGCGCCGGGCCTGTGCTCTCGGGGCGGCGGCGCGGGGCGCCGCCTTTCTGCCACGGCGTTACGGTGGTGCGTTATACCGGATGGGTGTGCCGTTCCCCGAGAGCGCGCGCAGCGCGCGCCCCGAGAGCATAGGCGAGCGCAGCGAGCCCGGCGCCCCGAAAGGGGGGCGTTCCACGCCCCCCGCCCCGACTAGCCTTTAGTGGACGTACAGCATTCCCGCCCACGGCGTGCGCATCGCGTCCACGCGAACGCCTGCCGCGCTGGAGCGGAGGTACTCGCTCACCGCCTCCGGCGTGGCGTAGGGGTGCGCTTCCAGGTAGAG
>DASURL010000006.1:0-15963 GCA_036280075.1 Gemmatimonadaceae bacterium | reverse complement strand
GGGGCGAACATCTCGTACCTCGACAGCCGCGCCGAGCTGCCGCAGTCGGACAACGCGCTATACGGCCTCGTGGGGATGGGCCTCTCCGGCCTCCCGACCCCCGACGCCATCGCGTCCACGCAGGGCTTCTCCGACGACCCGGCGTTCTTTTACGACTGGAAGACCTACCAGAACTACACGCGCCTCACCGGCTCGGTGCACGGCGAGTTCCGTCCGCTCACCTGGCTGAGCTTCAACGGCACCGCCGGCGTGGACCGCTACGCGCGTGAGGATCGCAACCGGATCCCGCGTACCAGTGCCTACAGCGTGTTCGGACCACCGTACGAGTTCGGGTTCATCCAGAGCAACACGTCGGACATCTACGACCTGACGACGAACCTGAGCGGCACCGCCATCCGTGACATCCGCCCCGACCTCGTTTCCACGACGTCGGTCGGTACTTAGTACATCCGCGAGCACAACCACCAGGTGTACGCCTTCGGCGCCGGCCTCACGCCGGGTATCGAGACGTCGCTCGCCGGTGCCACCTCGGACTTCGCGGCCGGTGAGACCAACTCGCCGAACGCGACGCTCGCCGCGTACCTGCAGCAGCAGTTCGCCTGGCGCGATCGCGTGTTCCTCAACGCCGCGCTGCGCGCGGACAAGAACACCGCGTTCGGTCAGGACATCGGCTGGATCTCGTATCCGTCGATCAGCGGGTCGTGGGTCATCTCGGACGAAGGCTTCTTCCCGACCTTCGACGCGCTGAGCAGCCTCCGCCTGCGCGCGGCGTATGGCCAGGCCGGCCTGCGCCCGGGCCCGACGGCGGCGATCCAGAGCTTCAGCGCCAACGTCACGACGCGTGAGGCGACGGACGTGGCGGCGATCACCTTCGGCTCGATCGGCAACCCGAACCTGAAGCCGGAGCGCACCACGGAGATGGAGCTGGGCTTCGAGAGCCAGTTCTTCGCCGATCGCCTCGGCCTCGACCTGACCTACTACAACAAGAACTCGCACGACGCGCTCGTCAGCAAGCCGCTGCCGCCGTCGGCCGGTTCCGCCGGCAGCCGCTTCGAGAATGTGGGCTCGGTGAACAACAAGGGCGTCGAGTACATGCTGAGCGGCTCGCCGCTGCGCAGCAGCCGCCTGGAATGGAACGCCTCGCTCTCCGGCTCGTTCACCCGCAACCGCCTCACCGACCTCGGTGTGGATGCGCAGGGCAAGCCGAATGCGCCGGTCACCATCAGCAGCACCCAGCGCCACGTCGAAGGCTACGCGCTCGGGTCGTACTTCCATTTCCCGATCGTGAGCTACAGCGACGCGGACGGGAATGGCCTGCTGAGCGCGAACGAGGTCCAGGTGCGCACGGACACCGTCGTCTTCCTCGGCAATCCCTTCCCGACCCGCGAGGCGTCGTTCACCACCGACCTGACCTTCGCCAAGGTGGTGAAGCTCTCCGGCCTGCTGGACTACAAGGGCGGCATGAAGCTCCTCAACATGACGCGCGCGTGGCGCGAGAGCACCCGCGACTTCGGCAACGGCGCGGCGCTGTACGATACGAGCCTGCCGCTCGACCGCCAGGCGGCGATCGTCGCCCGCTCGGTGTACGGCTCGTACGCCGGCTACGCCGAGGACGCGAGCTTCGTGAAGCTGCGCGAGGTCGCGCTCACCTTCATGGTGCCCAACCGCTACACCACCCGCCTGGCGGCGCAGGGGCTGAGCATCACCCTCGCCGGCCGCAACCTCGCCACGTGGACGAAGTACACCGGTCTCGATCCCGAGCTGAACTACGCGGGCCAGGCCAACTTCACCACCGCGGACTTCACGACGGTACCGCCGAACCGGCTGTTCCAGATTCGTGTCGACGCGAACTTCTGATCGGGAGCCTAAATCGATGAAGCACACAACGACGGAGGCCGCACGCGTCGGCCGGGCCAGGCTGGCCCGGCTCGGCGTCGGCATCCTCGCAATCGCGTCGCTGGCGGCGTGCAACACGGACAAGCTGGTGGATCTGACCAACCCTGACCTGGTCACCGGCGACGTGGCGCGCAACACCGCCAACCTGAACGAGCTGCGGAACGGCGCGCAGTACGAGTTCGCGCGCGCCCTCACCGGCCCGCCGGGCAACAACGGCACTCCCGGCATCATCGGCATCAGCGGCCTGCTGACCGACGAGCTGTGGTACGCCAGCACCTTCACGGGCATGCAGGACATCGATCGGCGCACGGTGGCGATCGACAACACCAACCTGCTGCCCGTCTACCAGTACCTGCATCGCGCCCGCAACCTGAACGAGCAGGCGGCCGCGGCGTTCGACGCCGTGCCGGAGCGCAAGAACACGGAAGACCAGGCGATGCTGACGAACTACGCCGCGTATTCCTACCTGTTCTTCGCCGAGACCTTCTGCTCCGGCGTGCCCTTCAGCACGACGGACCTGAACGGCCAGCTCACGCTCGGCCCGGGCATCACGACGGCTGCCATGCTGGACAGCGCCATCAACCGGTTCAACCTGGCGGCGACCCGTGCGGCAGCGGCTGGCTCCGATGCGCAGGCGAACCTGGCGCGCGTGGGCCTCGCCCGTGCGCTCCTGGCGAAGGGTGACTACGCGGGTGCCGCGGCTGCCGTGTCGGCGGTGCCGACGGGCTTCGAGTACACCGTCGAGTACAGCCCGAACACCTCGGGCCAGTACAACGGCATCTACCAGAACATCACCTCCGAGCACCGCTCGTCCGCGGCCACGAACGAGGGTCTCAACGGGCAGAACTTCTTCAAGCGCGGCCCGAAGGGCACCAACACCATCGATCCGCGCGTGGAAGTGGACTCGATCGCCGTCGGCAGTGACGTGTTCCATACCCCCGTCTACCAGCCGGGCAAGTACGCCAACCTCGACTCTCCGGTGGTGCTCGCCTCCGGCGTCGAGGCCCGTCTGATCGAGGCGGAGGCGGCGCTGAACAAGGGGAACAGCAACGCGTACCTCACCACCCTGAACTCGCTGCGCGCGGATGCCGGCCTGACGCCGCTCCTGGATCCGCTCACGCCGTCGGCCCGCGTGACGCAGTTCTTCAGCGAGCGCGCGTTCTGGCTGTACCTCACCGGGCACCGCCTGGGCGACCTGCGTCGCATGGTCCGTGACTACCAGATCCCGCAGGACCAGGTGTTCCCGACGGGGCAGACGATCATCGGCAGCTCCTACGGCAGCGACGTGAACTTCCCGATTCCGTTCCAGGAGCAGAACAACCCGCAGTTCGCGAACGGCACCTGCATCGATCGCAATCCCTGATCGGTCACGGTCACCGTACAAACGTCAGAGGGGAAGGCGCTCGCGCCTTCCCCTCGTGCGTTGTGTACGGCGCGATCCGCGTGCAGCCGAGCGTCGACGCGCTACTCGATCGCGAGTGGCAACTTGAGGGTGAACTCCGAGCCCTCGCCGACGGTGCTCTCCACGCCCAGGTCGCCGCCCATGCCGTGCGCGAGGTCGCTGCTGATGGCGAGCCCGAGCCCGGTGCCCTCGTGGGGGCTGGTGAGGTTGCGCCCGACCTGGACGAACGGCTGGAAGACGGCGCCGAGCTTTTCGGCCGGGATGCCCACACCCGTATCGCGAACCGAGACGTAGCCGTGGTCCCCGTTGCGGCCGGCGCGCAGGGAGATGCGGCCGCCGGGCTCGGTGAATTTCACCGCGTTGGAGAGCAGGTTGATGAGGATCTGCTCCACCTTCGGGCCGTCGGCGAGCACGGTGACGTCGGCGGGATCCCCGTTGGTCAGCTCGAGCTGCCGTGCGCGCGCCTGCGGCTCGATCAGCGGCAGTACCGCGTCGATGGAATCCTGCAGGCGAACGGGCTCGATGTCGTACTCGAGCTGGCCGGCCTCGATGCGCGAGAAGTTGAGGATGTCGTTGATCACCGCCAGCAGGTGCCGCTGACCGGCGTGCAGTCGCTCCACGTACTGGCGCTGCTGCGGGCCGAGCTCTCCGCCCACGCCGGCCAGCAACAGGTCCGCATAGCCGCCGATGGCATTGAGGGGAGTGCGGAGCTCGTGGCTCATCGCGGCAAGGAAGGCGGACTTCGTACGGTTCGCCTCCTCGGAGAGCGCGAGGCGCCGAGCGTCCTCCACCGCCTTGAGCTGGGCCTCACGTCGCTCGGTGAGGTCGCGCGTCACCTTGGCGAAGCCGACGAGCTTCCCCGTGTCGTCGTGCAGTGCGGTGATGACGACGTTCGCCCAGAACTTCGTCCCATCCTTGCGGACGCGCCAGTCTTCATCCTCGAACCTTCCCTCGCGCGCCGCGACCTCGAGCTCGTACTCGGGAAAGCGCTCGGCGATCTTCTCCGGCGGGTAGAACACGGAGAAATGCTTCCCGATGATCTCATCACGCTCATAGCCCTTGATGCGGCGAGCCCCCTCGTTCCAGCTCGCGACATGCCCGGTGGGATCGAGGGCGAAGATGGCATAGTCGCGCACCGTATCGACGAGCAGGCGATACAGGTCGGCGTCGGCGCCATGGGCGGTCAGCTGGGTCACCTGAGAGCGCGTGATGAGGGCACGGGATGACCCGGGTGGGAATCGAACCCACGACCTAGCGGTTAAAAGCCGCTTGCTCTACCGATTGAGCTACCGGGTCGGGAACGCCGGCCGCTCCACCTGAATCGGGCAGCCGTTGCCTTCTGAAGCTAGCACGACCGGGCGGGATGGTCCACGCATGCGGCATCGCGGGTCGCGCCGGTCCGGCTGATTCGGTAGACTGGGCGTCATGCGCCCCTGTCCGAGTCCGCCATGTCTCGCCCCGTGAGCGTCTCGACCGCCACCGGCACGACCGTGGTGGAACGGGTCACCGAGCCGATCCACCGCTTCATGGAAAGCGCCCCCGCAGGGGGCATCGTGCTGCTGGTGTGCGCCGCGATCGCCATGGCATGGGCCAACTCGCCGTGGGCGCATTCCTACCACGTGCTCTGGGACACCCCGCTCACCCTGGCGGTGGGGGCGAGCGGCGCACGGCTCACGCTGCACCAGGTGATCAACGACGGCCTGATGGCCGTGTTCTTCTTCCTCGTCGGTCTCGAGATCAAGCGCGAGGTGCTGGTCGGGGAGCTCGCGTCGCTCCGGCACGCCGCGCTGCCGGTGTCCGCCGCGATCGGCGGGATGGTGGTGCCGGCGCTGCTGTTCACCGCGCTGAATGTGGGAACGGAGGGAGCGCCGGGGTGGGGAATCCCGATGGCCACCGACATCGCCTTCGCGCTCGGCGTGCTGGCGCTGCTCGGGAACCGCATTCCCGGTTCGCTGCGGGTCTTCCTCTCGGCGCTCGCCATCGCGGACGACATGGGCGCCGTGCTGGTGATCGCCCTGTTCTACAGTGGCGGCGTGTCGTGGGGCGCGCTGGCCGCCGCCGCCGCGCTGCTCGTGCTGTCCGCGCTCGCCAATGCGGCGGGAGTGCGCGCGGCATGGGCGTACGCGCTGATCGGCGTGGCGCTGTGGGCGGCGGTGCTGATGTCGGGGGTGCACGCCACCGTGGCCGGCGTCCTGCTCGCGCTCACGATCCCGTCGCGCACGCGAATCGACGAGGGCGCCTTCCTGGCCGGCGCGCGTGAGGCGCTGGATGACTTTCACGATGCGCGCGACCCGGAGCGAACGGTGCTGTCGAGCAGTGAGCACCAGGATGCGCTGCATCGCCTGGAGGAGCTCACCGAACAGGCGCAGCCGCCGCTCGCGCGGCTCGAGTACGGGCTGCACGGCGTGGTCACCTTCGGCATCATGCCGCTGTTCGCCCTCGCCAATGCAGGGGTGGCGCTCACCGGCGCGGGCGCGCTGATCGGAAGCCCGGTCGCAATCGGCGTTGTGCTCGGCCTCCTGCTGGGCAAGCCGATCGGGATCACCCTCGCTGCCTGGCTGGCGGTGAAGACCGGGCTCGCGGCACCTCCCGCCGGCGCCGGCTGGCGCATGATCCATGGCGTGTCCTGGCTGGGTGGGATCGGCTTCACGATGTCGCTGTTCATTGCCGGCCTCGCGTTCCAGGACGCGGCGCTGCTGACGGCGGCGAAGCTCGGGACCTTCCTCGCATCGGTGCTCGCAGGTGTGACGGGATACCTGCTCCTCCGCACGACGGCGTCCGATGTGAAGGAGCAGGGAGTGTCAGCCTGAGCGGCGTCGAAGAGACGCCGACGCCGTAACGGTTCGATACGCAACGCGCGCCGCTTCGATACGGCCCGCGTTGTATCACGGGAGCGGTGACAGCCGCAAGCCGATGTGGGTCAATGTCTTGAGTGTCGTCAGCCGACGGGCGGCGGCCGGCACTCGCCCTGCCCCTGACGCCGAGGTCCTTCTGGCCCCCGGCGTGGTCTCCGTGAATGTTTCGGGAGCGTGCGTCGTCGGCCGCCAGCCCCGGCCCCGATGGCGATGCCGACGACCGCCTCAGCGCAGTCCAAACCCGCATTCACCAGCGGCGTGCTACCTGCCGCCCGCGCCACGCCCCAGCCGCGATTGTCCGAGCTCCGCGTCCTCGCGCTCACCGACTCCTTCCACGCCGAGTGGCCGGCGCTCGCGTCGGCGAACGGCCTGGGCTACCTCCCGGTGGAGGAAGCGGCCGCCCTCCAGCCGCGCAAAGGCACGATCACCCTGCTCGCCGCCGCGGGCGACGAGCAGCGGCTCGAGGCGACGCTGCGGCAGCTCCCGCGAGGCAACCGGCTGGTCGCCGTCATCGGAGTGGACACCGATCATCACCTGGTGGCGTCGCTCATTCGGGCGGGCGCTGACGAATACTTCGCCCTGCCGCAGGACATGCCGCTGCTCGCGTCGTGGTTGCGCGAGGGCGCCGAGCGCCTGAAGGCCGACGCCGACGCCTCCGCCTTCGCCGCGGGAGAGCGCGCGAAGCTGCACTTCGACGGCATCCTTGGCGAGAGCCCCGCGCTCCTCGCCGCCCTCGATCGTGCGGCGCGCGTGATCCCGCGGCCCACGGTGACGGTGCTCATCACGGGGGAGACGGGCACGGGCAAGGAGCTGCTCGCGCGGGCCATCCACTACAACGGGCCGCGACGCGAGGCGCCCTTCGTGGACGTGAACTGCGCCGCGATCCCCGAGAACCTCCTGGAGAGTGAGCTGTTCGGCCACGAGAAGGGCGCCTTCACCGGAGCGTCCGGCGCCAAGCCGGGACTGATGGAGCTCGCGCACGGCGGCACGCTCTTCCTCGACGAGATCGGGCATCTCGCGCTGCCGTTGCAGGGGAAGATCCTGCGCGCGCTCGAGGAGCGCATGCTGCGCCGCGTCGGCGGCACGCGCACCATTCCGTTCGACGTCCGGCTGGTGGCGGCCACGCACGTGGACCTCGGCGCGGCGGTGAAGCGCGGCGAGTTCCGCGAGGACCTGTATTACCGGCTGAACGTGGTGCCCATCGAGCTGCCCGCGCTGCGCGCTCGGCACGACGACGTGGTGCTCATCGCGCACGCCTTCCTCGAGCGCTTCGCGCGCGAGTACGACCAGCCGCTGATGTCGCTCACGCCGGCCGCGGAGCGCACGCTGCGCGAGCGGCGGTGGCCGGGCAACATCCGCGAGCTGCGCAACGTGATCGAGCGCGCGGTGCTGCTCTCCTCCGGAACGTCCATCGATGCCGCGGATGTGGCGGAGGTCGCGCCGTCTGCCCCCGCCTCCGATGGCGAGCTGCCATTTCCCGCCACGCTGCGCGAGCTGAACCGCGCGGCGGTGCTCCGCATGCTCGAGATCTGCCGCGGCAACAAGACCGAGGCGGCGCGGCGCCTGGGCATCTCGCGTCCACGGCTGCATCGCGTGCTGAACTGGTCGAACGGCGTGGACGGCGATGCCGACGACGATGCTGGCGACGCGGTGGACGACACCGCGCCGACGGCATGATCCTCCAACGCATACCTCCGATGAAGGACTTTCATATGCTGCGTCACCGCCTCGCTTCCCTCTGCCTCGCTGTCGTGGCGGTGTCGGTGCTCTCGTGCACCGATTCCACCTCGCCCAATCCGAGCGACACGCGTGATCCCACCGACCTCCGGCTCCTCACTGCGCCCTACGGCACGCCATCGCTGGCGAAGACGCAGGTGAGCTTCTACGCGGTGCAGGGCAAGGCGGGGGGCGTGGACATCTGGTATCACGCGAAGCCGGGGGCCACCGATTCCCTGAAGTTCCTGGAGTTCCGCGTGGGCGCCGGCTCGCTCGCCACGCGACCCGACGGGAGCGCGATCGCCGCGGGCGACTCCGTGCTGATCACGCTCACCGTCACCGACCAGTCGCACTTCATCGTCGACTTCCAGCCGTCGGGGCTCAGGTTCGCATCGAGCGACCAGCCGACACTGACGATCTCCTTCGCGGCGTGCGGCGAGGACCTGAACTACGACGGGGTGGTGAACTCGACCGATCAGGACATCATGACGAGCCTGAGCTTCTGGCGGCAGGAATCGCCCTTCCAGCCGTGGGTCAAGGTATCGAGCACCGTCCAGCAGAACATCAAGCAGGTGAGCGCGCAGTTGGGTGGCTTCACCGGCTACGCCCTCGAGTACTGACCGCGCGCGTTCGTCCGCGCGTATCCAATGACCGCTTCGCTCCCAACGGATCCCGCCCTGTCGAGGGCGCGTGAGCTCGCCGATGCCGGTGCGTGGCACGAGGTGCTGGCCATCCTCGAGCCACGGGCCGCCACCTGCGCGCGCGACGGCCTGAGCGCGCTGCTCTACGCGGAAGCGTTGATGCGGCTGGGAAACGAGCGAAAGGCGCTCGGCTGGTTGAGTGAGGTGGAGCCGAGCCTCGGCGACGGCGGTGACCGAGCGGCGCAGCGCCGTGCCCTCAACATGATGGGAGTCGCCTCGCTGACGCTCGGGCAGCTCGAGGACGCGACCGTCGCGTTCGCGCGCGCGCTGGACATGGCGTCGCAGTCCGATGATCCGCTCGTCCTCGCACGCGCCACCAACAACCTGGGCACGATCGCCAACATGCAGGGCGATCACGAGCGGGCGCTGTCGCACTATCGCCTCGCGCTGCCCACGTTCCAGCGGCTGGGCCAGCGTCGCGGACTCGCGTCCAGCTATCACAACCTGGCGATCACCTATCGCGACCTGGGCGAGCTGGAGGAGTCGGACGAGCACGAGCTGCGGGCGATCGAGCATGCGACCGAGGGTGGCGTACCGCGCCTCGCCGCGATGGGTCGCGTGGGCCGCGCGGAGGTCGCGCTTCGTCGCGGTGACGCGGCGCTCGCCGAGACGACGGCGCGAATCGCACGCGAGGAGTTCGCGCGCCTGGGAGATCCACAGAACGAGGCGGATGCATCGAGGCTGATCGGCGCCGCATGCACCGCCCAGCGGCGCTACGCCGACGCGCTGGAGGCGTTCGACCGGGCGCTCGAGATCGCGCGCGATCGGGGCCACGCGCTCAACGAGGCGGAAACGCTGCGCGATCGATCCGCGCTGCACCTGGCCCAGGGCCACAGCGACGAAGCGCTCGAGGATGCCCGCCTGGCGATCACCCTCTTCGACCGACTCGGCGCGACGCGCGAGCGGGACTCGCTGCGGGAGCGGATGGAGGGTTGAGGGAAGGGGAGAAGGGGAGAAGGGGAGAAGGGGAGAAGCGCAGTTCCCAGTCTCCCCTTCCCTCAGTCTCCCCTTCCTTCATTCCCCCTTCCCATCACTTCACCAGTACCGTCCCCTTCATGTTGCCGTGAAGCTGGCAGTGGTACGTGTACGTCCCCGTCGCGGTCGGCATCGTGACCGTTCGGGATCCGGTGGTATACTCACCGACCGACGCGATGCTCGTGTTGTCGAACGTCACCGTATGGTTGATGCCGTCGAGGTTCGTGAACGTCACCGTAGCGCCGGGTGAGACCTGGATGTCGGCGGGGACGAAGGCGATCCCCTGCAGGTTCACCGAGGTGGTGACGGTCGGCGAAGGCGTGCCCCCCGGGTTGCCTGGGTTTCCCGGGTTGCCCGGATTGGTCGGCGAGTCACCGCCGCCGCCGCCGCACGCGAGCGCACCGGCAACGAGGAGCGAGGAAAGCAGGCGAAGCGAGCGCGGCCCCAACGGTCCCGGGTTCGGGATGTAACGGCGTGCGAACATGGATCCTCCGCGATGAGCGGGTGAAGGGATGTCGTCCGCTGCACCATGAGCAAGGAGCGTCGCGCGAGGGCGGCGCGTTCCAACTCGTTGCACCGCGAGCAGATAGCTTTTCTGCTCGCCCACGCTCCGCAGGGTGGTCGGATCGGACCGTGCCGGCGGACGTAACGCCCCGTTACTCTCCAGCGGGGCCCGAAGCCGGCTCGCGCGCGGCGGCGGCGAAGTCAGCGAATTGCCGTCGCAGCACGTAGTCATGGGCAGGTGTGGTCCCTCGCCGGACCATCGTCGGCAACATCATCCAGACGTTCGTGAACACGCTGCTCGCTCTGCGTCCCATCGCGCGGCGGGGCTCCGGAAGACCACGGAGATCCCGCCCGCTGTACTTTGGCCGGTTGCTTCCGGCGCTCGGCCTCCTCGTCGGCGCGTCGTGCACGCACGCGCCATTGCCGCGCATCGATGGCGCGCCGTCCGCTCCCCGCTCGCCCGCCGAACCCTGGCGCGCTCCGCGCGGCGCCGTGCCGCCGGAGCCGGCGCGCTCCACCACCCTTGCGCTTCCGTCCGACATCGTGGCGCGTCGCGACTCGCTCACGCTCGGCGACGTGGTGGACCTCGCGCTTCGCAACAACCCGCAGACCCAGCTCTCCTGGGCGCAGGCGCGCGCCGGCGCCGCGGCCTACGGCGCCGCCACCGCGCAGCGCTTCCCGGCGGTGGACGCCTCGACCACCGCGTTGTACTCGCAGACCACCATCGGCCAGACGCTCGGTGGTGTCGGGACGCGGCGCGTGATCACCCCGTCGGCCACGCTCTCGTACCTGCTGTTCGACTTCGGCGGACGCAGCGGCAGCATCACGGCCGCTCGCGCGGCGGCGATGGCGCTCGACCTCACCCACAACGCCACGCTGCAGAACGTCGCGCTCCAGACCGAGGCGGCATACTTCAACTACCACGCGTTCCGCAGCCTCGCGGCGGCGGCTCGCCTGAGTGTCGCCGAGGCGGACACGAACCTCGCGTCGGCGCAGCAGCGAAACCGCGCCGGCGTGGCGACGATCGCCGATGTCCTCCAGGCGCAGACGCTCCGCGCGCAGGCGCAGCTCGACCTGGAGACGGCGGACGGGAACTTCAACATCGCGCGGGGCGCGCTGGCCACGGCGATGGGCCTCCCCGCCAGCACGACGTACGGCCTGGCGCCGGTGAACGATTCCATCCCCGTGGCGCTCGCCGCCGCCGACGTGGACACGCTCATCAATCGTGCGCTGGCGAATCGGCCCGACCTCGCGGCGGCGCGAGCGCAGATCCTCCAGGCGCAATCGGAGGTGCGCGTGGCGCGCGCCGCCGAGCTTCCCGCCCTCACCCTCGGATCCACCTTCTCGCATCCGTTCTCGAGCCAGCGGAACGCCACGGGGTACAACTTCAGCGTCAACCTTGGCGTCTCGATCCCGATCTTCAACCTCGCGCGCCCGTACAACGTGATGGCGGCGCAGGCGCAGGTGGACGCATCGGCCGCGCGAGCCGAGCTGCTGCGAACCGAAGTCGCGCAGCAGGTGTACGCGTCGTACTACACGCTCCAGACCGCCACCCAGCGGGTGCGTACGGCGGACGTCCTCCTCCAGAGCGCCACTCGCTCCGAGGTGGCGGCGCGCGAGCGCTATCGCGCTGGTGTGGGCACCATCGTGGACCTGGTCACGGCGCAGACGGTGCTGGCGAACGCCCGCGCCCAGCAGGCGCAGTCGCGCTGGGTCTGGTCCGCGGCGCTCGCCCAGCTCGCGCACGACGTCGGCATCCTCGGCCCACGCGGCGAACCTTCGATCTCCCTTTCGGCGGACTCCACCGGGATGCGCCGATGAACTTCCGCTCAATGCCTCGCACCCTTCATCAACCACTCGTACGCGGCGTGATCGCTGGCGGCGCCGCGCTTCTCTCACTCGCCGGCTGCTCCGGGAAGAAGGAGCAGCGCAACCGTCCGGCCATTCCGGTGATGGTGACGACGGCGAAGACGATGGACGTGCCGTACATCATCGAGGCGAATGGTGTCGTGACGCCGGTGCAGGCGGCCAACGTCGCGTCGCAGGTGGCGGGAATCGTGCGGCGCGTGGCGTTCCAGGAAGGACAGGACGTCAGCAAGGGACAGGTGCTGTTCGAGATCGATCCGCGCCCGTACCAGGCGGCGTACCAGCAGGCGCTCGCCGCCCTCGCCCGCGATCGCGCCACGGCCGCGAACGCCGAGCGGGATGCGCAGCGCTACGCCTCGCTCGCGGCGCAGGACTACGTGACGAAGGAGCAGGCCGACCAGATGCGCGCCACCGCCGAGGCGCAGCGGGCGACGGTGTCGGCCGATGAGGCGGCGGTGGCGAACGCGAAGTTCAACCTGGACAACACGACGATCCGCGCGCCGATCGCCGGCCGCACGGGTGCGCTGCTCGTGCGCGAGGGGAACCTGGTGAGCGCCAACGGCAACGCGCCGCTGGTGACGATCAACCAGATCAGCCCCATCCTCGTCCGCTTCGCGATTCCGTCCACCCAGCTTCCGCTGCTGCAGCGGTACGGCAGCGCGGGAGGCCTGGTGGTGAGCGCCACGCCCAACACCGGCACCAACACGCTGGTGGACTCGAGCGCGAACGCGCCGATCGGGCTGTCGGTGGGGCAGGGCGACCCGGCGGCCGCCGATGCCGGTCCGGGCACGCCGCCGGCGCTGCCGTCGGGTGGCCCCACGTCGCAGCTCACAGCGCTCAGCCAGCCGGAGCATGGATCGCTCTTCTTCATCGACAACGCGGTGGACACGACGACCGGCACGGTGCAGCTCAAGGCGAGCTTCCCGAATCCGAACCGTCGACTCTGGGCGGGGGAGTTCGTCGCCACGCGGCTGGAGCTGTTCGTGGAGCAGAACGCGCTCGTCGTGCCGGCGTCGGCCGTCGTCACCGGGCAGCAGGGGCAGTACGTGTACGTCGTCACCGACAGCATGACGGTCCAGCAGCGTCCGGTGAGCGTGGAGCGCACCGCGGGCTCACTGATGGTGATCGCCGGCGGGCTGGGTGTCGGTGAGCGCGTGGTCACGGATGGGCAGTCGCGCCTCACGCCGAACGCGAAGGTCGTGATCAACACGCCCCAGGGTGCGCCGGCCGGTGGACGCCAGCGTGGCGGTGGTGCTGGCCGACCCGGTGCAACGGGCGGCTCCGAGGCGGCCGGCGGCGGGCGGAGGGCTGCGTCGCCGTGAACTTCACCGGGCTGTTCATCCGGCGGCCGGTCATGACGACGCTGCTGATGGTGGCGATCCTCGTCTTCGGCGTGGCATCGTACCGGAAGCTGACGGTCAGCGACCTGCCGGCGGTGGACTACCCGACGATCAGCGTCTTCGCCAACCTGCCGGGCGCGAGCGCGGAGACGATGGCGGCGACGGTCGCGACGCCCCTGGAGAAGGCGTTCTCCGCCATCGCCGGTATCGACAACATCACGTCGAGCAGCTCGCTCGGCAGCACGAACGTCACGCTGCAGTTCTCCCCCGACCGCGACATCGACGCGGCGGCGCAGGACGTGAACGCGGCGATCTCCTCGGCGCTGGCGTTCCTTCCCTCGAACATCATCCCGCCGTCGTACCGGAAGCAGAATCCCGCCGCGGCGCCGATCCTGTTCTTCGCGCTCACCTCGAGCACGATGTCGCTCACCGCCCTCGACGAGGTCGCGGAGACGACGATCGCGCAGCGGCTCTCCATGGTGGAAGGGGTGTCGCAGGTGAACGTGTGGGGATCGGCGAAGTACGCGGTGCGGGTGGAGCTCGATCCGGCGCAGCTCACGGCGCGCGGGCTGAGCGTGAACGAGATCGCGCAGGCCGTCCGGGCGAACAACGTCACGCTGCCGACCGGGGTGCTGTACGGTCGCGAGCGCACGCTCACCATCACCGCCACCGGGCAGCTCAGGAACGCGGCACAGTTCCGGAACATGGTCGTCGCCAACCGGAATGGCGCGCCGATCCACCTCGGCGACCTGGGCCGGGTGTACGACGGCATCCAGAACACGCGCAACGCGAGCTGGTACAACGGCGACCGCGCGATGGTGCTCGCCGTGCAGCGCCAGCCGGGCACGAACACGGTCACGGTGGCGAACGCGGTGAAGGCGGCACTCGAGGAGCTGAAGCCGTCGCTGCCGCCGTCGGTGAACATCGTGACGCGCTACGACCGCTCCGAGGGGATCCAGGAGTCGGTGCACGACGTGAAGGTGACCCTGATCGTGGCGCTCGTGCTCGTGGTGATGGTCATCTTCGTCTTTCTGCGCAACATCACGGCGACGCTCATCCCGAGCCTGACCCTGCCGATGGCGATCGTCGGCACCTTCTCGGTGATGTACGCCCTGAACTTCAGCATCGACAACCTGTCGCTCATGGCGCTCACCCTGGCGGTGGGCTTCGTGGTGGACGACGCGATCGTGATGCTGGAGAACATCGTGCGGCACCTGGAGCGCGGGCAGGCGCCGCGCGAGGCGGCGCTCGACGGCGCCGAGGAGGTGGGGTTCACCATCCTCTCGATGACGCTGTCGCTGGCCGCGGTATTCATCCCGCTCATCTTCATGGGTGGCGTGATCGGCCGGCTCTTCCGCGAGTTCGCCATCACGATCAGCGCGGCCATCCTCGTTTCCGGGCTCGTCTCGCTGACGCTCACCCCCATGCTGTGCGCGCGCTTCCTCAAGCGGCCGGAGGAGCAGCAGCACGGGCGCTGGTTCAACGCCACCGAGCGGGCCTTCGAGCGGCTGCTCCACGGCTACGAGCGATCGCTGGCGTGGGCCATGGGCCGCCGGCCGCTCACCCTCGTCTTCTCGGCCCTCATCCTCGTGGTCACCGGGCTCCTCTTCGTGCGGATCCCGAAGGGCCTGTTCCCGAGCGACGACACCGGCCTCCTGAACGCGAGCACGCAGGCGGCGCAGGGCACCTCGTTTCCCGAGATGGTGCGGCTGCAGCAGCAGGCCAATGCCATCGTCGCGCGCGACAGCTTCGTGGCCGCGTACATGTCGCAGATCGGCGGCGGGAGCGGGGGCAACATCAGCATCGTCCTCAAGCCGCAGGGCGAGCGCCCCGATGCGGACAGGATGGTGCAGCGGCTGACGCGCGAGCTGAGCCGGATCCCCGGGCTCAACGTGTTCATCCAGAACCCGCCGAGCATCCGCATCGGCGGACGGGGATCACGCAGCCAGTACCAGTACACGTTGCAGGCGAACGACGTCGCCACGCTCTATGCGAGCGCGCAGAAGCTGGAGCGGGCGATGCGCGGGCTGTCGCTCATCACCGACGTGAACAGCGACCTGGAGAACAAGAACCCGGTCGTGAACGTGAAGATCATGCGCGACCGCGCGGCGATGCTCGGCGTGACGCCGATCGCCATCCAGCGCGCGCTGGCCAATGCGTTCAGCGAGCAGCAGGCGAGCACGATCTACACGCCGACGAACGAATACTGGGTGGTGATGCAGATCCAGCCGCAGGACCAGACCAGCGTGTCGGACCTCGCCAAGGTGTACGTCACCAGCTCGCACGGCAAGCTGGTGCCGCTGTCCGACGTGGCGACGTTCAGCGAGGGGGTCGGCCCGCAGAGCATCGCCCACTCCGGACAGCTCGCCTCGGTGACCATTTCCTTCAACCTGCCGCCCGGCGGCAACCTCGGTGCGGCGGTGGCGGCGGTGGAGGACCTCGCGCGCCGTACGCTGGACGCGAGCGTCACGGCCAACTTCTCCGGCACCGCCCAGGCGTTCCAGGATTCGCAGCGCGGACTCGGCGTCCTGCTGCTCATCACCGTCTTCGTCATCTACATCATCCTCGGCATCCTGTACGAGAGCTTCATCCACCCGGTCACCATCCTCACCGGGCTCCCCTTCGCCGCGTTCGGGGCACTGCTGGCGCTGACTGTCACCGGCCAGCAGCTCGACGTGTACGGCTACGTGGGGGTGATCATGCTGATC
>DASURL010000005.1:0-15606 GCA_036280075.1 Gemmatimonadaceae bacterium | reverse complement strand
CCGATGATCCCCGAGCCTACCTTGTATTTCCAGAGCGGCTGGCCGTTGCGCGCGTCCACTGCCTTGAACCAGCCGTCCATCGTGCCGTAGAACACGACGTCGCCGGCGGTGGTGAGGGCACCGCTCCAGACAGGGAGATCTTCCTCGATCTCCCATGCCGAACGCGCGTTCACCGGATCCCACGCCGTGAGGCGTCCGCGCTTTCCGCCCGGCCCCGCCTTCATCTTCACGTTCATGCCGACGTACGGTGTACCGGCGATGTAGTTCGCTTCCACGCTCTGCACGTCCTCGCACAGGTTCTGGTGCGGGATGTAGAGCAGTCCCGTGCGCGGTGAGAAGGCGGACGGCTGCCAGTCCTTGGCGCCGGGGGACGCGGGGCAGATGTCGCGCACCACCTCGCCGAGCGTGGGATGCTTGGACGCCACGTACTTGAGGTCACCGGTGGCGAGATCCACGCCCGCCGTGCTGTTGATGTAGCCGAACGGCTCGGCGGAGAGCACCTCGCCGTTCGTGCGGTCCATCATGTACAGGTAGCCGTTGCGATCGGGGTGCAGCAGGACGTGGCGCACCTGTCCCTTCCATGGCACGTCCACGAGCACGCTCTCGTTCACGCCGTCGTAGTCGTGCAGGTCGTGCGGGGACACCTGGTACGCCCACACCGCCTCACCGGTGTTCGGGTCGCGCGCGAAGATCGTGGAGGTCCACTTGTTGTCGCCCGGCCGCTGGTCCGGGTTCCACGGGCCCGGGTTGGCCGACCCGTAGTAGATGAGGTCGAGCTGCGGGTCGTAGGAGATCCACCCCCACACGGTGCCGCCGCCGATCGTCCACTGGTCGCCCACCCAGGTGCTCACGCCGAGGTCCGTGCCCTGGTCCTTGGGATAGAAGGGCTTGAAGCGCGGGCCGATGAGCACCGCGGAATCGGGGCCGGTGCTGTACGCCGTCCACTTCACGGCGCCGCTGCCGAGGTCCAGCGCCTTGAGCCAGCCGCGCACGCCCATCTCGCCACCCGAGTTGCCGACGAGGACGAGGTTCTTCACCACCAGCGGCGCCATCGTCATCGTCTCGCCGACATTGATGTCGCCGACCTTCGTCTTCCACAGCTCCTTGCCGCTGGTGGCGTCGACGGCGACGACGTGGTTGTCGAGGGTGTTGAAGACGATCTTGCCGTCGGCGAAGGTGGGGCCGCGATTCACGACGTCACAGCATGCCACCCCCTGCGCCTCGCTGCGCGGCTTCGGGTCATAGGTCCATTTCACCGGCGCTCCCTGTTTCGTGAGGTCTAGCGCGTAGAGGAGGTTGGGGAAGGGGGTGAGGATGTACATCGTGTTGTCGACCACGATGGGCGGCTCCTCGTGCCCGCGCAGCACCGCGGTGGAGAAGGTCCACTTGGACTGGAGGTTCTTCACGTTCGCCGTGGTGATCTCGGCGAGCTGGCTGTAGCGGAGGCCCGCGTAGTCCTTGGACGGCCGCGTCCACTGGCCATCGTCGGGGGGAAGCGTGGCCGTGGCGCGCGGCGCGCCGCTGGCGGGGAGCTGGGGCGCGGCGGGGCGCTGCGCCTGCTCGGGCGCTCGCTCCCGGGTGCAGGCGGTGAGCATCAGGGCCGCGGCGAGCGAGCGAAGCACGAATGGACTGCGAGGCCACTTCGTACGATTGCGCACCATCGTCGGTTCCGGGTTGCGAGAGGTCGTGCAAACCGGCCCGAGCGCTAAAAGTGTACCAATGCCGCGACGAGTCCGCTATGTACGATACCGCAACTGCATGGCTGTACCACACGTTCCAGGAGGGCCGGTGCGGCACTTCCCTTGCCGCTGCTCACAGGGTGCACGTCAACCTCGCTCCCGAGCCGCACGACCTCTGGTCGGCGTGGACCTGGTCACCCACCGTGCTCGCCGGCCTCGCCGCCGGCGCGTGGGTCTATGCGCGCGGACTGCGTGCGCTGTGGGCACGCGCCGGACACGCCCGCGTGGTGAACGGGTGGCGCGTGGCCTCGTACTCCGCCGGGCTGGCGGCGCTGTTCGTCGCGCTCGTATCGCCGGTGGACGCGATCGGCGGCGCGCTCTTCTCCATGCACATGACGCAGCACCTGCTGCTCATGATGGTCGCTGCACCGCTCATCGTGCTCGGCGATCCGGCGACCGTGATGCTGTGGGCATTCCCCCTCCGCTGGCGCCGCCGCATCGGGATCGCCGTCAGCCGCCCGCGCTGGCTGCGTGCAACGTGGGGCGCACTGACCCTCGCGCCCGTCGCATGGACCATCCATATCGTGACGCTGTGGCTCTGGCACGCGCCGATCTTCTACGAGATGGCGCTCCAGTCGGAGCCGGTGCACGAGCTCGAGCACGCCACCTTCTTCGTCACCGCGCTCCTCTTCTGGTGGCTGCTGTTCGCGCCGCACGGCCGCCGATTGAGCATCGGCGCAAAGGTGGCGTACCTCTTCGCCGCCATGCTCCAGGGGACGATTCTCGGCGCCGTGATCACCTTCGCTCGGCATCCATGGTACTGGAGCTACTTCGGCACGACGAAGGCGTGGGGGCTCACCCCGCTCGAGGACCAGCAGCTGGCGGGGCTGATCATGTGGATCCCGGCGGGGCTGATCTACCTCGCGGCGTTGTTGCCGTTGCTGGCGGGGGCGCTGGCGGAACGGGAAGGAGGGAAGGGGAGAATGGGGGAAGGGGAGAGGCGCAGTGCCCCTTCTCCCCTTCTCCCCATCTCCCCCTCCGAGTCTCAGCGCCCGGTGGACGCGCTGGCCGTCCCCTCCACCAGCGGCACCCCGTAGTCCTTCAACAGCCGATCGATCTCGCCACGCCGCCGCGCGATCACCTGGTCCAGGCTGTCGCGGAACGCCGTGTCCGCCTTCCGCACGCCCATGGCGATGGCGAAGGTGTACGGAACGGGACCGTCGGCGTGCGGGGCGATGGGGACGACGCGCAGCGGCACCGGCGACCGTTTCGCGAAGTAGCCGGCGAGCGGACCCCACACCAGCGCCACGTCCACCTCACCCGTCTCCACCGCCTTGACGATCCTGCTCGGCGGATTGGGCTCGCGGTAGTCGCCGTACACGGTGTAGCCGCGCACGTTCCGCACGATGCCGCGCCGAGTGAGTCCGGCGGCGGGCGGGGTGTTGTTGAAGTCGTCACCGATGAGCTGTACCCCCACCTTCGCCGTGTGCAGCCGCGGGTCGTCGAGGGAGCGGATGTCGGGGCCCGACTCCTTCGACACGAAGGTGTACGTGGAGCGGTAATACGGCTTCGTGGTGGCGACCATCTCGAGACCGGCAGCGGTGCCCATGATGATGTCGCAGTGGCCCGCGTTCAGGGTGTTGCGGATGAACCCCCGCCGCTGCGCCCAGTAGAAGTATTTCACCGGCCGATGCAGCTCCCGCCCCACGAGCTCCGCCAGCTTGTCCTCGAACCCCTGATGCTTGCCGTTGGAGTACGGGAGATTGTTCGGGTCGGCGCACACGCGAAGGGGGCGCACCTGTATCGGCTTCGATGCACCGAGCAGGGCGAGGCAGGCGAGGACGGACGCGGCGACAATCGGTCGGGGGAACCGGGGCATAGGCAGCTACTCGATTCGATTCAGAAAAGCGGGGGGAACGGAAAAGGCCGGATTTTCAACTGCGAAACGGCCGGATTCTCTCCTCTACGATTCGGCCTCCATGCGCAGAGTAGCATCCCGGGGCCGTTCCAATCAATTCAATGACCTTGTGGGTGTAGAGGCTGGCCCTCGGTGCGCGGAGCCACGATCACGCGAGGGACAGATCCGGCCGTTTCCGAAAAGATCCGGCCTTTTCCGTTCCTCCCGCTTCATTGCCCGGAGCCCCCGATGCTCGAACGCCCCGTGCATCATCCATTCCCTTCCCGATGCCCGGGCGCACCTCTTGCGCCGGGGTGGCGGGATGACGAATGGACTCGGCAACCAGATCGTGCTCACCCTCGCCGTGCTGGTGGGCGCGGTGGTCGTGCGGTTCATCGTTGCGGGGATCGTGCGGCTCGCCGCGGGGAGCGGGTGGCAGCGCAGCGAAGGGGCGCGGCCACGATTCTGGATCACCCAGGCGACGAGCCTCGCCCTGCTCATCGCGGTGGTCGTGTCGCTCATCTCCATCTGGGTGGCGGACGCCGGCCGCTTCGCCTCGATCGCGGGGCTCATCACCGCCGGCATCGCCGTCGCCCTGCAGCGGGTGCTCACGTCGTTCGCGGCGTACCTCATCGTGCTCCGCGGGCGCGTGTACACCGTCGGCGACCGCATCACGATGGGCGGCGTGCGTGGCGACGTGGTGCGCGTCGGCTTCATGCAGACCGCCGTGATGGAGATGGGCGCACCGCCGCCGAGCCAGAACGGAAACCCGGAGACGTGGGTGTCGGCACGGCAGTACACCGGGCGCATCGTCAGCCTCACCAACGACAAGATCTTCGACAACCCGGTCTACAACTACACGCGCGAGTTCCCGTTCATGTGGGACGAAGTCCCGATCCCCGTCAAGTACGGCGCGGAGTGGCAGCGCGCGGAATCCATTCTCCTCGATGCCGCGCGCCGCCACACGGCGGAGTACGTGGAGAAGGCAAAGCCGGCGCTGGAGGAGCTGCGGAAGAAGTACGTCCTCGCCCTCGAGATCGCCCTCGAACCGACGGTCTATCTGCGGCTCACCGACAACTGGATGGAGCTCACGCTGCGCTTCACGGGCCCGGTGCACGGCATCCGCGCCATCAAGGATGCGATGGCGCGTGACATCATCGCCGCGCTCGACGAGGCGAAGATCGAGATCGCGTCGGGCACCTACGAGATCGTCGGCATCCCGCCAATCCGCGTCGAGCCGGTGAACGCCGGCCTTCGATGACGTCTCCTTCAACTGCGGGACACGCCGGGCTGACCCTCGACGGCGCCGCCGTCGTGTACCGGCTGTTCGACATCGCGTACTCCATCGACCTGGAGCGCGCGGCGGCGATCCTCGCCCCGAGCGCGCCGGCGCGCGCGCGTCCCGAGCGCACGGAGGCACAGGCGCTCCAGATCTCCAACCCGCCCGTCGCCGTTACCCTCGGCCAACGCACCCTCACCGTGCAAGGCGAGCCGTGCGACGCGCAGGTGTCGGCACGGCTGTTCGACTTCGGCATCTGCTCGCTGCAGCTCGAGCTGCGTGCGCCCGCGCGCGCGTCGTGGGAAGACTTCCTCGCGTTCGCGCACGCGGTGGAGCGCGCGCCGGAGCTGGCCGGAGTCGTCGCGACCGAGCTGGACGCGCTCCGGCAGCGCGTCACGCCAGCGCTCGAGCGGCCGGCCCTCGGACCGGTGACGGAGGAGTACGTCGTCTTCCGCATCGCCGCGCTGCACCGTGACGGGGCGCCCGCGCTCCCTGCCGGGGAGCTGGACGACGACCGCCTCGCGCACCTGCTGCTCGGCGAGGAGCGCCCGCTCGCCCCGCAGGCGCGCAGCGGGCTGCTGGCGCAGAAGTTCTCGTACTACGCGGACGACCTGGTGGTCCTCACGTGGGACAACGCCCTCGTCGCCGAGCCGAAGGCGACCGATCGGGACGTGGAGTACATCCTGGAGTTCGCGAACGCGCAGCTGCTGGAGCTGCGGGTTTACGACGCGCTGCTCGACGCCGAGCTGCCCGCGATGTACGACCGCGTGGCGGCGGCGCGCAAGCGCTCGCTGCCCATTCCCACACGACGCTTCCAGTCGGTGCTCGCCGGCTTGCAGACGGTGGTGGCCGACGTGACGGAAACGGTGGAGCGCGCCGAGAACGGCCTCAAGGTGACGGACGACGTGTACCTGGCGCGCGTGTACGGCGCCGCGCTCGACCTCTTCCGCGCCAACGCCTGGCGACGTGGCATCGAGCGGAAGCTGGAGATCTTCCGCGAGACCTACGCGATGCTCAACGGCGAGGCCCAGGCGGCGCGGAGCGAGCTGCTGGAGATCGTGATCATCGTGGTGATCGTGGCGGAGCTGTTCATCCGGTAGGGCGGACGCTCCCGGCGGGTCGAGCCGGCGCCGCCGCCGCCATGGACAACTGCTCCCAGTCGAGCATCTTCCCGGCCCATGCCTCACGCCCACCACGCCCGCTCGCTGCGCGTCGCCATCGCCGTGGCGATCGTCGGGGCCACCGTCGCCGCACCTCGGCTCCAGGCGCAGGACACCACGGCCACGGCGAACCTGCGACCGACGCCGGACAGCCAGCTCGTCAAGCTCACGCTGCGGGACGGCTCGGTGGTCATCGGGCGCGTGACCGACGTCTCGCCGACCGTCCTGATGTTCGTGTCAGCATTCGGGACGTCGGTGATCCCTCGCGCCTCGATCCGGAAGGTAGAGCTCTCCGCGACACGGCGGCTCCACGAGGGTGAATTCTGGCCGGAGGATCCGAGTCGCACGCGGCTGTTCTTCGCTCCCACGGGACGCATGCTGCGTCGTGGCGAAGGATACTTCTCCGATGCGTATGTCTTCTTCCCGAGCTTCCAGGGCGGGCTCACCGACCGCGTGAACTTCGGCGGGGGGATGTCGCTCTTTCCCGGCGTGGGCCTGGACGAGCAGATCTACTTCGTCACGCCGAAGATCGGCGTCATTGCGCGACCGAAGCTGAACGTGGCCGTCGGTGCGCTCGTCGCCGGCGTGCCCGATTTCTTCGAGGACAGTCCCGTGGGCCTCGCGTATGGCGTGGCGACGTACGGCGGCGAGGACGCGAGCGTCACCGTCGGGTCGGGCTTCGGCTTCAGCCGCTCCTCCACGTCGCAGGCGCTCGTGCTGGTCGGCGGCTCGGCGCGCCTGTCGCGCACCATCGCACTCGTCAGCGAGAACTACCTCTACTCGGACAACGGGACCTCCGGCCTCGTCTCGGCCGGCATTCGCTTCATGGGGGAACAGATCGCCGTCGACCTCGCGGGCTTCACCGCCAGCGGCGCCGAGGTGCCGATCATTCCGTACGTCGCGTTCATATACCGATTCTGACGGCGTTGCCCTCCTGTTCCCTCGACCGTGAGCAGTGAGTCTACCGCCCCTGCCACGCGAACAGGCTGGCCGGCACTGCCCCCGTCCGCGCGCGTGTCACGTCGTCCGGCTCCGTCCAGAAGTCGATCGTGCGGTCCATGCTCGACACGCGCACCTCGATCCCCGCGCCGCCGCCGCGGGTGAGGGGGAAGCCGAAGTCGGCGCGGTAGAGGCGCTTCGAGCGCGTGGGATACGCGGCGAGGATGCTGAAGCCGAGCGTCGAGCGCGTCGCCGTCACGCCATAGGGGGCGTCGCCCTTCCACACCGTCCCGACTTCGGCGAACGGTGCGATGCCGACGTCGGCGCCCATGACGACGGCGGGTCGGCTCATGCGGAACTCGCTGTGCACCACGTTGCGCCGCGCGCCGGCGAGGGAGGTGGCGTGATAACCCATGACGCCACCCTGGCGGTCGCCCAGCGCGAGCTGCAGCGGCAGGCGGGAGCGCGAGCCGCCGGCGTAATGGTCCTCCGTCACGAACACGGCGCCCGGCACGCCGAGATAGAGCGACGCGCGACCACTCCCGATCACGCTGTCCCACTTGTCCGTCGCATTGCCGCGACGTCCCTCCCACTGCGTGAGCGCGGTGACCATCGCGTGCTCCGCCGACCAGCCGCCGTAGGTGGCGCCGGAGATGTAGAGATCCCTCTCGCCGAACGAGGGGAGCCCATGCGCGACGAACAATCCGGTCATGATCCCGCTCGCCACGTCCTGTTCCCCCATCAGTCCATCGAAGCCGCGCACGGTGCGGAAGGTGACGCGCCGCGCCGCGCCGATCACGCCGACGCGCCCGCTGCGGAAGGGCATGTAGCGGTTCAGCAGCGTGACGCCGGTGTCGGCGGCGAGGCCGGTGTCGCTCACCACGATGCCGTGCGTCGCCGGCGTGAGGCGAAGCCCCGAGCCGCCGACGCCCAGCAGCCACGCGGTGCTGGTGCCGAACACCCGGACGAGGGAGCTCGCGTCCCACCGCTCCTGCTTCACCTCGAGCGCCAGCTCGTCACGCGCCGGACGCTTGAGCCGCGGGTAGTCGTCGCTCGACCGGTAGCCGACGCGCCAGCCGATGTGCTGCAGGTCGGTGAAGAAGGGGTGCTCGAACGCGCCCTGCGCGAGGTAGCCGAGGGTGTTCCGCTGCGCCTCGAGGGTACCGATGTACGGGTGCCCGAACATCGCGAACTGCCGCACCTTGGCGCCGAAGCCCGTGCGATAGGCGAAGCCGCGCTCCACGCGCGCTTCGGCGCTGAACCCCGTGCCGCCGATGTTGGAGTTGCCGAGCGACAGCTCCTCCAGCGTGAGGCCATGGAAGCGCGCGCTGCCGAGCGCGGGGATCTCGTCCGTCGTCTCCACCACGGCGATCACGCCGCCGCGGCCGTCCGGCACGGTGGTCACGCGGGCCTCGGCGATGAAGGGCTGCGCGCGCAGGATGCGCTCCGACTCGGTGCGTCGCTGCTCGGTGCAGGGACGTCCGACGTGGAGCGCCATGAACGACTCGATCACGCTCGCACGGGTGGTGGCGTGGTGCAGCCCCACGGCGCGGGCGATGGACCGCCAGGTTTTCGCCGCCCCCTGGAAAGGCGGGCGACCGGGGCGGACGTCGAAACCGGTGACGATGCGGCCGTCGCAGGGGGAGACCACGCCCTGCGCGCGGGAGACGGGCGCCACGGCGCAGAGGAGCAGGGGCGCGACGAGCGATGCCGCCAGCCGGCGGAGAGCGTTCATGCGGCCCACGATAGCACGAGCCGCGCCAGCGGGTAGCGGATGGCGAGGCGGGTGCCCTTCCAACATGCAGCGCCGGGCCCCAGAATGACCGACCATGAACGACAGCGCACTCCGCACTCCCATCCGCCGATGGCTCCTTCGCGCCGTCGCGGCGCTCCTCCTGCTCGCTGCATGCCCTGCGCCGGCGCTCGCGCACGCGCACCTGCAGCGGGCGACACCGGCCGCCGGCGCGCGGCTCACCATCGCGCCGCGCGAGCTGGTGCTCACCTTCAGCGAGGCGCCGACCCTCGGCATGAGCGCCCTGCGCCTCGTCGGGCCCGATTCCGCCGCGGTCGCCCTCGCCACCCTCGGCCATTCCGGCGGCGCGCGCACCCTGTCGGCGACGATCACGGGCCCGCTGGCCGCCGGGACATACACGGTGCTCTGGCAGACGGCGGGCGACGACGGGCACGTCCAGCACGGGAGCTACACCTTCGTGATCGCGGAGGGGGCGGAGGGACTGGCGCCCCCGCCGGCGACGGCCGCGCCGCTGGCCACGAAGAGCACGCACGCCGATTCGGCGGCTGCCTCGCGGGCGACCACGCGCGACTCCGTCGCCGCCCCGCTCCACCCGAACGCCTTCGACGTCTCCTCGCCCGCGTACGTCGCCATCCGCTGGCTGCAGTTCGCGTCGCTCCTCGTGTTGCTGGGCGCGGTGGCGTTCCGGTGGTGGGTGCTCCCACGCGTCGGCGTGACGATCGCCGAACCGGCGCGGCGCGACCTGTCGTACGGCGCGGCGGGGGCGGGGCTGTGGGGGGCATGGTTCCTCGCCGTGAGCGCGCTGGCGCGGCTCGCGGCGCAGCTGGGCACCATGTACTCGTCGGCAGCAGTCGGCGGGGTTTCCTGGTCGGCGATGCTCCTCGGCACGCCGTGGGGACACGGCTGGCTGCTGGAGATCGTGGCGATCGCGTTCGTGGTGGCGGGCCTCCGCGCGGTGCGACGCGAGGCGACGCTGGTGCTCCCCTGGCGCATCGCCGCCGCGGCGACGATGGCGCTGGCCTTCGTGCCGGCGCTGAGCGGCCACGCGATCGCCGACCGCACCTTCGCGCCGTTCACGGTGCTGTTCGACGCGGCGCACGTGCTGGCGGCCGGGACGTGGCTGGGGACGCTGCTGGTGATGCTGGTGGTCGGGATGCCGGTGGCGCTGCGCGCGGCGAGCGGGGGACGCGCGGAGTCGCTGGCGACGATGGTGAACGCGTTCTCGCCGCTGGCGCTTGGGAGCGCGGCGGTGCTGGTGTTCTCGGGCGTGGTCGCGGCGCGGGTGCACGTGGGATCGTGGGCGGCGTTCACGGACACGACGTACGGGCGCACGCTGCTGATCAAGCTGGCGATCGTCGTGCTGCTGGTGCTCGTGGGGGCGTTCAACTGGCGGCGCGTCCGTCCGTCGCTCATTTCGCCGGATACGGGCGCGCCCGAGCGTCTCCGCCGCTCCGCCACCTTCGAGCTCGTGCTCGCGGCGCTGGTGCTAGCGGTCACCGCCGTGCTCGTGGCCCTGCCGACCCCGATCGACCTGGCGCGCTAGTCGTCAGTTCGCCAGCTCGCCAGTTCGCTGCGCCTGCGTAGGGCTCCTCGGTCGGGTCGTCCGCGAGCGCCCGCTCCGTCGGCTGCGCGCTTACACGCTGCGAGCCGCCGCTGCGCGGCGTCTCTTGCTACGCGCGACGCCTCCTCCGCAAACGCTCGCGTCCTCCGGCAAGGCTCCATGAGGGGCGCGGCGGGCAGCCGCCCCTCGCGCCCCTACCGGTCGAGCCGCCGCAGCCGGGAGGGCTTGCGCGTTCGCAGAGCGGGCGTCTGCAGCGGCGAAGCCGCGAGCAGTCCCGCCCGCGTCGCGAATGCGCGTGCCCGACCGGCCTACCGAGATGCGTCCCGAAAGCACCGGCCGCGAGGAGCCGGAAGCGCACGAACCGAAGACTGGCCACTCGATCGATTAGATTTCAGGCGTGACTCAAGACGCAGCGCTCAACGACGCGATCAGGAACCGGCGCACCTTCGCGATCATCAGCCATCCCGACGCCGGCAAGACCACGCTCACCGAGAAGCTCCTCCTGTACGGCGGCGCCATTCACCTCGCCGGCACCGTCAAGGCGCGCCGCCAGCAGCGCCACGCGACCTCCGACTGGATGAAGATGGAGCAGGAGCGCGGCATCTCGGTCACGTCGAGCGTCATGCAGTTCGCCTACGAGGGCTACCAGGTGAACCTGCTCGACACGCCGGGGCACGAGGACTTCAGCGAGGACACGTATCGCGTCCTCATCGCCGCCGACAGCGCCGTCATGCTGCTCGACAACCGCAAGGGCGTCGAGGAGCGCACGCGGCAGCTGTTCGCCGTCTGCAAGCGGCGGCGGATGCCGATCTTCACGGTCGTCAACAAGTGCGACCGCGTCGGCGAGGATCCGCTGAAGCTCATCGGCGACGTCGAGGCCGACCTCGGCATCGACTGCCATCCCGTCACCTGGCCGATCCACTCCGACGGCCAGTTCGTCGGCGTCTATGACCGGCGTCGCAAGCTGATCTACCGCTTCGAGCGCGGGGAGGACCACGGCGCGAGCGCGGCCGACGTGAAGGTCGCGTCGCTCGAGGATCCCTCGGTGCGCGACCTGCTCGGCGAGGAGGCGCACGAGCGGCTCGTGCACGACATCGCGCTGCTGGATGAAGCGGGGCATCCGTTCAGCCACGAGGCGATGCTCGCCGGTGCGCTGTCACCGGTGTTCTTCGCCAGCGCCCTCACCAACTTCGGCGTCGAGCCCTTCCTGAAGGAGTTCGTCGAGCTCGCGCCGCCGCCCACGGCGCGCGAGGCGAGCACGGGGCTCGTCGATCCCGCCGATTCGGCGTTCACCGGCTTCGTGTTCAAGATCCAGGCGAACATGGACCCGAAGCACCGCGACCGCGTGGCCTTCGTGCGCGTCTGCTCGGGGAAGTTCGAGCCCGGGCTGCAGGTCACGCATGTGCGCACGGGGAAGCCGCTGCGGCTCTCGAGCGCGCAGCAGTTCCTCGCCCGGGAGCGCAGTGCCGTGGAGGAGGCGTACCCGGGGGACGTGATCGGCGTGATGGACCGCGGCACGCTGCGCATCGGCGATACGCTTTCGGCAAACGGGAATCTCGAGTTCAGCGGCATCCCCCGCTTCGCGCCGGAACACTTCGCGCGCGTCGTCGCCGCCGACCCGCTCAAGCGCAAGCAGATGGACGCCGGCCTCCGCCAGCTCACGGAGGAGGGCGCGGCACAGGTGTTCTATACCTCGGGCACCGACACGCTCAGCCCGACGCCGATCGTCGGCGCCGTGGGGCAGCTCCAGTTCGACGTCATGCTCCACCGGCTCGAGCACGAGTACGGGGCGCCATGCCGGCTGGAGAAGATCTCGGCGCGCTATCCGCGATGGGTGGTCGGCAAACAGGCGGACATCGATCGCCTGGCGAACGACCGCGGGCGGATGCTGCTGTACGACGCGAAGGGCAATCCGCTCATCCTGTTCGAGGATGCATGGGGGCTGCGGTGGGCGCTGGAGCGGGAGTCAGAGGTCACCTTCCTCGAAGTCGCCCCGTGAAGTCGAGTTCAGATAGTTCGCAGTCGGGAGTGCGCACGGCGCAGCTCAAAGTGAAAGCTGTAAGCTGACAGTTGTCGTCGTAGTCACGCACGGGCCTACAGCTTGGCGCGCCGGGGCGGGAGAGGAACGAACTGACGGAACTGCGGTCGTGGGGGGACGGGAGTGGTCAGTGATCAGTGATCAGTGATCAGTGATCAGTGATCAGTTGTCGGTGCTGGCTCCGGGTCGGGCCTGGCGCGGGGCTTCGCCCCTACCTTCTTGATCAGGCCACCAAGCATGCGCCGCACTTCGGTGGTGCGTTGGCAGAGTACCTCGTACGTCGCCGGCTCCAGCACGCCGAGGTCACGCGCAGCGAGCAGGTGATAGTCCGTTTCCGCCGCCGACGCGAGCGCGATGTGCAGGAAGCGCCGGAACTCCGCGTTCCCGGGCTTGGCCGCCCCCTCGGCGATGTTCGCCGGGATGGAGAGCACGGCGCGCCGCAGCTGCGCGGTGAGCGCGACACCTTCGACGCGCGGGAAGGTGCCGGCGATGCGATGGACGTCCATCGCCAACGAGTGGGACTTCGCCCAGACATTCAACTTGTGATAGTCCTGCATGACGGCAACCTGCACCCATCACTTCAGGCACTCATCACCTCAACACCGCCCCTGGGTGCATTTTCATGCAGCAGCAGAGTGCCCCCCGAGCGCTCCACCGTTCCATCGTGACCTCAGCGCCCGGAACTCTCGCGGCAGAGGAGCTACGAGTGAAACTGTCAGCTTTCAGCTTTCACTTTCAGCTGCGCCGTGCGAACTCCCGACTCCGCACTGACAGCCACTGACTTCGCAGCGAGTCAGTAGAGCGAGTACCCCACCCTCCATCCGCCCATCGGATCCGGCGTCGCCGACATCTTCAGCAGTACCCGATCGAACCGGTTGTTCGGGTGGTCGTGGCTGTACGACACGACCTTGTACCCGCTGAACACCCCCATGAACGCCCCCGCCAGCACGTCGCTCGCCCAGTGCTGGTCGAGCTGGATGCGGGAGAGTCCGGGGAGGATGCCGGCGGCGAAGAGGAGCGGCGCCACGTAGGGCGTGGCCGCCACGTGCCGGCGCTGCATCTCCATCGTCAGCACCGTCGCCACGGCCATCCCCGACGACGTGTGGATGCTGGGGAAGGCGCGGTTGTCGAAGCTCGTGAAGCCCTTGCCGAAGTGGAAATCGTACTGGTTCGTGTCGCCGGCCGCATGCGGGCGGCTGCGGCCCAGCGGGCCGCGAATCAGCTGGCTCGCGAGGCTGGCGAGGATCACCGACTCCGCGCTGTGGAGGCCGACGTCGGCCACCGTGCGCTGCTTCGTGAGGCGCCCGATGCCGTAGGTGAGGATGCTGGCGACGGTGAGCGTCGTCTCCTGCGCCTTGCTGACGTTCAGCGAGAAGTCGTGGAGCGACTTGCTCTGCCAGCGGCTCTGCTGCGACGCGACGGCGATGTCGTCGTCGAAGATGGAGAGCACGCCCGTAGCCGCGGCGCCCACCCCGAGCACGATGAAGTCGCGGCGGGTGAGGAAGGTCTTGTCGTGCGTGTCGCCCGGCACCTGCGGGGCAAGCGTCGAGGCATCCCTCGGAGGCGCGACCACGGTCGCGACCTCTTGTGCGAGGGCGAGGGCAGGGAACAGGACGAGGGCGATGGACGCGCGGCGCAGTGCACGCACGGATGATTCTCCGGAGTGAGAGTTCGGTACGCTGCGCCCAATGCACCGGCCGTGCCGAACGGGAGAATCCCTTGCGGAGGACAGTGCGTCGCGACAGGGCTTCGCCCTGCGGGACGACACCTGGCTGCGCCCCGCGGGATGACCCCGGATCATGGGGACACACCGGGCGCCGCCCTGCGGGATGACACGGCAATTTCCAGCGAAAACATCACGTTTCTGGCACCATCCCTGCTCTGAACACTCCGGTGCCTGCGACGCAGCGGGCGCGGCTGCAGCATGCGAACCAGGCGAGGGAGGGCCGGCATGGGCTATCGCATCTTCAGGGACTCGGCGGGAACCGAGTGGCAGACGTGGGACGTGGTCCCGCGGCTCGCCGAGCGACGGACGGCGGAGCGTCGCGTGTCGGTTGCCGCTGCGCCGTCGGTGGAGCGACGGCGCTCCATGGAGCGGCGCGTGCGGGACGGGCGGCGCCCGATGCTGACGTCCGGGCTCGACAGCGGCTGGCTCTGCTTCGAGGCTTCATTGCAGAAGCGGCGCCTCACGCCGATTCCCGACGACTGGGAGCGTTGCCCGGTGGCGCGGCTCGAGGAGTACTGCCGCGAGGCACGCCCGGCGATGCGCATCAGCGTGGACCCGAGGCGGATCGGAGGGGAGCCGTTCCTGTAAGCTCCCATGGGAGCGTGCGAGAGGCCATCTTGAGGAGAGCAGGTCCCGACAGGCGCCTCGCGCCTGCGGGATGACACCGCCTCCCCTATGACCGACACCGACAAGCCACGCGCGTACCCGCCGGAGACGACGGAGGGCTGGTACGCCTTTCACCAGGTTCTCGCCTGGAACCGTCCAGCCCGCCGCGCCATTCCCGTCGGTGAGCTGCCGTCGCTGCAGCACCGCGCCGTGGAGAAGCTGGACGCCATGGCCGCGCCCGCCGGGGGCGGATGGACGGGGGTCGTGCCGCTCGTCGGCTCGCGCGGCGACGTGATGCTGATCCACTTCCGTCCCACCCTGGAGGAGATCGGTGACGCGCAGCGCGCGCTGGCGGACGAGGCGCTGTTCGACGCGCTCGAGCCGGTGTACAGCTTCCTCAGCATCACCGAGGCCGGCCTCTATCACGCCACCTCGCAGCTGGTCCAGGACGCGGCCACTCGCGGCGGGAAAGTCGGAGACGACGCCTACAAGTCGGCGATGGCGGAGCGCGTGGCGGCCGAGCGCGCGAGCGCGCACGTGCAGCGGCGCCTGTTCCCCGCGCAGCCGGACGACATGCCTTGGGTGTGCTTCTACCCGATGTCGAAGAAGCGCGACGTGGGTGCCAACTGGTACGCGCTGTCGGTGGAGGAGCGCAGCCGCCTGATGTGGGCCCACGGCATGACGGGGCGCGGCTACGCCGGGCAGGTCGTGCAGGTCATCACCGGCGCCATCGGCCTCGATGCGTGGGAATGGGGAGTGACCCTCTTCGCCCGAGATCCGCTGACGTTCAAGAAGATCGTCACGGACATGCGGTTCGATGAAGTGTCGGCGCAGTACGCGTCGTTCGGGGATTTCTTCGTCGGGAAGCGAAGCTCGGCAAGAGAGTGGCTGCTCGGATCTGCTGGCTGATCCAAAAGCGTTGGGAACGGAAGAAGCCGGATGAACGGCCCGAAACTGCCGGATCTGTT
>DASURL010000004.1:0-4428 GCA_036280075.1 Gemmatimonadaceae bacterium | reverse complement strand
GGCGGTGCCGCCGCTCGTCACCGACATCAACCTCTCGCTCGACGACCGCTACCTCTACGTGAGCTGCTGGGGCACCGGCGAGCTGCGGCAGTACGACGTGAGCGATCCGCTCGACCCCAGGCTCACCGCCACGCTGCAGGTCGGCGGCATCGTGCGCCGCACGCCGCACCCTAAGGATCCCGCCCGCCCGCTCAACGGCGGCCCGCAGATGGTCGAGATCAGCCGCGATGGGCGGCGCGTGTACCTCACCAACGCGCTCTACACGCCGTGGGATGCGCAGTTCTACCCCGACGGCATCCGCGGCTGGATGACGAAGATCGACACGGCGCCGCATGGCGGCATGTCGTTCGACCCGCAGTTCCTCGTCGAGTTCGAGGACGGGCTGCGTCCGCACCAGGTGCGGCTCCAGGGCGGGGACGCATCGTCCGACTCCTTCTGCTACGCGGAGTGACGATGCACGACGTCTCGCGGCCGTGGCTGTCGCTGCTCGTCCTGGGCGGACTCCATGGCATCAACCCGGCGATGGGCTGGCTGTTCGCCGTCGCCCGAGGGCTCCAGCTCCGCGACCGGCGCGCGCTCTGGCGCGCGTTCGGTCCGCTGGCACTCGGTCACGCGCTCGCGATCGCCGCCGCCATCGTGACGGCGGCGATGCTCGGACGCGTGCTGCCGCTCGCCGTGCTGCGGTGGATCGTTGCCGCGGCGCTGCTCGTCGTCGGACTGGACGCGCTCCTGCGGCACCGCCACCTCGCGCTGGGCAGCATGCGGGTCTCGAGCCCGGAGCTCGCGACCTGGTCGTTTCTCATGGCCTCGGTGCATGGCGCCGGCCTCATGGTGCTTCCGTTCGTAGTCGGAAGCGGCAACACGCTCACCTTCACCGCGCCGCTGATTCACACGCTGGGCTACCTGACGGTGACGGTGGCCCTCGCGGTGATCGTCTACGAGAAGGTCGGACTCGCCATCCTCCGACGCGCGTGGATCAACGTGAACGCCCTCTGGGCGGTCGCGCTCCTCGCGTCGGGCGTGCTGACTCTGCTGCCGTGAGTGCGGCGCCGCGCGTGCCATTTCGCACGGGCGGCGTCATCCGGTCCTCGGCCAGGAAGCGGCGCACTTCCTCGGTGAAGCGGGACCACGCCGGCTCGTGCTCGAGCAGGATATGGTTCCGTCCCTCGAGCGGCACGAAGCGCGCGCCCGGAATCGTTGCCGCCAGCTTGCGCCCCTGGTTGAACGAGGCGACCGCATCGCCGGTCACGTGCAGCACGAGGGTCGGCACGCGTACCTGCGATACGAGGTCCGAGATGTCGATCATCGCCGCCACGTCGAGCAGCCGCGCCCCCATCTCCGGCGTGGTCGCGACGCGCTGCAGGTCGCTGAACCAGCGTATCTGCTCCGGCGTGCCTTCGGGAAGAAAGCGCGCGGCGAAGAACATCCGGAAGGCGGGATTGTCGTGGCCCCAGCCGAGCGGGATGCCGCGCATGACCATCGTGGTCTCCTGCAGCTGCTCGGGGGTGCGACTGCGCTTCACCACGCCCTGCACGAACCCGCCGTACAGCACGAGCCGGCTCACGCGCTCGGGGTGACGGACCGCGTACGCGATGGCGACCGCGCACCCCTGGGAGATGCCGAGCATCGGAAACCGCTCGAGCCCCAGCCTGTCCACCACCGTCTCGAGATCATGCACCCATGACTCGAACGAGACGTCCCCGACCGCGCGGTCGGAGAGCCCGTTGCCGCGCTCGTCGTACCGGACGAGCGTATGCTCGCGGCTCAACTCGCGGAGCCAGTGCCGCCAGACCGGGCTTTCCCAGTCGTACTCGAGATGCGTCAGCCAGTTGGCGGGTTTCACGAGGGGCGGCCCGGTACCGCTCGTGGCAAAGGCGATCTGCACTCCGTCAGGCGCCCGGCAGAACCGGATGTGCTGCTCCAGCCCCGGGCCCACGACGCGCGTACTCGTCCCGGACTGCTCGACGTCGGCCATGATGCGGAAGCCCAGTCCATGCACGGTGCGAATGACGCGTTGCGCGTTGCCGTCGTCGCCGACGGCCTGACGAGCGTGCTTGATGCGGCTGTTGAGGGTCGTCGGCGCGACGTAGCGATGGCCCCAGACCTTGTCGAGCAGCTCTTCCTTGGTCACGAGCCGGTCGCGGCAGGCCAGCAGGTAGGCGAGCACGTCGAAGACCTGCGGCTCGACATGGCGCCGCACGCCGCCGCAGCGCAGCTCGTGGAGGCGCGTGTCGAGCTCGAACTCGCCGAACCGGTAGATGACGCCTTCGATGGGCGGTGTCGTCATGCGTTCGCGCGTGTCGGGAGCGGAGGTGGGCCAGCGCTCGCGCACCTACCTTGTCGCGCGAGTGCCGGCGGCGCAAGGATGCCCATCATGGTCGACGGGCGTTGCCTCCCTCACGCGCGCACGCCATGTTCGCGCGCATGAGACTCCTCCTCCTCGGCGCCGCGCTCGTCGCCCTCGCCGCCTGCACCCGTCCGTCCACCATCGGCACCACGAGCGCCGAGGGCGCGCGATCGTACGACCTCGTGATCTCCGGCGGGAAGATCGTCGATGGCACCGGCAACCCGTGGTACTACGGCGACGTCGGCATCACTGGTGACCGCATCGCGCGGATCACCCCCGCAGGGATGCTCGCCAACGCGACGGCGCGGCACCGGATCGACGCACGCGGCCTCGTCGTCGCGCCCGGCGTGATCGACATCCAGGCGCACTCCGAGGACCAGCTCCTCACCGGCGACAGCCGAGTGGTGGGGATGATCACCCAGGGGGTGACGACGATGATCATGGGCGAGGGAGAGACGCCGGGGCAGCTGTCGGCGACGATGCTCGCCGACTACCTGACATCCGGTGACACCACCCTCGCGCCGCTGCTGCGCACCTTCGTCGGCCCGCAGGGGTTCGGCGAATGGCTGAAGGCGATGGAGCGCCACCGCGCGTCGGTGAACTTCGGCTCGTTCATCGGTGCCGGCGGCGTGCGGCAGTACGCGAAGAACATGACGCAGGGGCCGCTCACGCCGGCCGAGCTGGACACGGCGCGCCTCGTGGTGCGACAGGCGATGCGCGACGGTGCGTTCGGGCTGGCGAGCGCGCTGATCTACCCGCCGGGCGAGTACGCGAGCACCGATGAGCTGATCGAGGAGGCGAAGGCGTCGGCGCCGTACGGCGGCGTGTACATCACCCACATGCGCTCCGAGGGCGACCGGCTGCTCGAGGCGGTGGACGAGGCGATGCGGATCGGCAGGGAGGGCGGCGTGCCGGTGGAGATCTACCACCTCAAGGCGGCGGGGGTGAAGAACTGGCCGAAGATGCGCACGGTAATCGCGAAGATCGACTCGGCGCGCGCGGCCGGCCAGGACGTGACGGTGGACCAGTACCCGTACACCGCCGGCGCGAACAACCTGTCGTCGTGCATCCCGCCCTGGGCGCATGCCGACGGCAAGCTGCTCGACCGCCTCCGCGATCCCGCGACGCGCGCGCGGATCAAGGCCGAGATGATGGACGAGCACGCGAACTTCGAGAGCCTCTGCCTCGGCGCCACCCCGCAGGGGGTCGAGGTGACCGGCTTCACGGTGGACTCACTGAAGAAGTACGACGGAAAGCGTCTCCCCGAGATCGCGGCGGCATGGAACGAGGACTGGGCCGACGCATTGATCGACCTCACCCTCGTCGAGAAGAACCGGCTTGGCCAGATCATCTTCGTCGCCTCCGACTCCAACATCGCGACGCAAGTGAAGCTCCCCTACATGAAGTTCGGGACCGACGCCGGCGGCTACGACCCGGACAGCACGCACACCGCGGTGCACCCGCGGTCGTACGGGACCTATCCCCGCATCCTCGGCCGTTTCGTGCGCGAGTACAAGTGGCTCACCCTCGAGGATGCCGTGCGGAAGATGACGGGCGCCACCGCGGCGCGGCTGTCCATGCGCGATCGCGGGGAGCTGAAGAAAGGGTGGAAGGCGGACGTGATGGTGTTCGACCCAAATACGATCATCGACCGTGCGACGTACGAGCAGCCGCATCAGTTGTCGGTGGGGATGCGGTACGTGCTGGTGAACGGCGTGCCGGTCGTGGACGAGGGGAAGGCGACGGGGGCGAAGCCGGGACGGGTGGTGCGGGGGCCGGGGTACGGGAGGCCGTAGGACGGGTGTGCAGCGATGCAACTCGTAGTTGGACGACAGCTTGGCGCGGCGCACCCTTCGCCTCAGCGCTCCCAACCCTGGGTGAACCGCAGGGTGTTGCCGTCGGGGTCGTTCACGTAGAACTCGCGCGTGCCCCACGTCTGGTCGATCGGGCCCTCGTGAACGAGGCGGGGCGCGTCGGGGTCGCCCGGGGTGATGAGCCCGCGCGCGCGGAAGCGCCGGACATCGGCGTCCACCGCCTCCGTCGTGACGAGGATCGCCTGGCCGAACGCTCCGTCGCCCTCG
>DASURL010000003.1:0-13803 GCA_036280075.1 Gemmatimonadaceae bacterium | reverse complement strand
ACGACCAGAGGCTGCAGCCATGATGCGTCGCGCTGCGCGATTCGCCGCGCTCGTCGCCGCGGCGCTGGCGATCGCTAGTGCGCGCACTGCGAGCGCGCAGCAGTCGGTGACGCCAGCGGACACCGCCGGGCACGACTGGATCGTTCGCGTCGCCGGCGCGACTGGTGCGCAGGCCTGTCCCTGCCACTCGCCGTCGCTGCAGGTGCCGCACGACCGCGAGCTGTACATCGTCGGTGTCGGAATGCGGAAGATCCTCCACGCCAACCCGAACGGCTTCGAGGTCGCGTACGACCTGCAGTTCCTGCCGCTCGTCGTCTCGCGCGGCACCGCCGACGAGAACCTCCGCGTTGCCCTCTGCCGTGGCAACCAGTACTGCGGAACGGCGGTGGTGCCCTCGCCGTGGACGACGCGCGCCACCGGCATCGGCATCCTGCCACTCGGCTTCACCGCACTGGCGCCGATCGCGCCGCGGCTCCGCTTCCAGCTCCGCGGTGCCGCGGGCGGGGTGCGCCTCTCCAAGCCGGTGCCCGTGCTGGAGGGACACAAGTTCAACTTCCTCGCCGAGGCGTCCACGACGCTGGAGCTGCGACTCACCTCGTCGTACGCCCTCACGGGAGGAATGGTGTTCAACCACATCTCCAACGGCGGCACTGCTGCCATCAACCCCGGCATGAACTCGCGCATGATCGAGTTCGGGATCGTGAGGCACTGACCGATGCAGGGAGACACCGTTGATTCGCTGCGCGACGAGCTGCGTCGCTCGCTCCACGGGCCCGCGTGGCACGGGCCGGCCCTGCTCGAGGTCCTCTGCGACCTCTCCCCGCGCGAGGCACAGGCGCGCCCCCTCCCCGGCACCCACTCCATCGCCGAGCTCGCGTTTCACGCGCTCGCCTGGGTGGAGGAGGTGACCCGCCGCCTCGACGGCTCGGCGCCGTCGCTCCCCGCGCGTGGCGACTGGCCCTCCGACGACGCCGCGCTGCCCGTGGTGGAAGCGATCCGCCTGCTGCGCCAGGCCGGCGACACGCTCGACGAGACGCTCGCGTCCTTTCCGCCGGCGAAGCTCGGCGAGATCGTCGGGGGCACGGAGCGCGACGCGCCCACCGGCACCGGCGTGACCTACGCCGTGATGCTGCACGGGCTCGCCCAGCACAACGCGTATCACGGCGGGCAGGTCGCCCTGCTCCGCAAGGCGCTCCGTGATGCGGCCGCCGACGTGTTCGTCCCCGCCTGACCCTCGTCCCGGCTCATGACATCACGCCGCTCCTTCCTCGGCACCGCCGGCTCCGCATTGCTCGGCGTTGCCGTGGCGCCCTCGCTGCCCGCCCGCCCGTCGTTCCACCGCCGCGCACCGCATGACGTCGTGATCCGCGGCGGCACCGTGTTCGACGGCACCGGCGTCGCCGGCCGCGAGCTCGACGTCGCCATCAGCGGTGACCGCATCGCCGCCATTGCGCCGCACATCGCCGGGCACGGCGTGAACGAGATCGATGCGCGCGGCCTCGCCGTGGCGCCCGGCTTCATCGACATCCACTCGCACGGCGACGGCAGCCTCGACGACGACCCGCGCGACGAGTCGGTGATCCGTCAGGGAGTGACCACCATCGTCGCCGGCCAGGATGGAAGCTCGCGCGCCACTGGCGCGCCGGAGAGTTCGTTCGCCCAGTACTTCGCCGCGATGGAGGCCCTGCGTCCAGGGCCCAACGTGGCGAGCATGGTGGGGCTCGGCACCCTGCGCGGCGCGGTGATCGGCGACATGGATCGTTCTGCCACCGCCGACGAGATCGAGCGCATGGCGGCGATGGTGGAGCGTGCGCTGGCCGACGGTGCATGCGGCGCGTCGTCGGGGCTGGAGTACACACCGGGCGCCTTCGCGTCGCGTGAGGAATTGATCGCGCTGTGCAGGCCGCTGGCGAGCCGTCGCCTGCCGTACGCCACGCACATGCGCAACGAGGACGACCGCCTGCTCGACGCCATTGATGAATCCATCGCCGTGGCGAAGGGAGCAGGCTGCCCGCTCGAGATCTCGCACCTCAAGACCCAGGGCCCGCGCAACTGGCCGCACCTGGATGATGTGTTCGCGCGCATCGACGCTGCGCAGTCGGCGGGGCTCGACGTCACCTTCGACCGCTATCCCTACCTCGCCTACTCCACCGGGCTGACGAACCTCTTCCCCGTCTGGAGTCGCGATGGCGGCACCGACGCCTTCCTCGCGCGGCTGCACGATCCCGCCGCGGCGCCGCGCATCCGTGCGGCGACGCTCGCCAAGATCGAGCTCATCGGCGGGTGGGACAACGTGCAGCTCTCCGCCATTCCCGCCGTCACGGATCGCGACGCGGAAGGGAAGCGGCTCGGCAGTGCGGCGGCGGCGCACGGCGCCGACCCGTACGACTACACCGTCGCCCTCCTCGAGCGCAGCCACGGCAGCATCGGCATGGCCGGCTTCGCGATGAGCGAGCAGAACCTCGAGCGCATCCTCGCCGATCCGCGCTGCATGGTCTGCAGCGACGGCGGCGGCTTCGCGATCGACGGCCCGACGCGACGCGGCAGCCCGCACCCGCGCGGCATCGGCACCTTCCCCCGCGTGCTCGGCCGCTACGTGCGCGAGCGAAAGACCCTCACCCTTCCGGATGCCATCAGAAGGATGACCTCGGCGCCGGCGAAGCGGCTCCGCCTCGCCGATCGCGGCCGTCTCGCCTCCGGCCTCGCCGCCGACGTCGTGATCTTCGACCCCGCCCGCATCGCCGACACCGCAACGTTCGAGCAGCCATTCCAGTATCCCATCGGGATCACCGCGGTGCTCGTGAACGGGGCGATCACGCTGCGTGAGGGAGAGCGGGCGGCGGGGGGAACCGGTCGTTCGCTGCGGGCGAAGTAGTCATTGCGTGTCGAGCCCGGGCAACCCCGTTCTCCGTGCTCCGTCATGGGCGGCCGGTGGCGGGTCAACAGCGGAACTGCGTACCACGTTGAACGGTTGTGCTCTTCCGCAGTGAACCCGCCGCTCGCTGCCGGTTACGGATGACGGAATACGGAGTTGCCCGGACGCGATTCGGCGCGCGCACACTCGGCACCATACCACCGATCACTCCCTTACTCTCTTCAGTTGATCTGATGAATCGCCTCGTCGCCCTCGCCTCCTCTCTCGCCTTCGCCGCTCCCCTCGCCGCGCAGGCCCAGCGCCCCGTCACCCCGCCCGCCGCCATCAATCTCATCCGGCAGCAGGACCTCCACCGCGACCTCTTCACCCTCGCCGGCGACGCCATGCGCGGCCGTGAGGCCGGCACCCTCGACGAGATGCGCGCCTCGATGTGGCTCGCTGACCGGATGCGCCAGATCGGCCTCGCCCCGCGCGGCGACGACGGCACCTTCTTCCAGTGGTGGGACATGCGCCGCACCCGCGTGTCGCCGAACGTAACGGACGTGAGCATCGGTGGACGCTCATACGCCGTCTGGCACGACGCCATCCCCCTCACCACCGCCACGACGAGCGCCTCCGGTCCCACCGTCTTCGTGACCGACCTGCGCGATTCCACCCCTGACCTCGCCGGCAAGGTCGTCGTCGCCGAGCTCGCCGCGCCGCCCGCAACCGCCGTCCGCACCACCACCAACACGTACCAGTACAACTACGCCCGCGCCGCCATCGCCCAGGCCTCGCGCGCGCTCATGCGCCGCGGCGCCGCCGCCGTGATCCTCATCGCCGAGCCGGTGACCGACAGCGTGTTCGACGACCTCGCCATCGTGCAGGCGCGCGGCTCGTACGACGTGGTGGGCGGCGTGCCGCGCTTCAACCGCAACCCCAACGCCGCGCGTACCGCCACCAGCGCGCCGCGTCCGGCGCCGGCACCCGTCCTGCTCGTCCGGCGCAGCGCCCTCGCCAGTCTTCGTGCCGACGGCCAGCCCGCCGACATCCGCATCGCCATCGAGTCGTTCGAGACGCCGTCGGTCAACATCATCGGCGAGGTGCGCGGCACCGATCCGAAGCTCCGCAACGAGTACGTGGTCTTCAGCTCGCACCAGGACCACGACGGCGTGCGCTTCACCGTGAACGGCGACTCCATCTGGAACGGCGCCGACGACAACGCCTCCACCAGCGTGGCGCTCCTCGCCATCGCCCGCGCGTGGGTGAAGCAGCCGGGCAAGCGCTCCGCCCTCTTCATCTTCCACGGCGCCGAGGAGCGCGGACTGCTCGGCTCGCGCTACTTCGTCGCCCATCCCGTGGTGCCGCTCGATTCCATCGCCGCCGTGCTCAACGGCGACATGATCGGCCGCAACAACCCGGATACTGCCGCGCTCCTCGGCTCGCAGCCGCCGCACCGCAACTCGGTGGACCTCGTGCAGATGGCGCTCGACGCCAACCGCGCCGTGAGCCGCTTCGTCATCGACTCGTCGTGGGATCGCCCGACGCATCCGGAAGGATGGTACTTCCGCAGCGACCACGTGCCCTACGCCGAGCGTGGCGTGCCCTCGCTCTTCTTCAGCACCAACCTGCACTCCGACTACCACACGCCACGCGACGAGCCGGAGCGCATCGACTACCCCAAGCTCACCCGCATGACGAAGTGGATGTACCTGACCGGCTGGATCGCCGCCAACGCGCCGAAGCGTCCGGCCACCGATGCCGGTTTCGTGCTGCGGTGATTCACCCTTCCCATCCCTCGCCACTCACGTCATGACTCGCTCGTTCCACTCGGCTCGCCTTCTCGCCGCGGCGTTCGTCGCCCTCGCGGCCACGTCGGCCGGTGCGCAGTCCGCGCCACCACCGTCGCCCACGACCCTCACCTCGCACCAGCGCGCCGCGCGCGCGATCTACAGGCAGCTCATCGAGATCAACACGGTGGACTCCGTCGGCTCGGTGACGAAGGCCGCACAGGCGATGGCAGCGCGCTTCCGTGCTGCCGGTTTCCCGGCACGGGACGTCCAGGTGCTCGTCCCCGCCGGTCATCCCACCAAGGGCAACCTCGTCGTGCGCTATCGCGGCCGCGCCGGTGCGTCGGCGAGGAAGCCCATCCTCCTGCTCGCGCACCTCGACGTCGTCGCCGCCAACCGCGACGACTGGCCGCGCGATCCCTTCGTCCTCCACGAGGAGGGCGGCTACTTCCTCGGCCGCGGCACCTCGGACGACAAGGCGATGGCGGCGATTTTCGTCGCCAACCTGCTGCAGATGAAGCAGCAGGGGATCGTCCCCGATCGCGACATCATCCTCGCCCTCACCGCCGACGAGGAGAACGGCGACTCGAACGGCGCCGAGTGGCTGGCGAACGAGCACAAGCCGCTCATCGACGCCGCGTACGCGATCAACGAGGGCGGCGGCGGCGCCCTCGTCGACGGGAAGCCCATCTACCAGAGCGTGCAGGCGGCGGAGAAGGTGTATGTGGACTTCACCATCACCGCGACGAACCCCGGCGGGCACTCCAGCGTGCCGCGTCCGGACAACGCCATCTACGAGCTCGCGCAGGCGCTGCTGCGCATCTCGCAGCACCAGTTCCCCGTCGCGCTCAACGGCGTGACCCGCCCCTTCCTCGAGGAGACGGCGAAGGTGGAGCCGCGCGCCGGGATGGCGGCGGCGATGCGCGCGCTCGCGGCGAACCCGGACGATTCCGCCGCCGCGGCGACGCTCTCCACCGACCCGCGCTTCGCCTCCATGCTGCGCACGAGCTGCGTGGCGACGCGGCTCTCCGGCGGGCACGCCTACAACGCGCTGCCGCAGCGCGCCACGGCGAACATCAACTGCCGCGTAGTGCCGACGTCGAGCTTCGAGGAGACACGCGACGCGCTGGTGCGCGCGATCGCCGACACGGGGATCCACATCGACTACACCATCGTCCCCAACGGGAAGTTCGGCACGGCCGTCGCGCCCGTGGATCCCGAGCTGCTCGCCGCGGTGACGTCGCTGACGAAGCAGATGTGGGGCGACATCCCGGTGATCCCGACCATGTCCACCGGCGCCACCGACGGCAAGTACATGCGCGCCGTCGGCATCCCCACCTTCGGCGTCAGCGGCCTCTTCTCCGAGGCCGGCGAGACGAACGCCCACGGCCGCGACGAGAAGCTGCGGGTGAAGTCGTTCTACGATGGACTGGCGTTCCTCGATCAACTCGTAAGGCGACTGAGCGGAGTCCCGGCGGCCTGACCGGAGGACCGGAGGACCGGAGGACCGGAGGACCGGAGGACCGGAGGACCGGAGGACCGGAGGACCGGAGGACCGGATGACCGGATGACCGGATGACCGGATGACCGGATGACCGGATGACCGAAAGGGCACACCGAAAAGATTTCGGTGTGCCCTTTCGGTCCATCGGTCCATCGGTCCACCGGTCCATCGGTCCACCGGTCCACCTGCAGTTCTCAGTATCCCGCCGCCCCCGCATCCGAGTCCCGCGGGTCCGCCACGCCGATCCTCGCCCCCGTGCGCGAGTCGATCCGGATCGAGTGCGCCGTGCCCTGCTCGCCGCCGAAGCGTACGCGATAGCCCATCGCTTCCAGCGCCGACACCGCCTGCGGTGAGAGGCCGTTTCGCTCCACCACCAGCTCGTCGGGAAGCCACTGGTGGTGGAAGCGCGGCGCCGCCACCGCGTCGGCGAGATTCATGTCCGACGCCGTCTGGTTGAGGATCACCTGCAGCACGGTGTTGATGATCGTGCGCCCCCCCGGACTTCCCACCACGGCGAACAGCTTCCCGTCCTTCGCCACGATGGACGGTGTCATGCTCGACAGCATGCGCTTGCCCGGCCGCGCGAGGTTGGGCTCAGTGCCGATCAGCCCCGTGCTGTCGGTGAGGCCGGGCTTGCCGTTGAAGTCGCCCATCTCGTTGTTGAGCAGGAAGCCCGCGCCCGGCACCACCGCGCCCACACCGTAGCCCTGCTCCAGCGTGTACGTCACCGACACCGCCATCCCGTCGGCGTCCACCACGGAGAAGTGCGTCGTCTCCGGGCTCTCGTGCGCCTGCGCGATCTGCGTCGGCGTGGACGGGCTCGCGCGATCGGGAAGGATGGTCTTCCGCAGCTCGGCCCCGTACGCCTTGCTCGTCAGCTTGTCGAGCGGCGCCGACGTGAAGTCCGGATCACCGAGGTAGCGCGCCCGGTCCAGGAACGCTCGCCGCATCGCCTCGGCCACGTAGTGCACGTACTGCGGCGAGTTGTGACCCATCCTGCCGAGGTCGTATCCCTCGAGGATGTTGAGCATCTCGACGAGCGCCACGCCTCCCGAGCTCGGCGGCGGCATGGAGATGATGTCATAGCCGCGGTAGGTGCCGCGGATCGGCGCGCGCTCCTTCGCCTGGTACTGCGCGAGGTCCTGCTCCGTGATCAGGCCGCCCCCGCGCTGCATCTCGGCGGCGATCAGGCGCGCCGTCTCGCCGGTATAGAAGCCGTCGCGCCCCTGGTCGCGGATGCGGCCGAGCGTGCGCGCCAGGTCGGGGAGCGTGATCCGCTCGCCGGTGGCGTAGGGCGTACCGTGCCGGCTGTACGCCTCTACGGTGGCCGGATACATGTCGTACTGCCTGAGTCGCGCAATCGCGGAGGCGAGCGATCGCGCGAGCCCCGGCGGTGCGGCGAATCCGGTGTCGGCCAGCGTTGCCGCCGGCGCGACGAGCTGTGACCACGGCGCCTTGCCGTATTTCCCGTGCGCCAGCGCGAAGCCGGCGACGGTGCCCGGGACCCCGACCGCGCGCAGGCTGTAGTGATGGATCATCGCGGAGTAATTGCCGGCGGAGTCGGTGAACATCATCGGGTTCGCCGCCGCGGGCGCCTTCTCGCGGAAGTCGAGCGTCGTCGCGCGCCCGTCGGGGAAGCGGATCACCATGAACCCGCCCCCGCCGATGTTTCCCGCCGCGGGATACGTGACCGCGAGCGCGAACCCCGTCGCGATCGCCGCATCCACCGCATTCCCACCCTTCGCCAGCACGTCACGCCCGACGTCGCTCGCGATGCTGCTCGCCGAGACCACCATCCCGTGCGGTGCCGAATCGACACGTGTGGCTGCAACAGCAACCGGCGCCGCCCGTTGTGCCGGTGGCGCCGACGAGCACGCGGCAGCAAGGGAGAGAACACCGAGCAGCAGGACACGCCCAGCCCGGGCGCAGGTGGAAAGAGCAGTCATCGATGTCGAGGGTAGAGGTGGCAGCCGGGACGACGGACCCAAGATGTGTCACACGAATCGAAGCGCAACTCGCTGTTACGGTTCACGGTTCACGCGACTCTCCTCGCCTTCCGCGCCCGATACACCCGCGCCGACGCCGTCTCGCCGTGATGCAGCGTCACCAGCGTGATCTCCGGCGAGGCGCCGAGCCGGAAGGGAATTCCCCAGTAGCCCGTCCCCGGGTTGATGTACAGCAGCGCCTCCTCCTCGATGTGCGCGCCCATCGCGTGCTCCAGGAATGGCGACGCGAGGCTCCAGCCGAGCCTGGGGAGCGCGAACTGTCCCCAGTGCGTATGGCCGCTCAGCGTCAGCGCCACCCCGCGCGCCGCGAGCGACGGCCAGAGTGCAGGGTTGTGGGCGAAGGCGATCACCGTCGCGTTGTCAGGCACCTTCGCCATCGCCAGCTCCACGTCCGGCGCGGCGCGCGAGTTCCCGCGCGCGCCGCCGGCCGGGTCGCCCGTGCCCACGATCGCGATCGTCGCCTCGCCGCGCTGGATCAGCGACAGCTCGTTCACGAGCACCGTGCCCAGCTTCGCGGCGCGCAGCGCATGCTCCACTTCGTCCCACCCGGCATACACGTCGTGGTTGCCCGGGATCATGAACACGCCGAGCGGTGCCTCGAGCGCGCGCAGCTCGCGCGCGAACACCGCCACGTCCTCCGCGCGGTCGTCGATCAGGTCGCCGGTGATGGCGATGAGGTCGGGTGAGAGCGCTCGCGTCGTCTCCACCACGTGCCGGAGGAAGGTGCGCGACGTGTGCGGCCCCACGTGGAGATCCGACAGCTGGGCGATGCGCAGCTCCTCGAACTCCGCCGGCAGCCGCGGCACCACGACGTCCACGTCGCGCACCACCAGCTGCTGCGAGCCGAAGTAGCCCGCGCCGAGCACCACCGCCACCACCACGAACACCAGCGCCGCCGACAGGCGGCCCACGAGCAGCGCGTCCCCGAACGGTGCGCCGGCCAGGAGGCCGAGCAGCCCGGCGCCCGCAACGAGCGGCAGCAGGAGCTGCGTATACCAGAATGGCCGCACCACCAGCAGCCGGAAGGCGCGTCCGGGATAGAACGGCCACCCGCGCCAGCGCACGAACGCCACGAGCGGTACCGTCGTGTAGAGCGCGATGACGAACACGACGAGCGCCGCACCGGGAAAGAGTCCCGCCGCAAGCACGATCAGCGTCGCCCACGCCACCACCAGGTAGGCGACGGCTCGCGTGAGGATGGTGCTCAGCCGGGTTGCACGGCGGGCGCGATGGCGAGCGGGCATTGCCTAATGTACTCCTGAGCTGGCAAGCCGGACCGCCACATGGCGGTCCGGTTCACCTCCTGTGCTCCATCGACCACGTGGATCGCTCAGGGTACGATACGCAGGATCTGTCCCATGTGCGGTGGCCCGTAGCCGAAGTTGGACACGTACAGCGCGCCGTCCGGGCCCATTCGCAGTGCGGTGGCGAAGCTCAACCCATCTGCCACGACATCCTGTGCTCCGCCTGGCGACACGCGGACGACACGCCCGCTTTCCGGCGACGGGAAGCATGGAAGCGTCGTGGGACAGGTGAAGCTCTCGAGCACGTACATCGTTCCCGCCTGGTCGGTCGCGACGCCCAGCACGGCCGTGAAACCGTGGATCCTGTCGCGGATGTCGCCGTTGCGCTTGAAGCGGATGATGTCCGCTGCGCCCGGCACGGCCGGGAACGGCGTCAGCTCGCCGACGAGCAGCTCGTCATTGGCGATCGCCAGTCCCGTCGGCACGCGATGTCCCTCGGTCGCCGACACGTCGGCCAGCCGCGTGATCTTCCCGTTCTCCGGCTTGACCGACAGCAGGTTTCCCTGGTTCGCTTCCACCACGTACAGCACGTTGCCCTGCGCCGCCATATTGTAGAAGTCCCCGTCCGGCTCGAAGTCACCCGGATTGGGATGCTGCGTCGGGTTCGCCTTCACCCAGCGACTGAGGTCGGCGAGGACCTCGTACGATCCGTCGTCGTGGATTCCGATCACGGCGGACGGCTCGTTGAGGTGCCCGTGCGCACACCCGGCCGTGAGCAGTCCGTACAGCTTGTGCCCCGCACCGAATGCAATGTCCGACACCCCTTCCACATCACCGAGCGCGTTGATTGCCGACGGCAGGTGATCGGCGACGGTCGTGCGCGTTCCATCCAGCGTGATGCGTGAGACGCGGCTCGTGAATCCGCCCGCCGACGGGCCGAACCCGACCTGCGGACAGAGTCCCACCGTCATCGTTGTGTTCCCCTCCGGCGTGCCCGCCTCGGCGACATAGATCGCGCCGTCGGGGCCGAAGCTGAAGCCGCGGGGATACTCGAGGCCACTCTTGATCACCTGCGGCGCCACCGGCGTCGCCGAGGCCGGCGCTCGTGCCGCGTCGGCCTCAGGAGCTCCGGTGATGCTCGTCGTGCCGCGGGTATCGCACGCGACAAGGGTGACGAGGGCAGCTGCCACAGCCAGGAAGCGTTGCATCGCAACCTCCACGTGTCCGGCCTCGCGCCGGTGGGGCTCTCCGCTCGTGGGAGCATCGCCCAGACTGGAACGGAGAAGGGTACATAGGATGGCGCGTCCCCGGGCGCCGCGCCAGATGATGGCGTCGTACGGCGCGGTGAGTATTGTCAGGCGAAGGAGCGGTTTGCATCGACATGCATCGAGTGCCGAGACGATGAACGACTACAACTTCACCGAGCGCGTGCGAAAGGAAGCCGGCCTCACCCTCGACCGCGCCCGTGCGGAAGTCGTCGCGGTGCTCGACTCCGCGGATGATCCGGCGGAGCTCCGCCCGGCAGGTGTGGTTGCATCCGGCCCCACTCACGGCCTCCGCGGCGCCGGCTTCATCCCCCTCGACGTGGACGATGGCACGGCCATGCAGGCGTACGCCATCCGCCCGGCGAGCGCCGGCCGCAAGCCGGGCCTCATCCTCTTCCAGGAAGCCTACGGCGTGAACGCCCACATCCGCGACGTCGCCGCCCGCTTCGCCGCGCGGGGGTTCGTCGTCATCGCCCCGGAGCTGTATCACCGCACCGGCACCCGCGTCGAGGGATCCTACGACGACTTCGCCGCCCTCGGTCCCCACTTCAACGCGGTGAGCAGCGACACCATCGCCGCCGATGCGCGCGCCGCACACGCGTGGCTCATCGCGCAACCCGACGTGGACGCGAATCGCATCGCCACCATCGGCTACTGCATGGGCGGCCGCGCGGCGTTCGTCGCCAACCTCGAGCTGCCGCTCGCCGCGGCCGTCACCTACTACGGCGGTGGCATCGCGCCGCACCTGCTCGATCGCGTGCCCCAGCTCCACGCGCCGCATCTCTTCTGCTGGGGCGGGAAGGACACCCACATCCCGCTCGAGCAGACGCGCGCCATCGACGACGCCCTCCGCGCCGCGGACAAGCCGTACGTCAGCGTCACCTTCGGCGAGGCGGGCCACGCCTTCTTCTGCGACCAGCGTGCCGCCTGGCAGCCCGACGCTGCCGCGGAGTCGATGGCGCTCACGATGGCCTTCTTCGCCCGGACCACCGGCATCGACGCACCATCCAGCTGACGCGCCGCGCCGGCGTCGTTCAGCGGCGCTTCGGGTCGAACGCGGTCGATGGACCGAACGCGTGGCGCCGCTCGGCGAAGGGCTGCCGCGCGTCGCTCGACTCGGGGTGCTGCGCCATCGGGTCGATCTGGTCCACCGAATATTCCATCATCTGCATCGCCCGCATGACGGGGTGATGCCAGCGTGCGCGGAGCGCCACGTAGTCCCTCGCGCCTTCCGCGTCGTCACTCCTCGTCGCTACCCCGGCCTCCCGCAGCCGCCGGACGGCCGCATGGTAGCGGCGGCCCCAGCGGGCGATGTCGTCCGCGGTCGGCGTACCCGCGTCGTCGGCGGCGCCCGCCTGGCGGGAGCGCTTCTCCTGCGTGTTCACGAGCAGCAGCGCGGCCCGCCAGAGCTGCGTGACCGGCACGGATTCCTTCAGCCACCCCAGCTCGTCGTCGCTGAGCGCCGACTTGATCAGCGACACTTCGTCGAGCGCCAGCAGGGTGAAGAACGCCACGCCGTAGATCGGCCGCGGAAAGCGGAAGTAGAACAGCACCGGGTAGAAGTGATGCGCTTCCAGTGACACCGTCATCTCCACGGCGATGTCCGCGAGGTTCGTGAAGCCGCACTGGAACGAGCCGCGCGCACCGAGGCCGGCAAGGAGCTCGGCGGCGTCGCTCGTCTCCGCGGTCTGCAGGTAGAGCTTGTACGCCAGCGTGTTGCGCCGCTGGAGCGCGTTGTACACCTGCATCAGGTAGGTGATCGTCAGCGAGATCACCGAGGCGCCGAGCAGCGAGTTGAACAGGAAGTACACCCGGTACGGGCCCGTGTCCGGCGTCACGTCGCTCGCGCGCACGATGGCCATGCTGCTGCCACCGGCATAGAGCGCGCTGATGAAGTCGGTGGGTGTCCGGCCGGTGGTCAGCGTGACGGACCTGCCCAGCGCCGGATGGATGATCAGCGCGGCGCCGAGGGTGAGCAGCAGCGCCCACACGACGAGCAGGTTGACGAGGATGATCGGGCCGCAGAAGGACAGCACCTTGTCGTGGTGCGACCGGAACAGGCGGGCGATGCGCGAGACGACCCACCACGTTGCCCGCGCGATCCGCATGCTCAGGATCCCCGCACCGATGCGCGCGTACAGCACGGTGAGGAAGACGTCCGCGATGACCAGGAGCACGATGACGGCTCCGGCCACCAGCTCGAGCACTTGCACCAATGCGACCTGGATTCGGGGAGTCTCCAGCAGGCGGCTGCCTGCGCGGGGCGGCGCACCGCTGTGCCCGTGCCTCGCGCATACGACGTACCGCGGTACGAATGTCGCACTCTGCTCCGGCAGTGTTCGTCGTGCCAGTACGACCTTCCCTCAGCGGAGACAGGCAATGAAGAGCCCCGATTATCCCACCAACCAGCCCAAGAATCCCGTCGATGAAGCGCTCATCGACCGCAACTCCGATCCCGACGCCGTCGCCCGCGCCGAACCGGACAAGAAGCACGGCGACAAGCTCATGGAGAATGCGCCCCCCGACAACGAGAAGCCCGTGCTCGAGGGCTCGCTGGAAGGCGATCGCCCGCGGCACGACCGCTAGCGTCGCCCTCGGCGTGGGCGCGTAAACGCCTGGCGCCGTTCCCTCCGTCGGCCGCGCGTCGTCCAAGTAGTAGTGGCGCGCGGCCGATGCGTTGCGCCTCGCGCCGTCCTCTCCTGCCCCTCGCGCGAGAATTCACCCATGCCGTCGTCGCCCTCGTCGTCGCTCCGGCAGCACGCTCCACGCTCGGCCGGTCGCGCACTGCTCGCCCTCGCCGCGCTCGCCCTCTCGGCCTGCGCCGGTCACCACCATCTCGGCGAGTATACCTTCACCGAACGCTCGATGGCCGTCGTCGTCCTGTCGTCGCCGTCGCCCGACTTGCTGACGAGCGGCTACGACCTGCGCGCCGATGATCCCGTCGGCTCCGTGCTGCGCGCCGGCACCAAAGCCGCCAAGGATGTAGAGGCACGACGCGCCCGCGCCCGCCTCGACAGCGCCACGGCGCGCGTCGGCCCCACGGGTGATCTGGCCCAGCGCACCCTCGAGCGTGCCAGCCGCTACCTCGGCACCCGCCCCGTGAATGCCCAGGGCGACGCCGACTTCCTGCTCGAGGTCCG
>DASURL010000002.1:0-62896 GCA_036280075.1 Gemmatimonadaceae bacterium | reverse complement strand
ATCGAACCGATGACCTCCTGCTTGCAAAGCAGGCGCTCTCCCAGCTGAGCTAACGCCCCGAATATTGCAGACCGCGTAAAGTAACCGGACTATGGCCGAGGGAGAAGCGACATGGGCACCACACAGGCGACCGAGAGCAAGATGACCATCCCCTGCCCCTCGTGCGGGCGGCTGAACCGCATCGCATCGGGCAAGGCGAGCGACGGGCCGAAGTGCGGCGCCTGCGGGGCAGCCATTCATGTCGATCACCCCGTGCACCTGACGGACAGCACTTTCCAACGAGTGGTCAGCGGAACAGACGTCCCGGTCCTGGTCGACTTCTACGCTGACTGGTGCGGGCCCTGTAAGATGATGGCGCCGTCGGTGGATCGGCTTGCGCGCGAGACCGTGGGCTCGGCCCTGATCGCGAAGCTCGATACCGACGCGTCGCCCCGCACCGCACAGCAGTTCCAGATCCGCGGCATCCCGACGTCGATCGTCTTCCGCGGCGGCCGGGAGGCGACGAGGCAGACGGGGGCGGTGCCATACGAAACGCTGCGGACGATGCTGGGATGAGCGTGAGACGTGAATCGTGAGACGTGAGTCGTCAACGACAACGGCACACCGAGCTAGCGCCGGTGTGCCGTTGTCGTAACCCTTCACGCTTCACGTCTCACGATTCACGGGCAGCTCGCGGCGCCGTTCACTCGTGCGCCGGCAGCGGCTCCATCGTCTCCGGGTCCACCGGCACCTGGACCTCGTCGCGGTACGGCGACGTCATCAGCGTCACACGCGCGCGCGGGAAGGCGTTCATGAACGCCAGGTAGCAGGCGCCCCACAGCCCGATGTAGCCGAGCGTCACGCCAATCTCCCACAGGCCGAGCGGGAGGCCAGCGCCCTCGCCGTAGAGCGACGGGTAGACCTCGAGATAGCGCACCAGCCACATGCCGACGAAGCTGATCACCGTGAAGAGCACCAGCGTCGGCTTGAACAGCTTGGCCGCCTTGGACAGCAGGCCGAAGAATGGCGCGAAGAACACCGCGATCACGGCGGTCACCGTCGTCACCGCCCAGGGCGCGATGAGGCGGATGCGCGCCCAATGCGTCTCCTCGGGCATGTTGCCGTACCAGATCACGAGGTACTGGCCGAAGGTGAGGTAGCCCCAGAACGCGGTGAACGCGAAGCAGAGCTTGCCGAGGTCGTGGAAGTGGATGTCGTTGATGATCGCTTCCGCGCCGAGGAAGCGGCGCCACGCCAGCGTGAGCAGGGTGAGGAGGGTCAGCGCGGTGAGCCACCCGCCCATGAAGAACCACCAGCCGTACAGCGTGCTCTGGAAGTGGAGCGACATCCCCATCGACAGGTCGAACGCCAGGATCGACCAGCCGTAGCCGAACAGGATGACGAGGAACACCGCGAGCTTGCCCTGCAGCGAGTGCGTGCTGTGAATCTCGCGGCGCTCGTCCCGGAAGCCGGTGCGCATCCGCTCGCGCAGGCCGCGCGCCCAGCTCGCGCCCCATTCGGGCAGCAGTCCGACGTCGAGGCGGACGGAGGTGTAGATGTACCAGAGGGACAGCAGGGTGAGGAGCCCGAACGCGATCAGGACGCGCGTGGTCAGGAAGGCGCCGTTGTAGTACAGCACCTTCTCGGTCACGGGCGGCCGCTCATGGGTCCACGGGAAGATGTGCCCCTTGCCGGCGAAGACCGTGAGGAGCAGGAGGACGAACGCGACGGGGAGGAAGGCCACGTAGCCTTCCATGAACCGGATGATCGCCCGCGACCAGCGCGCGGTGGTGATCCGCTGCACGGCCACGAAGACCACGCCCGCCGAGGAGAGCGAGGCGAAGAACAGCCAGTTCACGTGGTAGGCGCGCCAGACGCGATCCGGTGCGACGAACAGCCCGATGATGAATACGATGAGGCCGATGGCCGCGAGCACCAGCGCCGCCGTGCCCATCGTACCGGACATCGGCTTGCTGTACGTGGCGACGACTTCGTCGCGCGTGGGCGTGTGAGTAGCGTGATCGCTCACCGCTCGCCTCCCGTCTTCGGCGTCGTGGTGGTAGGGGTGTGTCGCGCGCCACCCGTGGGGGTGGTGGATGTCGAATCGGAGAGCGGCGGCGGGGACGTCGGCCCGCCGGGCACCGCGGGAATGCCGGCACCCGCCTGCGAGCCGGCGTGGTGATAGTACGGCGACGGGCGCGTCGGGCCCGTCTGCGACGGCCCAGGCACCTTGTCACCGGTCTCACCCGGCAGGCCCACCGGACCGGTGGCGACCTTGTACTTGCCCTGCAGCCCGCGGATGTAGTTCACCACGTCCCACCGATCCATCTCCTCGATGCGATCGTAGGTGGGCATCATGCCGCGTCCGTTGCGCATCATTCCCCAGATGTAGCCGTCGGTGTAGCCGATGGCCGCTGCGCCCGGACCGGCGATGTTGATGCCCGGCATCCCGTACTGCGTCGCCGACCCGTCGCCATGTCCCAGGTCGCCGTGGCAGACGGCGCAGTTGATCGCGTAGTACTTGTGCCCGTTGTCGAGCGAGCGTGCATCGGCCGGAACGGGGTTGGGAATGGTCGACATGGAGTCGATGGTCCCCGGCAGCCGCTGGCGCGAGACCGCATAGCCCGGCGCCGCGGAGCCGTACACCGACACCGAAAACTGCGGGTTGCCGCGCATCGGAATGGTGTCGCTCGTGGACTCCCACGGGTCGAACTTCGGTTGCTCCTTGAAGTCGGTGAACCAGGAGCAGGCGCCGAGCGCGAGGACGAGCGAGAGGGCGCCGTACCGGCCGACCATCCGCATGGGCTTAGCGCTCATTGCGGACCTCGACGGCACCGTGCTCGCGGAGCAGGTCGGCTGCCTCGGCAGCACGATCGGGGGGCGCCACGACCCAGATGCCGTAGTCGCCATGGCTGAAGCGGGGATCGTAACCCACGGTCATGGTGAGGCGCGGAATGCGCGCGAGGGCGAACATGCCGAACACGGTGGACAGGGAGCCGATGAGCACCATCAGCTCGAAGCCGATGATGGTGTAGGGCACCCAGCTCGCCACCGGCTTGCCGCCGACGACGATGGGCCAGTAGTCGGAGATCCAGATCGGGATCCAGTACCCGAAGGTGAGCCCCGCCAGGCCGCCGATCAGCGTGAACATGCGCACCTTGCTGTGCGGCGGCTCGAGCGCATGCTCGAACTCGTGGCGCGGCGTCGGGGTGAACACCGTGATCTCGCTGAAGTTCTTCTTGCGCAGTTCCGTGATCGCGTCGCAGGTCGCGTCGATCTCGCGGAAGGCACCGAGGACACCCTGCATCAGAGACGGTCCTCCAGGGTAATCGCCGAATCAGGATAACCGACGTCGAGGTCATGCGAGTGGTCGGCCGGCCGCCGCAGGCGCGGCGGCACGATCTCCTTCACCTCGGCGATGGCCATCACGGGAAGCTGCTTGATGAACAGCAGGAACCACATGAAGAACCAGCCGAACGAGCCGAGCAGGATGGAGTAGTCCACCCAGGTGGGCGCGTAGCCGCCCCACTGCCAGGGCTCGAACTCGTGCGACAGCGACGGCACCACGATCACGAAGCGCTCGAACCACATGCCGATGTTGATCGTGATCGAGATGAGGAACAGCCACGTCGTGTTGCGTCGGAGCTTCTGCGAGAAGAGCGAGAGCGGGAGCACACAGTTGCAGATGAGCATGATCCACGCGGCCCACGCCCACTGGCCGAACACGCGGTTCCAGAAGTACTCCTGCTCGAACTGGTTCCCGGACATCCACGCCACCTGGAACTCGGACAGGTACGCGAGCCCGACGACCATCGACGTGAAGAGGCAGAGCTTGGCCGCCGCGTCGAGGTCGTTGATGGTGATGATGTGCTCGAGCTTGAACACCTTCCGCAACGGGATGCAGATGGTGAACACCATCCCGATGCCGGAGAAGATGGCGCCGGCCACGAAGTAGGGCGGGAACACGGTCGCGTGCCAGCCCGGGGTGAGCGCCATCGCGAAGTCGAACGACACGACCGAGTGCACCGACAGCACGAGGGGCGTGGCGAACGCGGCGAGGAAGAGGTACGCGCGCGTGAAGTGCCGCCACTCATGCTCGGAGTTGCGCCATCCCAGGGCGAGCATGGCGTAGATCCGCTTGCGGACCGGATTCGTCTCGTGATCGCGCAGCACCGCGATGTCGGGGATGAGGCCCACGTAGAAGAACGTGGCCGACACCGTGAGGTAGGTGAGAATGGCGAAGACGTCCCAGACGAGCGGGCTCTTGGGATTCGGCCAGATGAGCCGCCAGTTCGGGTACGGAATCAGGTAGAAGAACTTCCACGGCCGCCCGAGGTGCAGGATCGGGAACAGGCCGGCCGTCATGACGGCGAACACCGTCATCGCTTCCGACACTCGATAGATGGTGGTGCGGAAGCCGGCGCGGAACAGGTAGAGAATCGCCGAGATGAGCGTTCCGGCGTGACCGATACCGACCCAGAACACGAAGGTGACGATGTACACGCCCCACATCACCGGCGGATGGTATCCCGCGGCGCCGAGCCCCTCGTAGATCTGATAGGTCCAGGCCGACGCGCCGATCAGCAGGCAGACGATCGCCACGCCGAGCGCGGCGAACCAGCCGAGCGTGGGCCCGAGCGTGGCGATGATGTCGCGATCGACCTGCTCGTAGTCGGCGATGGCCGGCAGGCGGTTGCTCGCCGACGGCAGGTTCGGGCGCGGTACGTCGTCGCCGGGACGCGGTTGAACCAGAGTAGCCATGTCGCGCCTCCCCTTACGCCTGGGCCGGCGCGGCCGGCTCCGGATGGTTGACCTTCTTCAAGTAGACGACCGCGGTGAAGGTGTTGAGCTCATCGAACACGTGGTAGCCACGCCGGTCGCCGACCTGCTTGCTCACCGTCCACTCCGCGTCGGCGGCGTCACCGAAGACGATCGCGCGCGACGGGCACGCCTGCGCGCACGCCGTCGTGAACTCGTCGGGTGCCACCGCGCGCCCTTCGACCTTGGCGCGCGTTTCCGACTCGCGGATGCGCTGCACGCAGAAGGAGCACTTCTCCATCACGCCCTTCGTGCGCACCGTGACATCCGGGTTGAGCTGCCAATCCAGCGGCGATGGGAACGCGTACTGCTTGCGATCGGGCTCGCCGTAGCCGAACCAATTGAAGTAGCGGACCTTGTACGGGCAGTTGTTGCTGCAGTAGCGCGTGCCCACGCACCGGTTGTAGACCTGCACGTTCAGGCCGTCCGGCGCGTGATACGTGGCATACACCGGGCACACCGGCTCACAGGGCGCGTTGCCGCAATGCTGGCAGAGCATCGGGACGAAGCGCGCCTCGAAGTCCTCGGTGAACTTCGCGTCCGGCGCGCCCTCGAAGTAGCGCTCGAGACGGATCCAGTTCATCTCGCGGCCGCGCACGATGTTGAACCCGGCCTTCTGGTCCGCCCAGATGGTGGCGTTCTGCCAGGGCGCGCCGACGGTCGGAATGTTGTTCTCGGCGTAGCACGCCGTGACGCACGCCGAGCAGCCGGTGCAGCGCGACAGGTCGATGGTCATCGCCCAGCGCCGCTGCTCCATGCCGGACCAGTGGTCGGGCGAGTACATCCCCTTCAGCTTCCCCTGGTCCTTGCTGCTGGGCGAGCCCAGCTCGCCCTGGGCGTCGGCGGCCACCGGCGAGCGGAGGCCGGGCAGGAAGGCGGTGGACGGCTCGCCGGGGATGTGCTCCTCCTTCCCCTCGTGCGGGGCCTTCGGATCACCCTCGGCCGCGACGGCGGCGACGCCGCCCTCGTCTCCACGCGGCGAATGTCCCAGCTCCGACACCGGGATCGCCTGCGCGATACCGCGGCCATGCTGGCGCGCCGAGCCTTCGGTGGAGATCAGCTGTTCGCTGTCGCCCGTCTTCGAGAGGGATGCACGCGTGCTGACGAGCGCGAGCCCACCGGCCGCGTCGCCGGCGATGCCGAGCAGGTCCTGGGCACGCGCGCCGATGTTGCGCGCGTAGCGGCCATAGCCCCACTGCACGAGCTTCGGATCGGTGTGCTTGGGATCGAACTGGTCGAGCTTCGCCGCCGACGTGTGACCCTGCCCGAGGGCGATGGCCACGGTGTCCGGACGAATGCCGAGGTAGAGATAGGCCGGCGCGCGCACCTTGCCTGCCGCCGTGCTCACCTCGACGATGTCGCCGCGATCGATGCCGAGCCGCTGCGCCGTCTCCGGGTGCAGCTCGACCCACGAGCTCCACAGCACCTTGCTCACCGGGTCGGGGAGCTCCTGCAGCCACGGCTTGTTCGCCCCGCGTCCGTCGCCGAGCACCGGCGACGGATAGACGACGAGATAGAAGTCGCCCTTCGTGCTGTCGATCGGCGCGGCGGGCGCGAGGGTGGTCGTGGCGGCGGGGGCGGCGGTGCGCGGTGCGACGGCGCCCGGGCCAACCCCCTTCACCAGCGTCTGCGTGAACGCGCTCATCCCGCCAGGGAAGCGCTGGATGAGCCAGCTCCGATAGTCCTTCTGGGGATAGCGCGCGGCGTTGGCGGGCTCCTTCAGCGCCACCTGCATCAGGACGTCGGCCGTCGCGCGCGTACCCTCGAACACCGGGTCCATCGCCGGCTGCTGGAGCGAGACGAGCCCGCGTCCGGCTTCCGCATCACCCCACGACTCCAGCGAATGCAGGTCGGGGAGCACGAGGTCGCACAGCTCCGTGGTCTCGTCCGGGTACAGCGAGAAGCTCACCTTGAACGGGACCTTCGCGAACGCCTCGGCGAAGCGGGCGCTCGCCGGGAGGCTGTAGGCCGGATTGGCACCGCGGACGAAGGCGACGGGCACCGAGCCGGCGCGCATCCGCTCGACGGCCGCCGCCACCTCGCCGAAGCGCGCGATGCCCTCGAAGCCCATCATCGGCTCGGCAGGACGGATCGTGGTGCCCACCGCACCATTGGCCTGGTTCAGCGCCGCCACGGCGAGCGCGACGTCGAGGGCGTTGGGGCCACGCGTGCCGGCGAGCGCCATCACGGGCTTCGCCGCCGTGAGCTCCTGCTGCAGCCGCTGCAGCACGGCAGCGGAGACGCCGCTCTGCTGCGCCGCGTCGGCAATGGAGGTCTTGCCGGCAAGCGCGTTCGCGATGGCGAGCTCGGAGCCCGGCTTGCAGGCGATCCATTGATCGGCGTTCAAGCCAGTGAGAGATCTCCGGGGGCCGATGTAGACGAAGCGCGGCGCGCCGTCGAGCTTCGCGCGCGCGTCAGCGAAGTCGAGTTGCTGCGGAACCGACAGGCCCCACGTCTCGAGGAAGTCGGCGCCGAAGGAAACGATGAGCTTCGCGTCGGCGAAGGAGAGTCGCGGCCAGGCCACGCCGTAGCTCCGGCGGTTGGCCTCGATGGCCGCGCTGTCCGCCTCGAAATCCACGCTGAGGTGGGGCCGCATGCCGTAGCCGGCGAGCCACGCATCGAGGAAGGCGGGGAAGCTGCCGCTCTCATGCTGATTGATGAAGACGGCGTTCGCCGCGCCGCCGCGGGCGCCGGCGAGCTTCTGGTTGAGGAGCGTGAGCGCGGCATCCCATTCGATGGCCTTCCACGCGCCATTCTCCTTCACCATCGGCCCGCGGAAGCGATCGGGATTGTAGAGGCCCTGCACCGCGGCCTGCCCACGCGAGCACAGCGCGCCGCGATTCAGCGGATGCTCGGAATTTCCCTCGAGCTTCGTGGTGCGGCCGTCGCGCGTCTCGGCGATGACGCCGCAGCCGGCGGAGCACTCGCGGCAGGTGGTGGCGTAGTAGGTGGAGACGCCGGAGACCGTCTCGTCGGGATGGACGAGATAGGGGATCAGGTTTCCGACCTTCTCGGAGCTGCAGCCCACCGAACCAATGGTGGCGCCGGCGGCACCGAGGACCTTCAGGAAGTCGCGTCGCTTGACGCCCGGCGACCCCGTGTCGTTGCTCATGTGGCGGCTTTCCTCGGGCGGGCTAGTAGTGGCAGTTGGCGCAGTCGTAGCGCGCGCGGCGACGCTCGGCAGCGGGGGTGGCGCCACTGGACGGTGCGGCCGTGTCACGTGGCAGCCCCATGCCGGGCGGGGTGAAGGCCGCGGCGTTGGCGGCGAGGCCGGCGTTGCTGCCCGGCGTGCCGTAGGGCACGCCACCGGAGTAGTTGGCCGGCGGCACGTTGTCGTAGCCGGCGGCCTTCTGTCCTTCCTTGGGATCGTAGCCGTTGACGTGGCAGTTCACGCACCAGCCCATGTTGAGCGACGCGTACTGATAGACCGTCTGCATCTTCTGCACTTGGCCGTGGCACGTCTGGCAGGTGACGCCGGCGTTCACGTGTCGCACGTGCGGGAAGTGCACGTACTCGGGCACCTTGTGGATGCGCACCCACGGAATCGGCTTGTTCTCGGCGGCGTACTTCTGGAGCTTCGCGATCTCCCGCTTCGACGAATCGGCGCGGCCGAGGACGATCGTATGGCAACCCATGCAAGTGCTGACGGCGGGCATGCCGACGTCAGCGGACTTGTTGGCGTTGTTGTGGCAGTAGAGGCAGTTGAGCCCGAGGCCCCCGTCCTTCACCGCACCGGCGTGGCGCGGGTGGGGAAACTTGATCGGCTGTTCGGGGCCACGGCCCTGCGAGGATGATGCGCCGCTGTAGGCGGACAAGACGACGGCACCGACCGCCAGGATGAAGAGTCCGGGGATGGCGGCCCACTTCCTTCGCTGCGTCATCGCGTTGGGGTGTTGGGAAAAACAATGGATGGGGCATGCGTGAATCGATTCACCATGCCCCGACCAGCCAGCAAGTTTGTGCGAGGACATACGCTGCCGCAAGGCGAGCGGTGCGGCAATTCATGCGCAACCAGCGCAACCTTCCGCGTCCCCGGGGAAAGTTCAAGTCGGTGTTTTCCTGACGACGGTGAGGCCCGCTGCATCGGTGATGCCGTCGCTGCGGAGATCGGGGGGCAGCAGGTCGAGGTTCGCCCGCGAATTCTGCGTGAGGCGCAATGGCCAATGCGAGCCGACGACGAATCGCTCGGCGCCGACCGTGCGCAGGAGATGTGCGAGCTGATCCTCCGGCGGGCCCCAGACCCACGCGAAATCCCAGTGCACGCGACGCTGCTCGTCGGGGGTGAGCCCCCAATGGACCTCCTCGAGCAGCTCACGACCGGCGCCGGTCACGACCAGACGCACCTTCTCGCCACTGCGCGCCAGCGTACGGACGTGCGCCGCGGAGAGGTCGCCGGCGACATCCAGCGGCGAGCGCTGCCGAAGATCCTCGAACCGCACCGTGAGCAGGAGCGGCACGCCGAGCTCGCCGCAGGCGAGCGCGAGTGCGCGCAGCCGCTCGTCGTGCGGGCCCATGCCCCAGTGCATCGGATAGGCGCGCACCGCGGCGGCGCCGGCCTCCACCAGTGCGCGGAGGTCGCGCTCCCAGCGCGGCCAGTCCGGCCGCACCACCGGCGCGGCGCGCAGCACCGGGTGCGGCTCGAGGGCGGAGAAGAGGGCCGCGTTCGCCGGCGCCGGATCCCGCTGCCAGGGAGCCGGCAGGTAGCCCACCCAGGCACCATCCATCCCCTCACGTGCGAGCACGCGCACGAGGACCGATGGCTCGGGGTGCGGCAGATCGCGAAACGGGTACGGACCGATGTACGTGGCGCAGTCGATCATGCGACGCGCGCCGCCGTCGTGGTGCATCGCGGAAACGTGCCGGCGCCGAAGAGTCGTGCGGCGTTGCGCCAGCGGACGTCGGCCATGTCGTCGGCCGACAGCCCGATCACCTCGAGCGCGCGGAGCTTCGCGAGCCCCGTCTCCATCGTGAGGTCACAGGCCCAGAGCAGCCGTTGCGGCCCCAGCGCCGCGAGCGCGGCGTCGAGCATGCCGCGGTCCACGCCGCTTCCCGAGAGGTCCGGATACACGTTGGGGATGTCGCGCACCGCCGCGAGCGTGTGCGACCAGTCTCCGCCCCCGCCCAGGTGGGCGAGGATGAACGACACCGCGGGATGCCGCACCGCGAGCCGCCCGAGATCCAGGCCATCCGAGATCTCCTGGTTGGGCCATTCACGGGTGCGATGCTGCCAGATGTGATGGAGGATGGGCAATCCGTATTCGGCTGCCACCTCGCAGACGGGATCGAGGAGCGGGTCGTCGGCGCGGCGGCTGGCAAGCAGCTTCACGCCGACGGCGCCGAGCTCGCGGCAACGACGAAGCTCGGCGATGGCGTGCGTGGTGAAGTTGGGATTCACCGTGGCGTACCAGCGCACCCGATCGGGTTCGGCGCGCGCGATTTCGGCCATCGCGTCGTTGCCGCGCGAGAGGTCGTCCGGCGACGGGAAGTACGTCGGCGAACGATGCCCATAGCTGCCGAGCACGCTCGCCACGTGATACGTGACCCCGATCGCGTCGCCCGCACGGAAGCGTGCGTCGTTCGCCGCCTTCCAGTCGGCGCGACCGGCGCCAGCATGCAGGAAATGCGCGTGCGCGTCCACCAGCGGCGCGGAGCCGCCGAGCGGCGTGGTCGCCGTCACTCCGCGCTCTCTTCCATGAGCGCCACGAAGGCCGCACTCGCCGCAGACTCGATTTCCTGCAGCGCCACCTCGTCGTGGGCCACCGCGGCAAAGTTGTAGGCCCCGCGCTTGAAGAGCACGCCTTCATCGAGCGCACGAAGGAGGAAGCGGGACTCCCGTTCCGGATCTTCCCAGCGCATCAGCCACATCTGGTCGATTCCCCACGTGGTGACGCCATCGATGCCGCTCGCCATGATCGCGCGGTCCACGGCGGCGCGCATCTCGCGCCCGGTCTCGGCCAGCGTGGCGCAGATGTCGGCCTTGTCGTGCCAGTCGAGCACGGCGAGCGCGGCGGCGAGCGCGGTGCTCTCGCTCGCGAGGGTGGAGGAGATCCAGGTGTCGCGCGCAGCGGCCATGATCGGCTCGCGGCCCACGACGGCGGCGAGGGGATAGCCATTGGCCATCGCCTTCCCGAAGGCGGCGAGATCCGGGGTCACGCCGCTGACTTCCTGCCATCCGCCGGGCGCCACGCGGAAGCCCGTCTTGACCTCGTCGAAGATCAGCACGGCGCCGCGCGCGTCGCACAGCTCGCGCGCGCGCAGCAGCCACATCTCGGACGGCTCCCGCTCCACCACGGGCTCGAGCACGATCGCGGCGAGGTCGTTGCCGGCGCGCTCCACCGCCGCGTCGAGCGCGGACAGGTCATCGAAGGGAATGGCGGAGAAGAAGTGGCGCGTGGCCTGCGGCACACCGCGCGCGTCGCTGCTCCAGTCGTGCCAGCCGAAATAGCCGGAGCCCACGACATGTGCGCGTCCCGTGTGCGCACGAGCGAGACGCACGGCGGCGGACGTCGCCTCGGCCCCCGTCTTCAGGAACTGCACGCGCTCAGCGCACGGAATGATCGCGCAGAGGCGCTCGGCGAGCTCGACCTCGCGCCAGCTCGACAGCGCGCTCACGTTGCCTTCCGACGCCGCGGCAATCACCGCCTGCACCACGCTCGGTTCGGCATAGCCGAGGGCGACGGCACCGAGGCCCATCGTGCAGTCGAGGAACCGGTTGCCTTCCACGTCGGTGACGCGACAGCCACTCGCCGTGACGAAGTGCGAGGCCACGTCGACGACCTCGGTGCCGTAGAGCGCGAACGGGCGCTTGCTGCCGGTGGAGGCTCCGGTCGGAAGCACGGCTGCCGCGCGCTCGGCCCAGCTTCGCTGGGCGACATCTTCCGGCAATCCCTCGGGCTCGAAGGGGGCGTCGTCCTCGCCCTCGTCGGCGGCGATCTCCGTCTCAGGTGGTGCGGCCGGGTCCGTCGCGCTGTCCTTCCGGCGGCCGAAGAAGCGATTGAGAGCCATGGCTCAATGAGAGTGGCGTGCAGCGCCCGCGTCAATCCTCGGCGCGGCCGCTCGTGTCGCGGCCGGTCACGTGGCGTGGCGGGCGTGGGGAGACTTCGTCCGGCAGTGTCCGCTCGATGCGCCCGGTGCGCTCCAGGAAGCGGACGACCTCGAGCGCCACGGCGCGAAGGAGCGAGAGCTCGCGATCGTCGGGCGCGGCACGGAAGGTGAGCGCGCGCAGCGAGCGCATGATGTGCTCGGGGTACCGGGTCTTGAAGAACTGGATGGAATCGAGCGACCGGTGGAGCTCGGCGAAGTAGCGCTCGAGCAGCTCCGCCGTGGGCGGTGGCGCTTCCTTGCGAGGGCCGCGCAGCGTTCGTGTGGCATCGCCGGAGGCGAGGTGCAGCTCGTACAACGCGATCAGCACGGCCTGCGCGAGATTGAGCGAGGCATGCTCGGTGGTGGGAATCGTCACCGCCACGTGGATCCGGTCGAGCACGTCGTTGGGCAGGCCGGTGTCCTCGCGCCCGAACACGATGGCGACGCGCCCCTCGTCCACGTGCTCGAGTGCGTCGGCCGCGGCGCCCTTCGGGTCGAGCAGCTGCCACTTGGCGGCGCGGCGACGCGCGGTGAAACCGAGCAGGCGCACGCAGTCCGCGACGGCGGCATCGAAGTCGTCGTACTCCTCGATGGCGTCGATCACGTCCCAGGTGTCGTGCGCGATGCCTTCGAGGCGCACCGGATCGTACGCCACCGGACGCACCAGCCGCAGGGAGCCGATGCCCATGTTCTTCATCGCCCGCACGGTCGCGGCGATGTTCACGGGATCCTGCGGTTCGTAGAGAACGACGGAAATGCGGGCGAGACGGGATTCAGCCATCGGGGAGAGCGAAGCGAAGAAGTCGCGTGGCGTCGTGACGGTCCCCACGAAGATAGACGAATTCCCCGTCCGCACCCGAGAGCACGAGCTGGCCGCGGCGCCGCGCGCGTCCCGGCGCGGTCTCGTTCACGAGGAGATCGAAGCCGACGTCCGTCACGTTCCCGGGGAGGCCGATGGTGGCTTCGAGCTCCCAGCCATCCTCGACTTCCCGCCAGCCGGCGTCCAGGCGCAGGCCACCGGTCCAGCCTTCCACCGGCCGTTGCTCCACCTCGTCCGTGCCGCTCCGCGGAACGAGAAGCCATCCGCCGCGCAGGTCGCCTGCCTCCACATAGAGCTGTACCCCGTCGCCGTTGATCGCGGCAGGCTCGTTGTCGAGCTCATTGACCGTGGCGATCGGCACGAACCGTCGATGCGAGGGTGACACCCGAACGCGGAGCTGGAGCTGGCCGCGCCGGGGAGCCGCCAGCGTGGCTGTCGCCCGCGGCTGACCAGCCTCGTGCCATGTGGCCTCCGAGCGGCGGTAGTGCCGCTCGCCGAGCTCGAAGGTGGCGGGAAGCGCGAGCGGAGCTGGCGGCGATTCCCGCGACGCCACGCTCGTCGCGGCGGTCACCGGCGTGCGGCGCGTCACGTGCCCCGTCAGCATGACGTCCTCCGTCCGCTCACCGCCCGTACGGACGATGTGCCATCCGCGCGACGTGGGGCGGTGCAGGTCGCGAGTGCCGTCCTCGCGCTGGACGTCGACGCCGTCGTCGCCGAACCCGACGTCGGTGACCCTGCTCCGCCAGCTCCACACCGCCGCGATGCGCCCGGTGGCCGCCGTCGCGCGAACGAGCAGGAGGGGGAGGAGTCCCGCACGCGACGGTGCATCGGGAGCGAGCGCGCGCTCCCACGTCGCCCCCGCCGGTGCGAGCGCCCAGCCATCGAGCGTCGCATTGCCGATCCCCTCGCGCGTGCGACGGAGTCGCACCGGTTCGCCGGCGCGCGTCGCGATGCGTTGGCCATCACGCAGGTGGCTGAAGCCATCCTCCTTCGCCGTCCCGCCGCGGATGCGCGTGGCACTGCGAGGGAGGGGCAGCTCGAGGTCGTCCACCGCGTCCACGCCCTGCAGCGGCAACCCGATCTCGTGCGGCGTCGGCGCCTCCCACTCCAGCACGTCGATCAGGTAGTCCGGCATCAGCACCACGCTCCGCCGAACCTCCAGGTCCGGCAGCAGCCGCGCCGTGGCGCTCACCCAGCCCATCTGCCCGTCGTCGTCGAACGCGACGAGCGACCCGTGCGTGGGCGGCTGGGAATGGGCGTCGACCACCGGAGCGGTATGCGCGAGCGTGCTGCGATACCAGTGCAGCGACTCGTCGACGTACGAGCCCGTGCCCGGGTCGTCGAACCAGCGAACGTGGCCGTCCACGACGAGCAGGTTGAGCCGATCGGGATGGCCGTGCCCGCCCCCCGCATGACCGTAATCCAGCGCCACGTAGGTGCAGCCGTCGTCGCGGCGGAGGATGGCCAGTCCCTGTGCCGGCAGCAGGTCCGACGTGAAGGGCGTCGCCACGAGTGGTGGCAGCTCGGGCAGCGCCACGAGGAGGCTCCGCCAGGACAGGTCGGCGCGCGACAGCCCGGTGGGGGAGAGGTTGCGCTCCACGTCGGCGGACGTCGCGCGTCGCCCGGTCTCGCCGCGTGGCACCGACTCGTCGTACAGCCGAGCGAGCATGGACGCGAGCCGCTCGTCGAAGCTCCGCGCCAGGCCCAGCTCGCAGGACTCGGCGAAACGCGGCTGGCGCACGCTCACCGCGTACTGCGAGTCGCGCCGCGAGGGAAAGGTCAGGTCGGGAAGGAGGGTGCGGAATGGCGCGGCGAACCCTTCGCGGAAGCGCGCGTCGTACTGCCTCGCGAGCGTGCGCCCATTCGTCTCGGCGATCCGCACGCCGTACCAGAGCCCACGATGCGCGAAGAGGTGATAGTTCTCCCCCTCGTACCAGCTCCCGTCGGCGAGCAGGCCTTCGGCGAGGTGGACGCCAAGCCCCGACGGGCCGGCGCTGGCCCGATCGATGAGGGAGTCGTCGCCGAGCAGCGCGCCGGCGGCCATCAGCGCGGCGTTGTTCCACACCTGCCGGTTGGACAGCCCTTCGTCGTATGACGCGATGAGCGCGGCACTGGGCTCGATCAGCCGTTCGCGGACCCGCGCGCCAAGCGCCGACACGGCATCCGACGGCGCGCCCAGCTCCAGCAGGTCGAGGGCGACGCAGAGCTGCAGCAGCCAGATCGACTCGAGATAGGTACTGAAGAACGGCCGGGACGGGCCGAGCACGTTGTCCACGTTCGGATACGCCAGGTAGCGGTCCGCGTAGCTGCCGAGCAGGTGCACGGCGACGTCGCGGGCGCCGCTGTCGTCGAGCAGCACACCGAGCAGCGCGCCATGCACGGCCCGTTCGGCGAGCCAGAGATGGTGCCAATACAGGCGGAAGCGATCGTGAATCACGCCTGCATGCGTCCGTCCGCAGCGCGGGCAGCGGTGCTGCACGAGCAAGGGATCGTACTCGAGCAACGTGCCGTCCTGCTCGCATCGACCACCGGCGCGGGAGAGCAGCGCCTTCTCCAGCGGGACGTCGGGGGGCGTGGAGATCAGCGGCTCCAGCTCGCGACGCAATCCGCCGGCGAGCGCGGCAAGAGGTCCCGTGGCCACGGGGCGCCGCGCGAGGAGCTCGTCACGCGTGACGAGGAGGCTCATCGCGCGCCTCCGTGCCCGGCGAGCGACCACTCATGCAGCGTGACCAGCTCGCCACGCAGGTCCATGCGCAGGTCCTCGAGGCGTCGGGTGACGCCCTGCACGCCGCGCGAGTGATAGAGCCAGGTGGCCGGCGCCAGCGAGTCGAGCACGACCTGGACGTGGATCCAGGCGTCGCGGCGCGCCGCATCGCTTCGCGCCGCGGCTGCGGAGGCGAGCGCATCGTCCAGTGCCGGCGCGTGAAAGCCGGTGTAGTCGAGGGACCCGCCACGCTGCGACGTCGCGAAGAGGGCATTCACCTGGGACAGCGCGAGATCTCCGGGGATGCCGGCGAGCAGCACGTCGAAGCGCTTCCGGTCCGCGCGCGCCGTGGTGAGGAAGGTGCCGAGCTCGGTCTGCCGGATGTGCATGATGATTCCCCGTGCCGCCAGGTCCGCCTGCACGAGCTGCTCGACCACGTTGTCGCCACTGCCCACCGTGAGCAGCTCGATCTCGAGGCGCTGTCCCCGACGTTGCCGAATGCCGTCCGGTCCTCGCCGCCATCCCGCCTCGTCGAGCAGCCGATCCGCAAGGAGCGTGTCGCGGCTGGGCGCCGCGCGCCAGGCGAGCGGGCTCCCGGACGGCACGGGACTCGACGCCGGCTCGCCGAAGCCGGCGAGCGCGACGTCCACGATGCGGCGGCGGTCGACCGACCGGGCGACCGCGCGACGTACGCGCCGGTCGTCGAAGGGCGGTCGCGTGGTGTTGAAGAACAGGCCGGTGCCGAACAGCACCGGATAGGTCACCACGCGCAGCAGGTCGTCGCGCTTCGCGACTGCGGCCATCGTGGGCGCGATTCCCGCCACATCCAGCTCTCCGCTCACGAGCCCCGCGTACTTGGTGGTCGCCTCGTCCACCACGGCGACGACGAAGCCGCGCAGTGCGGGCGGGCCGCCGAGTGACGCGGGAAAGGCGTCGTTGCGCACGAAGCTCCAGCTCGATCCGCGCTGGCGAGCCTGGAAGCGGAATGGTCCATTGCCGACCGGGACGCGCTCGAATGCGGCGGAACGCAGGGCGGTGCGCGGCGTCCCCGCCAGCAGGTGAGCGGGCAGGAGGGGAAGCTCGGTGAGGAGTGGGGGCAGTGCGGGAGGCGCGTGGTGAAACCGGAAGAGCAGCGTCGTGTCGTCGAGTGCGACGGCCGTGTCGAGCGAGGCGAGCTCCGATGCGCGGGCGAAGCCGGTGGCGGGATCGCGTGCAGCAAGGAAGGTGAAGGCGGCGTCGCGCGCGGTCGTCGGGACGCCGTCATGCCAGCGGAGATCCGGCGCCAGCCGGAGCATGAGGTCCCTCCCGCCGTTCGACCAGCTCCAGCGCCGCGCGTAGTACGGCTGCGGCGTGAGGGTCGAGTCGTAGCGCAGGAGCGTGACGAGCAGCGCGAACCGCTGCACCTGGCGCGACAGCGGATGTGTGGTGACCAGCGGATCGGGCGACTCGAGGTCGGCGCCCGATGCGTAGACGACGACATCGGGCGGACGCTGGGGACTCACACAAGCCGTCGGGTCGGCCAGCGCGACGAGGACGAAGGCGGCGCGGGTCCAGCGAGCACGTCGCGCCGTTGACGGCGTCCCGACGGGATGCGATATCACCGCGTGCGTTCCCCTGCCCTCGTCCGCGTGGTCGCGCGCACGGCGCTGCTGTACTGGTGCGTGCTGTCGCTCACCTTCGTCCTCCTCCGTCTGGCGCCGGGCGATCCGGCGACCTTTCTCCTTCCGCCGGGCGCGTCGGCCGCTGACGCCGACCGCCTGCGCACCGAGCTGGAGCTGGACCGACCAGTTGCGGTCCAATATGCACGCTGGGCGCGACGCACGCTCCACGCCGACCTTGGTCGGAGCTTCGTCGACCAGCGGCCGGTGACGGCCGTGATCGGCGATGCGCTGCCGGTCTCGCTTGCCCTCGGCGGGGCGTCGCTGCTGCTCTCGTTCCTCGTTGGAGCGGCCGTCGGCGTGGTCCAGGCGGCGCGTCATCGGAGCGCCACGGACATCGCGCTCACCGTGGCGAGCGTGGTGCTCGCCGCCTCACCCGCCTACTGGCTCGGCCTCGCCGCGATCGCGTGCTTCACCTACCTCGCCTCCACGCTCGACCTGCCGATGTGGATGCGGCTGCCGGCGGTGGGAATGACGACGCCGGGCCTGCACCTGCATGGACTCGCGCGCCTGGCGGACCTCGCGCGGCATTCGGTGCTTCCGGTGTCGCTGCTCGCCGCGATCGGCGCCGCCGGCGTCGCGCGCTACGTGCGCACGAGCGCCCTGGACGTGATGCGCTCCGACTGGCTGCGCACCGCCCGGGCGAAGGGTGCGAGCGAGCGGCGGGTGCTCGCCCGCCACCTCACGAGCAACCTGCGCGCACCCCTCCTCACGCTGTTCGCACTCGCACTTCCCGGCACGGTCGCCGGCTCGGTGTTCGTGGAAACGATCTTCGGCTGGCCGGGCATGGGACGCCTGATGGTGACGTCCATCGTGGCGCGCGACTATCCAGTCGTCCTCGGCTGCGCTGCCGCGTACGGCGCACTCGTGCTCGTGGCGAACCTCGCCGCCGAATCACTGCTGCCGTGGGCCGATCCGCGCGTGCGGGGATGAACGGACCGACTCGACGCCGTCGGCGGCTCGATGCCGCATCGACCCTCCCTGCCATCGCGCTGGTGGTGCTCGCGATCGGCGTCCTGCTCGTGCCGGCACTCAGTGCACGCGATCCGCTGCAGATCAGCGACGTGCTCGCGCGGCGCCTGGTCCCTCCATTCTCGCACGATGCACGCGGGGACTTTCACCTCCTCGGCACCGATCGCTTCGGACGCGACCTGTTCGTACGGATGATGCTCGCCGGCCGGCTCTCGCTGCTGGTGGGCGTGCTCGGCGCCGGGCTCGCCGGCGTCCTGGGGACGTTGCTGGGTGCGATGGCGGGATGGATGGGGGGAGTGGTGGACCGCCTCCTGATGGCACTCGCCGACCTGCTGCTCGCGCTGCCGCGACTCGTGCTGCTGCTCGTCGGCGTCGCGCTGTGGGCTCCGGGGCTGCGCACCGTGCTCGTGGTGCTGGTCGCCACCGGCTGGATGGGAATCGCCCGCCTCGTTCGCGCCGACGTGATCACGGTACGCGCGCGCCCGTTCGTGCCTGCCGCGACCGCGCTCGGCGCCGCGCCGCTGCGAGTGCTCCTCCGACACGTGCTGCCGAACGCGCTCGGCCCCGCCATCGTCGCCACGACGCTCGGCGTGGGCAACGCCATCCTGCTGGAGAGTGGACTCTCCTTTCTCGGCCTCGGGATCCAGCCGCCATCGCCGAGTTGGGGCAACATGATCGCCGGCGGACGCGACCTGCTCGTCATGGCGCCGTGGGTCGCGCTGGTCCCGGGCCTCGCGCTCGTGCTCACCGTACTTGCCACCAGCCTTCTCGGCGACGCGTGGCGCGACCGCCTGGCGGGCGAGCGAGGCGCGGCGTGAGGGTCACCTTCAGCGCACGAGAATGGTCACGATCTCGTGCGGGGCGGCGTCGAACTCCACGAGGCCGTCGCCGACGGTCAGTGCGCCCTCCGGCGTCTCGTCGAGCCGTGCGCGCGTCGCTTCCGTGATCGGCCGACCGATCCGCCACTGCCCGCGCGTGGCCTCACCGCGGCGGTTCACGCACCGCAGCGCCAGCCATCCGGCCACGCGCGCGGGAAGCGCAGCGCTGAAGGCGAGTCCCTCTCCCCTGAGCTCGAGGCCACCAGCCCGGTGGGGCTCGTCCAGGTTGTAGCGCAGCGTCTCGCCGTGAAGCGGCACAAGGAGGTCGTCGGCGAGTCGCTCGACCAGGTCGCGCGTCCGCCAGCCGTCTCCGCCGTGCATGCCGACGGCGAGGCACGCTTCGTACGGCCCTCGCGCCTGCGCGCCGGGCGTCGGCGCGGGCCAGCCGGCATGCCCGGGGCGCTCGGGCAGGTCGGCGCGCGAGAGCTCCCCCACGGCACGGAAGAGGGTAACCGCGATCGCGCCGTCGTCCAGGCTCTCGTACTCAGTGAGCCCGTCCGAGAAGAGGGTGACACCCGCGTCCGCACCGAATCGCGTGACCCAACGGTGGAGGGGCGCGGTAGGCACCACACGCTCCGCACGCTGATCCTCGTCGGGCACGACCAGCGGCGTGCGGCCCGCGGGATGGAAGGCGGCATCAGCGACGGTCGCGGCCCCGGCCAGCCCGGTCGCGACGCAGAGGCGAAGCCGATGGTCACCGTCCCTGTTCTCGCCATTCAGGCGGATGCGGAGTGCGGACAGCCCGGCATCGAGCTCGAGCTGCACCGTGCAGTGTCCTCGGCCTCGCGAGCGATCGCCGAACGTGTATCGCAGCGCGATCGCGCCGCGGAGTGGACCTTTCAGCGTCGCCCGTGCGCGACCGACGCGCGGCGGGGCCAGCAGCTCGCGCGGTGCGGGCGTGTACAGGTCGCCGACGTCGACCTGCTGCTGAAAGGAGAGCAGGTCCGGCAGCTCTCGACCGCTCACGAGGTCGAGCAACCGGACCGTCCCTTCGGGGGTGGCCGTCACGCGCAGGCGCCCGTTGTCCAGCGTGAGGCCTTCCACGTTCACCGGCTGTGGCGGGCGCCGCACTGCGTCGCCGCTCTGTGGCCGCGTTTCGAGCGAGTAGCCCGGCATGTCGTCCACCCAGCCCAGCGCGAGGACGCCAGCGACGCGGTCGGCACGCGGGTACGCTCGTGGTGCCTCGGTGAGCGAGACGCCGTCGGTCCGCGAGAGGATCTGCAGCGGCATCCCCTTCACGCGCCACGGGGGAACCGTCCGTGCTGCGCCCTGTCGAGTTGCCGATCCCGGCCCCACCGCGACGCTCCCCACGGTTGCGAGCAATCGCAATTCCACGATCCCGCTGCGTGGGCGCGGCGCCGGATTTCGCAGCAGCACCACCGGATGCGAATCGTCGAGCGCGGCGCGCGCGCGCTCCCGGTCGTGCCCGATGAGCGCCAGCAGTGCATCCTCGCGCAGCCCGCGCGACTGACCGGCGACGGACGCGAGACGTGCGTCCATCGCGGATGCGACCGCGTCGATGGAGGTGCCACACAGGGTATCGTGCGGATGCGACTGCAGCAGGGTGCGCCACGCGGCGCTCAACAGCGCGCGGCTCCCGGCGCCCGCGCCTTCGGGGAGCAGCGCCATCCACGGCTCGACGTCGCGCACCAGGCATCGCTCGGCAAGCGCATTGCGGCGCTTCTGGGCCGCTCGCACGCCAAAGGTGCCTTGCAGCGCCCACGCGTATCCGTAGGAGTCGCGAAGCTCGCCCTCCACGAGTGGCAGCCCCGTCGCGGCGCCAGCGGCGACGATGGCCGTCGCCGCGTCGCGCAGGCTGCCCGCCGTCACGCGGACCGGAGCGGCTGCGGCAGACAGAGCGTGCACCGCTCGCCGCTGGTCCGCCTGGCGCGAGTGATGGTCAGCGCCGTTGAGCAGCAGCGCCACGCCGAGCGCGGAGCGCGGCTGCAGCGCGGCCCGAATCCGCTCCCAGCGCTCGCGAGCCTGTCCGTCATCGGCCGGAAGCGCGCTGCCGAACTCGTAGCCATCGGGCGGCAGCGAGTAGAGCGGCACCAGGGTTCCGGAAGGCCCGCGCCAGAGGGCGGCGTCGCCAGCCGGCCACCGTGCACCTCCATAGCCGCGCCAGAGCACGATGAGCGAGCAGCCGAAGCCGCGCGCCAGCTCGGGGAGGATGGCCGGGTGACCGAAGGAGTCCGGACAATAGAGCACCGGTGGCGGCTCGCCGCGCAGGCGTCGGACCACGTCACGGCCGGCGAGCAGGTTCCTCACCAGCGCCTCACCGCCCGGGATCAGCTCGTCCGAAAGAACGTACCACGGCCCCGCTTCGAGCCGACCGTCGCGAAGCAGCGCGGAAAGTTCGGCCGCTCGCTCGGGACGGACCGCCAGGTAGTCCTCCAGCACGATGGCCTGCCCGTCGAGGAGGAAGCTCTCGCCGCGTTCTGGCGGATCGTCGATCAACTCGTCCACGAGTGCCACCAGCCGCTGCCGGAAGCGTTCGGCGGTGTGGTACCACTCGCGATCCCAGTGAGTGTGGGCGACGACGTGGATCTCGAGCAGCTCGTTCGGCATGCGAGGGGATGGCAGAGCGCTGATGCGTTGGCCGGACGGCCGGCGGCACAGAGTAACCTCGTCACGGCTGCAATGGAACGAAGGGCGGCCGCGCAACCGCGCGGCCGCCCTTCGTCAACCGAACGTGCAGAACGGGCTACACGACCGGCCGCCGACCCGTGATCAGGCGATAGATGATCACGATCACCGCGATCACGAGAAGGATGTGGATGATGCTTCCGACGTGAAACGCGAAGAAGCCGAGCAGCCACAGGATGAGCAGAATGACCGCGATGGTCCAGAGCATGTGTCAGCCCTCGTTGAAGTGTGGGTGCTGCATTGCGGCCTCAGGCAAGGCAACGATCATACCGGCCCGGCGGTTCGCGGGGGCGTGATCGGCGGCGGGGCGGAGGCCGTCGTGTTCTCGGTGCGTCGTCCGCCCCCGGTGACGGCGTGGGTCTGCCGCGCCAGGAGGATGCGCGCCGCGCGTACGTCGTGCCCGACGTCGATGAGGAGGATGGCGAGGTCCCCGACGCCCCACAGGAGTCCCGCCAGCACGATCAGCCGGCTCGCCTCGCCGAGCAGCGTCGGCACTGCCGCGGTCCCCTGCGCCACGAAGCCGGTGATGATCTCCGCGAGCAGCAGCAGCCCGAGGATCACCCCCATCAGCTTGAAGAGCTTCGAGAGGTAGCGCAGGCCCACGTACGGCTCGAGATCGCTCGAGCGCACGTCAGGGATCTCGACCTGCGTGCCGTCGGGCTTGAGCGCATCGCCAAGCCGATCGATCGGCCCCTTCACCGGTGTAGCCGTCCTGTCCTGCTCCCGCCGATTTTCGCTGCTCATTTATCCTCCTCCGGAGCCGACCCAGCGGGCGCGATAGCCCCGCGAGTCGATGTGTATGAAAGGTCCGTGCCCGGACTCAGCAGGATAGACGCCTGCGCCCCCCACGAGCTCCGGGTGTGCCGCTTCCACCCGGTCCACCGCCTGCTGGATCACGCGGCTGTCGGCGATGGAGATCCTGCCGTCGTGGTTCAGGTCATCCATCACGCCGTCGTGATTGCTGTCGATGAAGATGTCGGCCGCGTCGCCGTACATGTGGCGGCTCAGGCTGGCCCGACCGCCCGTGTTGCCGCCGCCCTCGTTGTACTGCGGCGACCGGAAGCCACTCATCACGGTCACCCCCGACACGTCGATGCCGCGTTGCGCGAGGTCGCTGAGCACGAGCTCCAGCTTGTCCACGTTGCGCATCTGCAGCACCAGATACTTGGGCCAAACGTTTGGTTGATCGTGGGTGAGGAAGTCACGTAATCGAAAGTGCTCCGACACGCGGGTGTCGGCGTTCGCCTTCGTGACCTCGATGAATCCTGACGGCGGCTGATAGCGGTCGGGTGGCGCCTTCCCCGGCGCGTTGACGCGCCCGCCCTTCTCGCCAGGCCAGTTCCCGACATAGTACAATCCGACCTTGCCATTGCGCTTCGTGCTGCTCGGCACGAGGCCGATGACGCTGAAGTCCCCGACCGGCTTGAGCGCGGAGCCGATCGCCGCGACGACGCGGAAGATGCCGGAGCGAGGCGCCACGTCCGAGCCGGCCGTGCCCGGCGACTCCACCCGGAGCGACGCGCCTCCCACCACGGTGTCGGCCACCTTCTCCCCTGGCGCGACGACTTCCACGCGCAGCTTGCCGCTCGCGCCGCGCAGGTTCCCGACCAGGGCATTGAGGGTGGCATCCGTCAGGTACGCGGCGCTCGTCGCGTCCGCGCTGGTGAGCGACGCCGCCATCGCCGCCGACGCCGAACCCACCCCCATGTTCGGTAGTCGTCCCGTGACCGCCATCGTGATGGACCAGACCCACCCCACGACGAGCAGCACGACCACCGCCCCCGAGGCGACGTCGAGACGGCGCTCGACGCGTGGCGTGAGGCCGGCACGGTGCCAGCGTCCGCGCCGCTCGGTCGGAATCCGCGTGGCCTCGATCGCCAGCCGCTCGAGCTCGGCGAGCGCCGCGGTTGACCCCCGCGCGGCCGCTGCCGAACTTCCGCTGCTCCCGCCGTCCCTCACTCAGCGCTCCGCATGTCGTCCCTTCCCGACCTGTTTCACCAGCTCACCGACGTCCGCCAGCTCGTGCAGGCGGGCGGGTATGTCGGCCTCACGCTGATCATCTTCGCCGAAACCGGCCTGCTGATCGGATTCTTCCTGCCGGGCGATTCGCTCATCGTCACTGCCGGCCTCCTCGCGGCACAGCCGCAGTTCGGTCTGCACATCTGGCTGCTCGGCGTCCTGCTCACCGTCGCCGCCATCCTCGGGAACTCGCTCGGCTACGCGATCGGGAAGTACTCCGGCCCGCGGCTCTTCACGCGCGACGATTCCCTGCTCTTCAAGAAGAAACACCTGTTCCGCGCGCACGAGTTCTACCAGAAGCACGGCGGCAAGACGCTCGTCCTTGCGCGTTTCATGCCGATCGTGCGCACTTTCGTCCCGGTCGTCGCGGGGATGGCCGAGATGGATTACAAGAGCTACACGGCCTACAATGTGCTGGGTGCCGTACTGTGGATCTGGTCCATGCTGTTCGTCGGCTTCGTTCTCGGCCGATACATCCCCGGCGTCGAACACCACATCGAGAAGGTCATCATCGCGGTGATCATCGTCTCGCTGCTACCGGGGCTCATCTCCTGGCGTCGGGAGAAGGCGCGCGCTGCTGCGGCGCGCCCTGCGACCGACGCCTGAACCATCACGGAGACCTGCAATGCCGTTCACACTTCCGCCGCTGCCCTATCCCACGAACGCGCTCGAGCCGCACATCGATGCGCAGACGATGGAGATTCATCACGACAAGCATCATGGGGCGTACGTCAACAACCTGAACGCCGCCCTCGAGAAGGCCCCCGAGCTGCAAGGGAAGTCGCTCGACGACCTGCTGAAGAACCTCAACGCGGTGCCGGAATCCATTCGCACCGCGGTCCGCAACAACGGCGGCGGCCACTGGAACCACTCGATGTTCTGGCAGATCATGTCACCCAAGGGCGGCGGCGCCCCGAGCGGCAAGCTCGCCGAGGCGATCAACAAGTCCTTCGGCGACTTCGAGAAGTTCAAGGAGCAGTTCAACGCCGCGGGTGGCGCCCGCTTCGGCTCCGGCTGGGCCTGGCTGATCAACGACGGCGGAAAGCTGTCGATCATCAGCACGCCGAACCAGGACAACCCGCTCATGGATGGCAAGCCCGCGCCGATCCTCGGGCTCGACGTCTGGGAGCATGCGTACTACCTCAAGTACCAGAATCGCCGCCCGGACTACATGAAGGCATGGTGGAACGTGGTGAACTGGCCCGAGGTGGAGAAGCGCTTCGGCTGAGCACGATCCAGCGCATGACCCGAAAGGAAAGGGGCGCGATCAGCGCCCCTTCTCTTTTCCCTTCCCCGGCGGATGCTGGTAGGTGCCCACGAGCTCGGCATGCGACAGCACATGCCCCTGCATCGCGCGCTCGACGTCGGCCTTCTTCGCACGGCCGAGGTCGCCGAGCTTCGTGTCGAGCGCCGAGAGCTTGAAGAAGTAGCGGTGACGCCCGATGGGCGGACAGGGCCCGCCGTAGCCCGTGCGGTCCCAGTCGTTCACTCCTTCGCACGTGCCGCTCGGCAGGCCGCTGCTGGTGACTCCTTCGCCGAGCCCCGTTGCGTCGGCGGGAATGTCGTACAGCACCCAGTGCACGTAGGTGCGCTTGGGCGCGGCAGGATCGGGAGCGTCGGGATCGTCCACGATCAGCACGAAGCTCTGCGTGCCGGGAGGCGCGCCGGACCACCGCAGCGGCGGCGCGGTGTCGCTGCCGTCACAGGTGTGTACGGAGGGAATCTCACCCATCGGCCCGAAGGCGGCTGACTCGATCTTGAGCGCCATGGGCTAATGCCCCGTCACACGGTCCCAGGCGTCGCGTACGGCGCCACTCACCTTGTCCCACGCGCGCTCGCCGCGAGCCTCGAAGCTCGACCAGCCCTTCCGCAGCTCCGCCTCCATCTCCTCCCATCGCCGGCCCCGGTGCTGCCGGGCCGCGTCGTGGCCGAACCGATAGGCCGAGCGGTAGACCTCGAAGCCTTCGTCATTGGTGGCGTACGGCCGCTTCGCATACTGCGTCCGCCAGAAGTTCTCGTCCTCGGTCCAATCGCTGCCGGCGGCTACGTAGCTGCCCGTGCGAGCATCGATGTTGTCACCAGTCGCCATGGTGCGCTCCGGTTGAGGTCCATCGCGCCGCAGCAGCGCGGCGCGCCGGACGCTCATGCTGCATTCTGCGCGCCCCGACCTCGGTGCGGTCCCAGCCAGCCGCAGTCCGGCAACGTGGTATGTCTCGTGCGCGAGACCTCCGATACGACCTGTCGGCAGGAGGGCCCATGGCCAGGCACACTGAACCATCGACCGATGTGCTCGCGGAGCGCGTCAGAGGCGCCGCGCGACCACTCGAGTCGCCGCGGGATCTCGATCCGCTTCTGGACCTCATCGGCAACGCGCGCTTCGTGCTCCTTGGGGAGGCGTCACACGGCACGTCCGAGTATTACACGTGGCGCGCCGAGCTGTCGAAGCGCCTCATCCGTGAGCAGGGATTCTCGTTCATCGCCGTCGAAGGCGACTGGCCCGACTGCTACCGGGTCAACCGGTACGTGAAGGGGTTTCCCGGCGCCGGCCGGAGCGCCGAGGAGGTGCTGCATGCCTTCGAGCGCTGGCCGACGTGGATGTGGGCGAATCGCGAAGTCATGGCGCTCGCCGAGTGGCTGCGCGAGCACAACCACTCGCTCCCCGCGGAGCAGCAGGCGGGCTTCTACGGCCTCGACGTCTACTCCCTGTGGGAGTCCATGGGCGCGGTGGTGGAGTACCTGGAGCGGATCGACCCCGAGGCGGCGCGTGCCGCCCGGCGAGCGTACAGCTGCTTCGACCCCTACTACGAGGACGTGCAGGAGTACGCCCGTGCGACGGCCCTCGTGCCGACGTCGTGCGAGGACGAGGCCGTGTCCATCCTCGGCGCCCTGCGGACGCGGGCGCCGCTGTACCGCGAGGACGGCCGCGACGCGTACTTCAACGCCGAACAGAATGCGCTCGTCGCCCGCGACGCGGAGCGCTACTACCGCACGATGGTGCGCGGCGGACCTACGTCGTGGAACGTGCGCGACCATCACATGGTGGATACGCTGAACCGCCTGATGGACCATCACGGCCGCCACGCGAAGGCCATCGTGTGGGAGCACAACACCCACGTCGGCGACGCGCGCTTCACCGACATGCGCCGCGCCGGGATGGTGAACGTGGGACAGCTCGTGCGCGAGGGGCACGGCGAACGTCCCGACGAGCGCGACGGCGTGGTGCTGGTCGGCTTCGGCAGCTACCGCGGCACGGTGATCGCCGGTGACGAATGGGGGGCGCCGATGCGCCGCATGCGCGTGCCCGAGGGGCGCCAGGGAAGCTGGGAGGACATCCTGCATCGCGCGCATGCGCGCAACCAGCTGCACCTGTTCGACGGCTCGGACGACGGCGGGATCGCGGGACTGGACCGTCCGCTCGAGCATCGGGCGATCGGCGTCGTCTACGACCCGGCGGCGGAACGGTGGGGCAACTACGTGCCCACCATCGTGCCGCGTCGCTACGACGCGTTCCTGTACGTGGACCAGACGAAGGCGCTCGATCCGCTGCACATGCCGGTGCACGTGGGGGGCGACGAGCCGGAGACGTATCCGACGGGAATGTGAGGCCGAGGGACCGAGGGACCGAGGGACCGAGGGACCGAACGGTCCTCCGATCGTCCGGTCCTCCTACTGCGCCGCTTCCCCCTCCAGGTACGTATATCCCTCCAGCCCCGCCACGTAATCCGCGATGAAGTTGTTCCCGTCCGTGCGATTCAGGTGCTTCGCCTGCGTGACCTTCCGGCGAAAGGTCTGCAGCAGGTCCGACGCCCGGAACTGCACGTAGTTGAGCACCTCGGTCACCGTGTCGCCGTGCACGAGGTCGCTGATCTCGTACCCGTCGTCGACAAGGCGGATGTGCACGGCGTTGGTATCGCCGAACAGGTTGTGCAGGTCGCCGAGGATCTCCTGGTAGGCGCCGGTGAGGAAGACGCCGAGGATGTACGATTCCCCGTCGCGCCACTCGTGCAGCGCGAGCGAGGGATCGCCCTCCTTCTCGCCGACGAAGCGGTCGATCTTCCCGTCGGAGTCGCAGGTGATGTCCTGCAGGGTGCCGCGGCGCGTCGGCTCCTCGTTCAGCCGGTGGATCGGCATGATGGGGAAGAGCTGGTCGATGGCCCAGCTGTCGGGCAGCGACTGGAAAAGCGAGAAGTTGCAGAAGTAGCGGTCCACCTGCACCGCATCGAGGTCGGCGAGGATGTCGTCGAACTCGTCGCGGTTGTCGTTGACGATGCGGAAGATCGCGTTGACCGTGGCGTGGTACATCTGCTCCGCCACCGCGCGGCCACGCAGGTCCAGCACGCCGCTCGCGAAGAGCTGCTGCGCACGCTCCTTGTCGAAGGTCACGTCGTGGAAGATCTCCTTCACGCGACGCGCCTTGATGTGGTTGCGGCTGATGTCCACGTAGTCCTCGCGCATCTCGTGGAGCAGCGCATGGTCCTCGTCCGTGAGCTCCGGCACCGGCACCTCGGCCACCGACTCGACGTCGATCACCTTGAGCAGCAGCAGGGCGTGATGCGCCGTCAGCGCCCGCCCTGACTCGCTGATGATGTGCGGCATCGGCAGCGACAGGTCGCGGCACGACTCGGCGATCGTGTAGATGACGTCGTTGGCGTACTCCTGCAGCGAGTAGTTCACGCTGGCATCAGACGTGGAGTTCGAGCCGTCGTAGTCCACGCCGAGCCCCCCGCCAACGTCCACGTGCGTGACGTCCACGCCAAGCGCGCGCAGCTCGGCGTAGAAGCGCGCCACCTCCTGCAGCCCCGACTTGATGTAGCGGATGTCGGTGATCTGGGAGCCGAGGTGGAAGTGGATCAGCTTGATGATGTCCAGCCGGCCCACGGCCCGGAGCTTGTCGACCGCCTGCATGAGCTGCGCGGCGTTGAGCCCGAACTTGGACTTCTCGCCGCCGCTCTCCTTCCACCGGCCGAAGCCGGAGGAGGCGAGCTTGATGCGGATGCCCGCGGTGGGCGTGACGCCGAGCTCCTCCGCCGCCGCGAGCAGCACGTCGATCTCGCTGAGCTGCTCGATGACGATGAACACCTGGTGGCCGAGCTTCTGCCCCATCAGCGCCAGGCGCATGAACTCGTCGTCCTTGTAGCCGTTGCAGACGATGAGGTGCTCCGTGCTCTCGGACAGCCCGAGCACGGCCTGCAGCTCGGGCTTGGAGCCGCACTCGAGGCCCACGCCGTGCTTGGCGCCGAACTGGACGATCTCCTCCACGACGTGGCGCTGCTGGTTCACCTTGATCGGGTAGACCGTGGTGTAGCCACCCGTGTACTCGAACTCGCGTATCGCGTTCTTGAACCGCTCGCTGAGCGCCTCGATGCGCGAACGCAGGATGTCGGAGAAGCGAAGCAGCACCGGCATCGCGACGCCCTGCTCCTCGAGATCGTTGGCGAGCTCGTAGAGACTGAGCTGCCGCTCGGGATGCTCCTTGTCGGGGCGCACGACCACGTGGCCCCTCTCGTCGATGTCGAAGAAGCCCGCGCCCCACCCTTCGATGTTGTAGAGGGCGCGTGCCTTCGCGATGTCCCAGTCAGCCCTGGCGCTGACTACCTCAGCGGTCTGCGTTGCCATGACTGGAAAATAACAGGTCGGACGGTCGGACGGTCACGGGTACAGGGTCTCCACGCGCCAGCCGTCGGCCTCGCGCCGGTACAGGCGCCGCTCGTGCAGGCGGCTGGGCATGTTGTGCCAGAACTCGATGCGCTGCGGGACGATCCGGAATCCGGACCAGTGCGGCGGGCGCGGCACCGCTCCCCCCTCGAAGCGTCGCTCCATCTCGCGCACGCGCACGTCCAGCAGGTCCGGCGAGTCCATCACCTGGCTCTGGAAGGACGCCCACGCCCCGAGCTGGCTTCCCCGCGCGCGGGAGGCGAAGTAGGCATCGGCCTCCCCGGCATCCACCGGCACCGCGTCGCCTTCCACGCGCACCTGGCGCTCGAGGGGCTGCCAGTGGAAGCACATCGCCGCGTGCGGGTTCGCGAGCAGCTCGCGTCCCTTCCGGCTCTCGTAGTTGGTGTAGAACACGAAGCCGCGTTCATCCACGGCCTTGAGGAGCACGATACGCACGGAAGGCCGGCCACCCTCCCCCACCGTGCCGAGCGCGAACGCCGTAGGCTCCGGCAGTCGGTCGGTGCCCACGGCGCGCGCGGTGGAGAGCAGTTCCACGAACCGCTCGAACGGCTCGCTGAGGGGTGCGAGCGGCGTCATGCCCCCACCGCGCGAGGCGCGGCGCTCAATCGTTGCTCCCCAGCACGCCGCCGATCACGCTCCCGAGCACGGCGGTGCCGAGCATGCTCCCCTCCTGCACCTGCCGGCCACCCGCCCGCGGCGCCGAGGCGATGATGCGGTCGGCCAGTCGCGAGAAGGGCATCGTCTGCAGCATGACGCGGCCGGGGCCCGTGAGCGTCGCGAAGAACAGCCCCTCGCCGCCGAACAGCGCCGTCTTCACCCCGGGCACGAGCTGGATGTCGTACTGGACCTGCGACTCCATGGCCACGATACAGCCGGTGTCCACGCGCAGCACCTCGCCCGGCGCAAGGGTCTTCTCCCAGATCGCACCGGAGGCATGCAGCACGGCCACGCCGTCCCCGGTGATGCGCTGGAGGATGAACCCTTCTCCCCCGAAGAAGCCCGCGCCGATCCGCCGCGTGAAGGCGATGTCCACGTTGGTGCCGCGCGGCGCGCAGAGGAAGGAATCCTTCTGCGCGATGATGGCGCCGTTCCATTCCCGCAGGTCCACCGGCTTGATCTTCCCCGGGAAGGGCGACGAAAACGCCACCCGCCGCCGGCTGCTCGCCGCGTTGGCGAAGGTGGTGATGAAGAAGGTGTCGCCGGAGAGGGCGCGCTTCGCACCGGCGAACAGCTTGCCGAGCATCCCGCCACCCTGCCGGTTGGGATCGAGGGTGGTGTTCATCTCGATCCCCTGCTCCATGAACATCATCGCACCCGCCTCGGCGATCACCATCTCGCCGGGATCGAGGGCCACGATCACCGCCTGGAGGTCGTCGCCGATCAGCTCGTAGTCGAGCACGTCGGAGAATTGCGTCATGCTGCCCCTCGCCTCTGTTGAGGATGAGAAATCACGGTGCGCCCGCTGGCGTCTCGCCACCGCCGACGATCACGGCCGGTGCGGCTGGCGCGAGCTGGTCACGACCCTTCATCTGGTACGGGATGCCGTGCACCATCCAGTCCGGCGCCGGCATGCCACGCAGCTTGTTGTCGAAGAACTGCTGCATCCGCAGGGCGACGTCCTTCTGGTTCGCCCGCTTCGTGGGGTTGTGCTCCTCGCCGTTGTAGTCGAGCAGGTAGACCTCCTTGCCCAGGCGGCGCATCGCCACGAACATCTCGATTCCCTGATACCAGGGCACCGAGCCGTCGCCGTCGTTGTGCATCATGAGCAGCGGCGTGGTGATACGGTCGGCCCAGAACAGCGGCGAGTTCTCCATGTAGCGCATCGGGAATTGCCAGATGGATCCCCCGATGCGGCTCTGGGTGTGCTCGTACTGGAAGGAGCGCGCCAGCCCGCTCTGCCAGCGGATGCCGCCGTAGGCGCTGAACATGTCCGCCACCGGCGCGCCCGCCATCGCTGCCTTGAAGAGCGGCGTCTGCGTGATGATGTACGCGGTCTGGTAGCCGCCCCAGCTCTGTCCCTGGATGCCGAGCCCGTTTGGATCCACGAAGCCGCGGGCGAGCAGCGACTGCACCCCGGGGACGATCGACTTCATCGCGCTCGGGCCCGGGTAGCCCGTTTCGTAGTGGATGTCCGGCTCGAACACGAGGTAGCCGTTCGAGGTGTAATGCGTCGGGTTGATGACGTTGCGGCCACCGGGCGCGACGTACTGATGGAGGTTCTGCGAGAGCTGCTCGTAGAAGTACGCGATCATCGGGTACTGCTTCGACGGATCGAAGTTGGCCGGCTTGTAGAGCAGGCCCTGCAGGGGTATCCCGTCGGAGCTCGTCCAGTGCACGAGCTCCACGCTCCCCCACTTGAAGTCCTTCTGCTGCGGGTTGGCATCCGACACGGGCGTGAGTGCCGCCAGCGACCGGCCGACATACAGGTTGGGGAACTCCGTGAACGTGCCGCGCGTGACGACGTAGGTATCACCGTGCCGGGCGCGGGACGGCATGCCGTAGGCCACGTCGCCCATGACGATCTTCCGCGGCGTCGCGTTCGCGTCGACGCGATCCTCGTAGAAGCCGCTCGCCTTGGTGTCCTCGTCGAACGCCCGGAGGAGAAGAGGCTGGCGCGGATCGAAGGTCCGGTCGTCGCGATCGAGGTCCACTACGCGCAGCGTCAGGTGCTCACGCTGGCCGAGCGAATCGGTGACGACTACCGGCGCGCGCGTACCAGCGGGGTCGAGCGCCCAGATGTCGAAGCGATCGTACGCGAGAAGCGTGCGGTCGCCATCGGTCCAGCCGGCGATCCCCCACGGCGCCGGCACGCTCGGCGTGTCCCACGTCTCCTGGTCGAAGCGCACCCCCTTCAGGCCGCCCGTGAGGTCGCGCCTCGCCTTCTTCGCGATGTCGTAGCCCCACCACTTCCCGCCATCGAAGTACACGATGTAGCGGCCGCTGGGCGACAGCTCCGGCCGGAACTGGATGCGCTGCGCCACCAGCGTGCGGGCGCCGGTCGTCGCATCAACGGCGTAGAGGTCGTCGCCGCCCTCGCCCCACATCGCCTCCACGGCGTACGGCAGGTCGGTAGTAAGCATGGCGGTCCGGCCGTCATCGCTCACCTCCACCGTGGGGAAGGAGTCGCTGGCGAGCTTCACCATCTTGCGCGTGGCGACGTGCCAGATGGCGCCGAAGGAGCGGTTGCGGTCGCGCGGCGCCTCGACGCGCTGCTGCGGCTGGAGCCGCGTATCCTTCCAGTGCCAGAGGTCGAACACCGCCTTGTCGGCGAGGGAGTCGGCGGGAATGGAGTCGAGCGGCGCATCGGTGTAGCCGAACAACACGGCCGAGCCGTCGCGCGTGAAGGCGGCCCGTCCTTCCGCGACGACCATCGAATCGCCCATTGCGGTGGCGGGAACGGCCAGCTGCGCGGCGCCTGCGCCGAGCTTCGCGTAATAGAGGGCGAAGCGCGGGTGCTCACGGCCGAACTCCGTCACGTTGGAGACGAAGGCCGCCTGGCGCCCCGCGCGGTCCAGCGCGAGCGAGCGGTAGTCGCCGGCACCGTTCAGCAGCACGAGCTCGCGCTCCGGCTCGGAGACGCGGCGCACGTACGCGCCGTCGCGAGCGGCGTCGTGCGACGTCACGACGTAGCCGAGGAACTTCGCGCTGTCGTCGAACACGTAGCTCGTGACGTCGGCGATGCGGGTCTCGCGGCCGCTGTTCAGGTCGCGGAGCACGAGCGTGCTGCCGTAGCTGCGGCGCTTGCCCCGCGACGACGAATCGGCCACGGGGCGCGGCGCGCCGCCCGGTGCGGCGGCGGAGCGCGGCGCACGCGCCGAGTCGCGCGGCGCACGCGCGGTGGAGTCTCCCTCCAGCAGATACGCCAGCACGCTCGCTCCCTCACGCGGCACGGCGAACGACTTCACCCGCTCGACGCGGGTGACCTGACCGTCGGCGAGTCGCACGATGGCGAGCCCCTTGTGCTCCGGGGCGCGCGGCGACTTGCGGCGCGCCGCCTCGTACTCGGCGCGCGGTGCGGATGTCTCCGTCACCGCCCAGCGACTGTCGGGGGAGAAGGCCGCCGGCGTCGGCCCCTCGTTGCGACTGCCATGATAGCCGGCGACAAGTTGCGGGCGACCGATGAAGCCGCGCGGCACCCGCCATTCGTGATCCGCGTCCGTCGCGCGGATCACGGCCTCGCCGTCACCAACCTGCGGCACGAGGCTGTACGCGACCCAGCGGCCGTCGGCGCTGAGCGTCGTTCCACTGATGGAGCGCCAGATGTCCCAGTCGGCGGGGGTGATCGCGCGCGGTGCAGCGGACTGCGCGAGCGCGGTGGACGCGCCGATCAGGAGGAAGGCGGCACCGATTCGGAACGAGGACATGGCAATCGGGATGAGGGGTGGGAGGAGCCCTACGTTAAGGGGAAGCAGGGGCGCGCGAAAGGAAACGGGGCAACGGCCGGCGCCATCCCTTGCGTCCGCCGGAGCGCCGCCTGAACATGAGGCGCGCTTCCCGCTCACTCCCTTCCTTCCCGTGCGCATGCGTCCATTCCGTTCCGCCCTGCTCGTCCTCGCCACCGCCGCATCGGCCGGCGCGCAGGCCGCCACCGTTCCTCGCGCCGACAGCACCCCGACGCTGCTCGTTCCAGCACGCGTGTTCGACGGCAGCGACGTGCACGACGGCTGGGCCGTCCTCGTGCGGGGCGAGCGGATCGTCGCGGCAGGACCGGCGACGAGGATCGCCACGCCCGCCGGCACGCGCCGCATCGACCTGCCGGGCGCCACCCTCATGCCGGGGCTCATCGAGGCGCATTCGCACCTGCTGCTCCACCCGTACAACGAGACGTCGTGGAACGACCAGGTGCTCCACGAGCCGCTGGCGCTCCGGGTGGCGCGCGCCGTCAACCACGCCCGTGCCACCCTCGACGCGGGGTTCACCACGACGCGCGACCTGGGGACCGAAGGGGCGGGCTATGCCGACGTCGGGCTCAGGCAGGCGATCGCCCAGGGGATCATTCCGGGGCCGCGCATGCTCGTCGTCACCCGCGCGATCGTCGCCACCGGCAGCTATGGGCCACGTGGCTTCACTCCCGAGATGGACGTTCCGCAGGGAGGCGAGGAGGCGGACGGTGCCTCGCTTCCGCGCGTCGTGCGCGACCAGATCGGCCGCGGCGCCGACTGGATCAAGGTGTATGCGGACTATCGCTGGGGCCCGAATGGCGAGACCCGTCCGACCTTCACCACGGACGAGCTGAAGACCATCGTGGAGATCGCCAGCAGCTCCGGCCGGCCGGTGGCGGCACACGCGTCCAGCGCGGAAGGGATGCGCCGCGCGATCCTCGCCGGCGTGACGACGATCGAGCATGGCGACGACGGGACGCCGGAGATCTTCCGCATGATGAAGGAGCACGGCGTGGCGCTCATACCCACGGTGGCGGCCGGCGACGCGATCCTCCGCTACCGCGGCTGGAAGCCGGGCGACCCCGAACCGGCGCGGATCCGGGACAAGCGGGCGAGCTTCAAGGCAGCCATGGACGCCGGCGTGACGATCGGGAGCGGCAGCGACGTCGGCGTGTTCACCCACGGCGAGAATGGCCGCGAGCTGGAGCTGATGGTGGACTACGGCATGCCGGCAATCCAGGCACTTCGGGCGGCAACGAGCGTGGACGCACGCATCCTCCGCCTCGACGACCAGCTCGGCATGGTGAAGCCCGGGCTGCTCGCCGACCTGATCGCCGTGCGCGGCGACCCGACGCGCGACATCCACGCGGTGCGGGACGTCGACTTCGTCATGAAGGGGGGAGCGATCTACCGGCAGTAGGCCATTACCTTCCCCGCATGACGCATCCGATGGTGCCGCGGGGGCGGCTGAAGCTGGCGGAGGAGGAACGGCCGAAGACGTGGCGCGAGCGCATCGCCGCGCTGCGCTACGTCCCGAAGCTGTTCGGGCTCGTCTGGCAGACGCATCGCGGGTATTCGCTCGCCATGATCGTCCTGCGCCTGCTGCGGGCCTTCGTCCCCGTGTCGTCCATGTGGGCAGCCAAGCTGATCATCGACGAAGTGATCGCCCTCGTGCGGCAGCCGGGGGCGTCGCTCACCCCGCTGTGGGAAGTCGTCGCGCTCGAGCTGGGGATCGTCGTCGTCGGCGAGATTCTCGCCCGCGCCTCGTCGCTCATCGAGTCGCTGCTGGGCGACCTCTTCTCCAACGAGATCAGCGTGCGGCTGATGCGCCACGCGGCGACGCTCGACCTCGAGCAGTTCGAGGATCCGGAGTTCTACGATCACCTCGAACGCGCGCGGCGGCAGACTACGGGGCGCATCGGGCTCATCGCCATGATGCTGACGATGGGCCAGGACGTCCTCACCCTGCTCTCGCTGAGTGCGGCGCTGGTCGTCTACAACCCGTGGCTCCTGCTCCTCCTGGCGATCGCCATCATCCCGAGCTTCCTCGGCGAGACGCACTTCGCCTCGCTCAGCTACTCCCTGCTCTTCCGCTGGACGCCGGAGCGGCGGGAGCTGGACTACCTGCGCTACGTGGGCGCGAGCGACCGTTCGGCCAAGGAGGTCCAGATGTTCGGGCTCGCCGGATGGCTGAGCGACCGATATGCCGTCCTCGCGCAGCGCTACTACGACGCGAACAAGTCGTTGAGCATTCGCAAGGGCGTGGTGAGCGCGCTCCTCTCCATTCTCGGCACGCTCGGCTATTACGCCGCGTATGTCACCATTCTGCTGCGCGCCGTGGCCGGCACGATCACGATCGGCACGCTCACGTTTCTCGCATCGGCATTCGGGCGGAGCCGGGACCTGATCCAGCGGCTCCTCCTCTCGGCGAGCGACATCTACGAGCAGAGCCTCTACCTGCGCGACCTGTTCGTCTTCTTCGAGATGAAGCCGACCATCGCCTCCCGCCCCGGCGCGCGCCCGGTGCCGCAGCCGGTTCGCGCGGGCTTCGTGTTCGAGGACGTCGGCTTCCGCTATCCTGGCAGTGAGCGGTGGGCCGTGCGGCACGTCAGCTTCACCATCCGGCCGGGAGAGCGCATCGCGCTGGTCGGGGAGAATGGCGCGGGGAAGACCACGATCACGAAGCTCATCGCCCGTCTCTATGATCCCTCCGAGGGACGCATCCTGCTCGACGGCGTGGACCTGCGCGACTACGACCTCGCGTCGCTGCTCCAGGCGATCGGGGTGATCTTCCAGGACTTCGTGCGCTACGACATGCGCTTCGACGAGAACGTGGGTGTCGGCGAGATCGAGGGCGTAGCGGGCTACCTGGAGAGCGTGCGCGATGCCACGACCGAGATGCCCGGCGTCCCGCCGGAACCCATCATCGACGCCGCCGAGCGGTCGATGGCGGCGTCCCTCCTGCCGCGCTTCTCGCGAGGCTACCGGCAGATGCTTGGCCGGCGGTTCGATGACGGGGTAGACCTGTCGGGCGGGGAGTGGCAGAAGATCGCGCTGGCCCGCGCCTACATGCGTTCCGCCCAGTTGCTCATCCTCGACGAGCCCACGGCGGCGCTCGATGCGCGAGCCGAATACGAGGTGTTCGTCCGCTTCAATCAGCTCATGGCCGGGCGGATGGCCGTCGTCATCTCGCACCGGTTCTCGACCGTGCGGATGGCGGATCGCATCATCGTCCTCGCCCATGGGCAGGTAGTGGAGGAAGGGACCCACGACGAGCTCGTCCAGCGGGGCGGCCTTTATGGCGAGCTGTTCGAAATGCAGGCGGCCGGTTACCGCTGAGGCCTGTTTCCGGTGACCGTTATTTAGACGGTTATTCGTGACTTCAAGCAAGCTCGGCAGTCTGGGTGATGCAGGTCACTTCGGCTAGCGAGCCCGGCAGCGTAGCGTTCCTGCGTTGCCGAGCGATGCTGCCGGTGCCGCTGCTGTCCCGTTGCGGAGGTTGCCATGAAGGGGAAGGTCCGTCTGGCCCTGTCGTCATACATTGCAGTCGTGGTCGGTTGTTCGCCAGCGCTCGCGCTCCAGGAACCGGGCATCGCGCCGGCTCGACTGGTCGCGGTGAACTCGGCATCGGTCGAGCTCGCTGGTTCCCCTACCCGGTCGGCGCGCCCTGCGGCGACGATGTCGGTGCGGCTCCCGCACGCCAGCGCTGCGGCGGCCGAGACGCTGGCGGTAAGCGTCCGCGGTCCGGCGGAGGTGCGCGTGGCGGGCTCGCCAAGCTACCGCGCGGCGGTCGCAAACGGCGGCGGCGGCTCTCGCTACTATTACTGGTGGTTCGCCGCCAACTGTGCGCGCCGAATCGGCTGTGCCCCCTCGTCCTACACGCTCGTGGCGGAAGGCCTCGGCCGGGATTCGGTGACGCTCCCCATGCGGGCCATGAACGTCGAGCGGAATCTCGTCGTGCAGGTCGCCGAGGTGGATGGCAGCGGCCGCACCGGCTCAAGTCCCATGTTCGCCGTCACTGGCCCGGCGGCGACGGAGGCGACCACCGCCGCCACCGGTCCGAAGGCTACCTGCGACTGGTTCGCCGGCAGCTTCTACCCGCACACCGGCGATTACAAGGACCCATTCAGCGGTCGCACCTGGACGCGAAAGTTCCGCCGCGACTACTGCGGGAACAAGGTGAGCTGGGATCCGGAAGGGGAATAGCTCCAGCTGCAGTAGCGGGTACACGGCAGTTCGTACCGAAGCCGAACGGGCCGGCCACTCCAATGAGTGGCCGGCCCGTTCCCTCAGCGTGCTACTTGTACTCGATCTCGATCGCGCCGCCGTCGTACTGCATGCCGAACTTCCGCTTGGCCTGCTCGATGGTGTAGTAACGCACCGTCTTCAGCGCGGTCGCGGCAATCTGGCGGAGGTCGGAGAGGTCGCCCGCGCGCTGACCGTTGACGACGAGCGCCGGCGCCGGCGCCGGTCCGGAGGCGCCGCCGTTCGGCTGGAGGCTGTACGACTGTGCCGGGCGCGTGCGGAGGAACTCGGGACGCAGCCGCTGGATCGCATCGTAGGCCGTCTCGGTCCCGCTCGCGGGCAGCTCCGCTTCCGTGATGACGTAGCGGCTCGACGACGTTGACGGCTCGGCGTTGGAGGCCCCGCTGCTGGCGCAGGCACCGGCGGCGAGGACGAGGAGAGCAGCGAGGGAGCGGCGGAAAGTCAGGCGCATCTGGACTCCTGGTGGCTCAGGGAAGCTTGGTGACGACCTCGATGACGCCCGCCGGCTTGCCCATCCCGAACTTGGTTGTCGCTTCCCACGCGCGGTACAGGCGAATGGAGGCAACCTGCGACGCCGGAATGTTCTGCAGCGAGGTCATGGGACCGTACTCGATGCCGTCGACGTACACGACGGGCAGGGGTGAAGTGTCGCCGAGAATGGTAGTGCGCCCGCGATTGCTGAAGAAGTTGGCGCGCAGCTTCTGCACGGCATCGTAGGCATTGAGGGCCTGCGCGTGCGCGATCTCGGCCTCGGTGATGACGTTGCCGGCCGACGAAGCGGGCTCGCCGGGGGACTGGTGCACGCACGCCGAGAGGAAGAGCACGACCACCGGCAGACGGATGCACGCGCGCATGTCACTCCCCTCCTCGGTGTCTGACGACCGTCAACATGACGCGGGAAAGGCCGGCGCACCAGAGGCGGCCGACGGAACGCAACGAGGGCACGGCGGACAGGTCCGCCGTGCCCTCACTGATCCTCCGCCCTCAGGAACAGCTGGGCGTCAGGTTCTCGCGGCCGCCGCGTGCATCGGCCTCGGTCTTCGGGATCGGGATTGCGGTGTTGAACGGATCGCTCGCCACCTCGGGCGTCGTGACGCCCGCCTTGAGCTTCCCGTACGCGCGCAGATCGACGAGGCGCTGGGGGCCCTCGAAGAAGAGCGAGTACCGCTTCTCGTACAGCAGGGCGTTGCGCTGCGCATCGAGCGTGGGGACGTCGGCCAGGGTGAGCGCCGGCAGCCCGTACGAGGTGCGCACCGAGTTCAGGTCGGCGAGACCGTTGAGCGGCTGGCCCGCCTCGAAGTACGCCTGGGCACGGAGGAGGACGAGTTCCTCGTCGCGCAGGATCGCGATCGGGTTGGTGAGGTTGGCCGCGTTGCCCGCATCGGAGCCGACGAAGGTCACGTCCGTCGTGATGCCGCTCCCCGAGATCGGCTTGGCGAGCGGGATGATCTTCGAGGCGCGCGTGTCCCCGGCCTGCAGCCCCGCCTGCGCCTTGGGATTCACGCCGATGCGCGAGTCAGACAGCGGGTTGGCGGCGTTCTCCGTCCCGCCGGCAACGAAGGTCACGTACAGTCCGGTCTTGAAGTCCGACGACGGCACGCCACCAGGCGTCGCGGTGCCAAGGGCCGTGCTCAGCTCCGTGATGGCCTGGGTGAAGGCGCCGGCCACCGGGGACTGATGCTGCAGTCCGCGGTACACGTCCACCTTGCCCTTCAGCCCGCGGTTGAACAGGGCCAGGTTGGCCGCCTTGGTGTAGTCACGACCGTACTTCGTGAAGCCCGTGGGCGGCGTGAAGGGCAGCGAGGCGCCTCCCGCCGCCACGAGGGCGGTGTTGGCCGAGTCGAGCAGCGCCGCGATGTAGTCCAGCGCCTTCGCCTTGCAGACGATGGGCCCGACGGTGTTCGGGTCGTTGTCCGGCTGCAGCGCCACGCCGAGCGAGTCGCGGAGCTCGAGCAGGCGATAGTACTCCAGCGCCTTGAAGGTCTGGATGAGGCCAGTCGTCGCCTGGAGCTGCGCCGGGCTCACCTGGGAGGCCGGCGTGTTCGGCAGCGCCGCGAGCAGCGTGTTGGCGGCGCGAATGGTGACGTACCCGTTCGTCCACCCGCCGCTGCCCGAGAAGCTGCCCGGGTCGGGGGTGCCGGCGAGCGTCTCCGTGACGTAGCGCGGCTCGTTGGGATCGATGCGGTACATGTCGCGCGCATAGATCTCGGGGAGCTTGGAGTACGACAGCTCGCTGACGAGGTTGCGGTCGTTCGCCAGCACACCCAGCGCGAGCGTCTTCACGCCGGCCGACGTGAGCTGTCCGCTCACGGCGTTGGTGGTCGGCGCGTCCACGGGCGGGACGACCGGGTTGTCCTTGCACGCCGCGGCCAGCAGCAGGCCGGCGGTGAGTGCCGTTGTGTACTTCCGCATATGAGTGGTCACCGTCGACTAGAAGGAGGTGATGATCGAGACGAGGAACTGGCGCGACGGCGGGTACGGCGTCACGTCCTGCATGCGACCGAGCGGCTGGTTGCTGAAGTTCGAGACCTCCGGGTCATAGCCGCTGTACTTCGTCCACGTGTGCAGGTTGCGGCCGCTCAGCTCGAGCCGCGCGTTCTGCAGCGTGCCGCGCAGCAGGGTCTGCGTCAGCGACGCGGGCAGGTCGTAGCCGAGCGTGATCTCGCGCAGCTTCACGAAGCCGGCATTCTCCACGTACACCGGCAGGCCGGTGCGCCAGTCGGCGATGCGCTTCTGCGACGTCAGCGTGTCCGCCGCCAGGTTGTAGCCGTCGAAGTAGTTGTTGGTCAGGTTCACGACGTCCCCACCCTTCCTCCACTCGACGAGGCCGGTCAGGTGCGCGTGGCCGAAGGTGAAGGAGTTGTTGAAGCCCATCACGTAGTCGGGATTCGCGTCGCCGACGAGCGCGATGATCTTCGACGCCGTCGGGCAGCGGCCGCTGGCCGGCAGCGGAATGCTGCATCCGTCGTACGACTGGATGACGGTGGTGGACTGGCCGGGCTCGATCCAGGCGTTGCCGTACGACGTGCCGAACGACCCGACGCCCGGGTTGAAGGGGTTCACGCCCTCCGGCAGCGACGTCACCTTGCCGCGCTCCTGCGAGAAGGTGGTGTTGGAGACCCAGGTGAAGCTGCCGCGCTCGTACGGCGTGGCGTCCAGCTCGAGCTCCGTGCCGCGGTTCACGATCTGGCCGCCGTTGATGTACTGCGAGGTGAAGCCGGTGGACGGCGCGATCGCCGCCTGCAGGAGCAGGTCATCGATCTGCTTGCGGTACATCGTGGCGCTGAAGCGCACACGTGAGTTCCACACCGTGAGGTCGAAGCCGCCCTCGAGCTCCGTCGCCTTTTCCGGCCTGATGTTCTCCGCGCCCTTGATGGTGGAGGAGCGCGCCCCCGTCACGCCCTCGTACAGCAGCGTGGTGAGGAAGGTGTTGCGGCCACCGGTCGGCTGGTTGCCGGCCATGCCGTAGGCGAGACGCGCCTTGAGCTCGTTCACGAACGACGGCAGCATCGGCACGCGATACGACGCCGAGAACTTCGGATAGGTATAGAACTTCTTCTGGTCGCCGTTGTTGCTCGAGCGCTCGGCGTTCACGCCGGCGGTGAGCAGGAGGCGGTCCTGCAGGGTGAAGAACTCTTCCTGCGCGTAGTAGGCAAAATCCTTCACCAGGTCCTGGTTCTGGTTGGGGAAGGTCTGCGCGGCCTGCGACACGCTGGTGACGGTCGGGAAGATGACGCCGCGGCCGGTGATCTGGGTGATGGTGTACTGGCGGCGCTCCTGGCGGAAGCCGGCCGACGTCTGCGCCGTGAACGCCGGCATCACGAGCCGGTGCACGACGGAGCCGTTCAGGTTGGCGTTCACGAAGTTGGCATCGCTGTTGAACAGCGTGCCGGCCAGCGCGCCCTGCGCCGACGCTTCGGTGTAGCCGTACGCCGGCGAGACGATCTTCGCATTGTCCGCGTAGCTGTCGAGACCACCCGTGAGGGTGAGGTCGACCGTCTGGCGCTCGGTCGAGTACGCGTTCAGGGTGCCGGACGCGCTGCCGAGGAGGCGGAAGACGCTCTCCGGCGTCTTGATGATGTCGGCGTTCTGGAACGGGTTCGAACCCGCGAGCAGGGGCGACGGGTTCTCCGGGAAGGTGCCGTCGGCGTTGCGGCGCAGCTCCATGAACGACGGCGTGGCCGAGAAGATGTTGCCCGGGCTGATGCCGTTGTTGTCGTTGCCGCTCACGCCACGCTGCGTGATGGTGTGCAGCAGCTCGGAGTTGGCATTCAGGTGCAGGCGCGAGCCGATCGTCTGGCCGACGTTCACGCGCAGCGACTGCTTCTTGTAGTAGTCGCTCGGCGCGAGCCCGTTGTCCTGCTTGGCGAGGCCGGAGACGAAGTAGGTGGTGCCACCCTGCGTGCCGCCGCGCACCGAAGCGATCGTCTCGTAGGAGAGCTGGTCATTCGAGTAGAACTCGCTCTCGTAGTCGTGGCACTTCACCGGCGCCGCATTGTACGCCGCGATGTTGTCGGCGATCTCGGCCGGCGAGTCGGCCCCGACGACGTCCGCGGCCCAGTCGGCGTACTCCTGCGCCGACTTGAAGCAGCGGGTCCCGAGCTTGTTGGCCAGCGTCGACCGGCCCACCCGCTGGGTGAAGTCGACGTTCGTGCGGCCGGCGCGACCCTGCTTGGTGGTGATGATGATGACGCCGTTCGTGCCCTTCGACCCGTAGATGGACGACGCCGAGGGACCCTTGAGGATCTGGATGCTCTCGATGTCGTTCGGGTTCAGGTCGGCGATGCGGTTGACCGATTGGTCCTGGCTGGACGAGTAGTTGCCTCGCGCCGCACCGGAGATGACGTTGAGGCCGTTATTGATCGAGTTGTTGTTCACGATCACGCCGTCCACGACGTACAGGGGGCTGTAATTGCCGAGGATGGTGGACACGCCGCGGAGCTGGATCTGCGTGCCGCCACCAGGGGCGCCCGAGTTCTGCGACACGATGGCGCCGGCGACCTTGCCCTGGAGGGCATTGTCGATCGTCGGGGCGGCGACGCGGGTCAGCTGTTCCCCGCTCACCACCGAGACGGCGTTCGCGGCGTTCTGGCTGGACACCGCCGTGGCCGTACCGGTGATGACCTGTGCCTCGAGCTGGAGGACGTCCTTCACGAGCGCGATCTCGACTTCGTTCTGGCCCGCCGGCACCTCGACCGTCTTCGCGGTGTAGCCGATGCGGCGTGCGCGGAGGGTGACCGGGCCGCTCGGTGCCATGACGGAGAAGCGGCCATCGACACCGGTGTACGCGCCGATGGTCGTACCCACGATGGTGATGGACGCGCCGGCCAGCGGCTCGGCCGCACCGCCCTCGCCGGTGACGCGACCTGCGATGCGGCGCTGCTGTGCCTGGGCCGCACTCGCGGCCAGCACGGCGAGCACGCCAAGAATGACAGTGCGGATCTTCACTGCTCCTCCGATGTGGGAAAAGTTGTACTGCTGCGGGGACGAGTCGGACGTGGTCGTCGACTCGGGGGCTCTCGGGAAGGGTGTCGATGGGTCCGATTCGCGCGTCCGGGGAGGGTCCCGGATGATCAGGGCGCGCGGGGGCGGACACGAAATACGGCGTACGAGCTATTCCGTCAAGACACCCTAGACCTCGCCTTTCCCCTCAGCGTCACCTCGCCGGCGGATGCGAGTGCACGGCGGTTCGAGCGCATCCAAGATTGTGATGGTCGCCATCGCCGACCCCGGGGCCCTCGACGCCGAGTCCAGCCACCGCGAATGCCGGCCGGCGCCTTGTTTCGCCCCGTCGAGCGTCGCCCAGCGATCCTTCGCACACGCGAACAGCCGGCGTCCGCGATGCGGACGCCGGCTGTTCCGAAAACCCCGGTTACCAGTCAGTGGCTCGTCAGCCGCCGCCGACCGAACAGGGATCCGTGAGGCCGCGCGCGTCGCACTCGCTGGCGGGGATGAGCATGTGCGGATGCACCACGTCGCCCGGACGGTCGATCGGCAGCGTGTCGAGGCGGTTGTAGCGCCGGGCGTCGATCCACCGCGTCCCCTGCGTCCACATCAGCGAGTAGAGCCGGTTGTACAGGAGCTCGGTGACGAATGCCGAGTCGGAGCTCGCCGGCGTGAGCGACGTGGGCGCGAGGCCACCGGCGTTCACGCGCACGAGGTTGATGTCGCTGATCGCACCAAGCTTGTCGTTCGTGTTCCAGCGGATCTCGGCCCGGAGCAGGAGCAGCTCCTCGTTCGTGATCCACGGAATATCGGCGCCAGGATCGGGGGCAAGCGTGGCGGGGTCGTTGTACATCACCGGCTTGTACGAGCCCGTGAGGTCGTTCAGGGTGCGCGGGGCCGGCGCGAGCGCCACCTTGTCCAGGAGGCGCTGGTCGGGCTCACCGCTCGGCTGCAACTGCGCCCCGGTGATGATGGACGGGTGCACCCAGTACCGGTTCGACGTCAGCGCCTCGGTCACGGGATTACTCGGCTCGTTCGCGGCGCCCGTGTAGCCGAAGTAGACGCCGAGCTTCAGCGACGCGGGCAGGTCGGCCGTCGTCACGAACGACTGATCCATGACCGTCTTCGCTTCCGCCCAGCAGGTGGTGCAGTTCACGAAGGTCGCCCGGTGCACGAGGAGCTTCGCGGCGAGAGCGCGGTTGAACTTGGCGAAGGTGGCCGGCGTGGTGAAGCCTTCGTAGCCGGGCACGAAGCTGAACGGGAAGGCGCTCCCACCGGCCTGCAGGTCGGCGTACGCCTCGTCCATCAGCGCCGATGCCGCGGCCATCGCATCCGAGAAGGACACGAGTGGCGCCGGATCATCGGAGATCGGGCGATCGACGTCCACCGGCATGCCGACCGGACCGCTCCGCAGCGCGACGATGTGCAGGTGCCACGCTTCGAGGGTCTTCGAGAAGCCGAGCGCGGCCTTCTTCTCGGCGTCCGTCAGGCCGGCCGCGTTCTCGACCGCTGCCTGGAAGGTGTTGATCGTCCGGATCGCCGAGTACTGGCCGCTCCAGATGCCACCGGCGCGACCGCCGGCGTCCTGCGGTCCGCTGATCTCCTCGCCCGTCTCGCGAGGATCGTTGCCGAGGAGGTTCCACCCTTCGCGGCCGTAGATGCCCCACTGCTGAATGATGCCGCCGCGGTCGTTCAGCGCCTGGATCTGGACGCCAATCGCCGTCCGGGCGAGCACGTCACGCGTCGCGCCATTGGTCAGCGTCTCCGCGGTCGGCGAGTTGAGGTTCTGCACGTCGAAGTTGTTGCACGACGCGACGAGGACGAGCGCACCGAGCGCGGCGCGCATCGAGATACGGCGGCGACCAGCGCGCGCCATCGGATGCTTTCGATTCATCGTCATGGTTAGAAGCCCGCCGAGATTTCGAAGAAGATGCTGCGGCTCGGCGGATAGGCCGCCACGTCGAGGTTGTTGCGGATGGCCGCGTTACCGAGGTTGCCCACCTCGGGATCGAGACCGGAGTAGCGTTGCCAGGTGAGCAGGTTGCGACCGGCCAGGCTCAGGCGCAGGCTCTTCGCGCCGAGGAGGCCGCCCCGGATGAAGCGATCGGGGACCTGCATCGACAGGCTCAGCTCGCGCAGCTTGAGGAACGACGCGTCCTCGATGTACGGCGTCATCACGCCGTTGTTGTAGCCTTTCATGCGGTACTCCCACGCGGCCGAGCCATAGTCGGCGGACAGGCCGGAGTCGTCATACAGGAACTGCGTCAGGTTGATGATGTCGCCACCGTGCTGGTAGTCGAGCACCATGTTCAGGGCGAAGTTCTTGTAGTTGACGTCGTGCACCATGCCGATGCGGTAGTCCGGCGCGGTGTTGCCGATCTGCTGGTTGCCGGTTGGATCGCCGTTCGCGTCGAAGGCGTGACCGATGAGCTGCGTCAGCGGCTTGCCGACCTCGATGAAGGTGACGCCCAGCCCCCCGAAACCGGAGAGGGGCGGCCGGAAAGGCGGGAGCCCCGCAAGGTCCTGCACCTCGCTCGTGTACCGGGTGTAGGTCGTGCGCCAGACCCAGTTGAGGTTCCGGCGCTGCACCGGCGTGACGCCGAGCGAGGCCTCGATGCCCTGGTTCTGGATCTTGCCGCCGTTGAAGACCTGGCTGCTGAAGCCCGTGGAGGGCGCCGGCACGCGCTGGAGCAGCAGGTTCGTGGTGTTGCGCCGGAAGCCGGTGAGCTCCCAGGTGAGGCGGCTGTTCATCGCGATACCGTCGAGCCCGACCTCGATCTCCTTCACGCGCTCCGGCTCCACGCCGGCGAAGCCCGACGCCCCGGCGACGGTGAAGCCGGACGACCCGCCGAGCTGCGGCGTGTTGAGCAGGGTGAACTTCTGGCCGAACGTCGGCAGGTTGCCCGTCTCGCCATAGGCGATGCGTGGCTTGATCTCGCTGCCCGCGCCAAGGAGGTTGAGCAGGCGGTAGGAGGCGGAGACCTTGGGGAAGATGTTGTACTGGTCCACGTCGCCGTTCACGCTGCTGCGCTCGGCGCGGAGACCGGCCTGCACGAGCAGCATCTCGTTCAGCAAGCGGATCTCTTCCTGGCCGTACAGGGCGACGGTGCGCTCCTGGGTGAGATTCTCGACGCCCGTCGTGTTCGTTCCCTGACCGACGTTCCGCTGGCCCGGGACGAGGTTCTCCGTCTCGATCCGGCTCGTGTGGAGCTGCCGATCCTCGTACTGGAGCCCGCCCGAGGTACCGAGCGAGAAGCCGCGTCCCGTATAGGTGTGAATGGCGTTCGCGTTCCAGTTGTAGTACCGGCTGTTGCCCTGGTTCTCGACTGACGTGCCGGGGAGGGTCTGCGTGCGCTCGGTGAACAGCTCGTTCGGCGACCAGACGTCGTTCGCCTGCTGGAAGACGTCGAGTCCGCCGCCGACGACGAAGCGCAGCGACTGGCGGCCGCTGGTCATCGCGTCCCAGTTGAGCGTGAGGCCCCCGGTGAAGCGGTCGGTCTCCTCGTGGTTCTTCGCGAGGTCGGTGGTCTGCATGGGGTTCGCCTGGATGCCCCAGTCCGGGGTCAGGTAGTTCCCGTTGGCGTCCTTCGCGCTGTAGTCCACGAAGCTCGGCGTGTAGGCGAACGCATAGCCGTGGCAGGCAAAGTTGTTACAGTTGTTGTTCCAGCCGCGATCGTTGGTGGACCGGTTGAACACGCTGTTCACGTGCGCCGTCACCTTCTCGCTCAGGTTCTGGTCCAGATTGAGTCGGAGGCCCTGGCGATCGAAGCCGGTGTTCCGCTCGATGCCGCCGTCGTGCTTGTTGGTGACGCCGAGGTAGTACCGGGTCTTGTCCGTCCCGCCGGAGACGTCAGCGAGCGTCTCGAATGACAGGTTGCCCGGGGTGAAGATCTGATCGAAGTGGTTGAAGTACGGGTTCGGGTTGCTGTCGAACCAGTGGGCGACGCCCGCGCCGTACTTCGCCACCGCCTCGGCTTCGGTCCAGTGCCGGCTCTCGAGCGTCCGGCTGGGGCGGAACTGGCCGAGGCGCTGCGTGAGGTGCACGTCGGTCTCGCCGGCGCGCCCGCGCTTCGTGGTGATGATCACGACGCCGTTCGCCGCCTTGGAGCCGTAGATGGACGACGCCGCAGCGCCCTTCAGGATCTCGATGCTCTCGATGTCCGCCGGATTGATGTCGGCCACGCGGTTCACCGCGTCGTCCTCGGCCGTGGCGAACGCTGCATCCGAGACGTCGCCGCGTCCGCTGGCGATCGTCGCGTTGGAGTAGATGACGCCGTCGATCACGTAGAGCGGATCGAACGAGCCGAGGATGGTGTTGTTGCCGCGGATCTGCATCTGGATGCCGCCGCCCGGAGCGCCGGAGTTCGACTGCAGATTCACGCCGCTCACCTTGCCAACGAGGGCGTTCTCGATCGTCGGGGCAGCGACGCGGCTCAGCTCATCGCCCGACACGTGCGCCACGGCGGTCGTCGCGCTGCGCTGCTCGACGGTGGTCGCCTGACCGGTGACGACGACGTTCTCGAGGAGGAGGAGATCCTTCTCGAGCGCGAAGTCCACGCGGTTCACGCCCGCGGCGACCGGCTTGGCGAGGCGCTTGTAGCCGATGGCGCGAGCAAGCACCGTGACGGCACCCGGCGGTGCGGCGATGCGGAACTGGCCGTCGGCGCCAGCCCGCGTCTCGACGGTGCCACCGACGAGCGAGATCATGGCATCGGGAAGCGGCTGTCCAGTCGCCGCGATCGTGACGGTGCCGGTGATGATCCGCGACTGCGCGGATGCCGCCACCGGGAGGAGCAACGCAATGGCAACGGCAAGGAACGAGGGGGTGCGGCGCACGAAGCCTCCGTACGTTGTGGGAGGGGAACAACGGGGAAGGAAGAGCGGTCGAGCCATACTCCGTGTCACCGCGCCCCCTGTCAAGGGACTCCCTACGGGAAATTCGCCACTCCCGCTCTCGCGTGCGCCAGGTTATGTGCCGCGGCGCACCGCCTCCACGACGATCTCCACCTCCACGTCGTCGCCAAGCATGGCCCCGCCGCCCTCCGCGGCGCGGTTCCACGTCACGCCGAAGGCCGTGCGATCGATGGTCGTCGTCGCCTCGAAGCCGGCTCGCTCGCCGTCGGGAGTGCGCACGATGCCGTTGAACCTTCCCTCCAGCACGACGGGCCTCGTCACGCCGCGCATCGTGAGCAGGCCATGGATCTTCCCTGCATCGCCGCGACGCTCGATGCGCGTGCTGCGGAAGATGATGATCGGGAAGCTGTCGGCGGCGAAGAAATCCGGCGAGCGGAGGTGTGCGTCGCGCCTGGCGTTCTCGGTGGAGATGCTGGCCGTGCGGATTTCCACGGCGACGGCGGCATCCTCCCAGGCCGCGGCATCCGTCGTGATCGTGCCGGAGACGTCGGTAAACCTGCCACGCACCTTCGTCACGAAGTGGCGGATGCGGAAGGTGACCTCCGAGTGCGCGGGGTCGATGCGCCATTCGGAGGGGGCAGTGCCGGGCGAGCGGACCAATTCAGCGGTGCTGCTGCGCGCACCCGACAGAAGCGCCGGCAGGAGGAGGGCGGCGATGAAGGAACGACGATGCACGGCGACCGTGGTATGCGGCTTACGACACGCGCACCGGCGCCGAGCCGGGCTCGGTGCGCGCCATGACCTGCGCCGGCGTGACCTCCGGCGGGGCCTCGCCTGCCAGGGCGCGTTCCACGCGCGCCTCGCTCGCCGTCATGCCGGCACCAGCGAGCCGCCGGACGAGGGTGAGGATGGTGTACACCGCTACCGGCTCGTCGTCCTGGTTGACCACCTCCACGTCCCAGTGCACCACCCCCTGCGGGATCTGCCCCTCACGGTCCTCCTTGGCCGTCTTCTGCTTGCAGGTGAGTCGCGCACGAATGGTGTCCCCGATGTAGACCGGCTTCACGAAGCGCAGCCCCTCGAGCCCGTAGTTGGCGAGCACCGGCCCTGGTGCGGGATCCACGAACAGGCCGGCGGCCGCCGAGAGCACGAAGTAGCCGTGCGCCACGCGCTTCTCGAACAGCGAGTCGCGCGCCGCCACGTCATCCATGTGGGCGTAGAAGAAGTCGCCGGAGATGCCGGCGAAGTTCACGACGTCGCTCTCGGTGACGGTGCGGCGATGGGTGAGCAGCGTCTCGCCTACCTCCAGCTCCTCGAAGTACTTCCGGAAGGGGTGCACGCGGTCGCGGCGCTCCTCCGCACCCTTGCTCCACTCGCGGGTGACGGCCGTGACGACCTGCGGCGAGCCCTGCACCGCCGTGCGCTGCATGTAGTGCAGCACGCCGCGCACGCCCCCCATCTCCTCGCCACCGCCGGCGCGACCCGGGCCCCCGTGCACCAGGTGCGGGAGCGGAGAGCCGTGCCCGGTGGATTCCTTCGCGCTGTACCGGTTCACGAGCATCAGCCGGCCGTGGTACGCCGCGGTGCCAAGCGTCACGTTCCGCGCGACGTCATCCCGGCTCGTGAACAGCGAGCCGACGAGGCTGCCCTTCCCCAGCCTGGCGAGGGCGATGGCGTCCTCCACGCTGCGATAGGGCATGATCGTGTTCACCGGACCGAACGCCTCGACGTCGTGCGGCGCGGTGCGATCGAACGGGCGATCGTCGTACAGCAGGGTGGTGGGGAAGAAGGCGCCCTGCTCCGGATCCGCGCCGACGACGTCGAGCGTGCCAGGGCCGCCGTACACCAGCTCCGCGGCGGCGCGAAGCTTCTCGGCGCTGGCGCTCACTTCCTTCACCTGCGCGCGACCGGCGAGGGGGCCCATGCGCACGCCCTCGAGCTGCGGGTCGCCGACCTTCACGCCGGCGAGTCGCTTCTTCAGCGCCGACGACACCGCGTCCACGTACTCGTCCGGCACGAGGGTGCGGCGGATGGCGGTGCACTTCTGCCCCGCCTTCACCGTCATCTCCTTCGCCACTTCCTTGATGAAGAGGTCGAACTCCTCGGTTCCCGGCGCGGCGTCGGGACCGAGCATGGAGAAGTTGAGCGAGTCCGCCTCCTGGTTGAAGCGGACGTTGTTCTCGAGAATCACCCGGCTGCTGCGCAGCATCAGGCCGGTGGACGCGGACCCGGTGAAGGCCACGCTGTCCTGGCAGGTGAGGTGGTCGAGCAGGTCGCCGGTGCTGCCGGCGATGAACTGGAAGGTGCCCTCGGGGAGGAGCTTCGACTCGACCATCGCCTTCGCGACCGCCTCGGCGAGGAACGCCGTCACCGTGGCCGGCTTGGCGATCGTCGGCACGCCGGCAAGGAACGAGGTCGAGAACTTCTCGAGCATGCCCCAAACCGGAAAGTTGAAGGCGTTGATCTGGACGGCCACCCCTTCGAGTGGCACGCAGATATGGCGGCCGATGAAGGTGCCGCCCTTGCTCAGCGCCTCGGGGCCGCCGTCGACGTAGAAGGTCTCGTCGGGAAACTCTCGGCGACCACGGCTGCCGTAGGCGAACAGGGTGCCGATGCCACCGTCGATGTCGATCCACGAGTCGGCCCTGGTGGCGCCCGTCCAGGCGGAAATGCGGTAGAGCTCCTCCTTGCGCCCCGTCAGGTACTGCGCGAGCGCCTTGAGGATGCGGGCGCGCTGGTGGAAGGTGAGCGCGCGGAGCGCCGGCCCGCCCACGGTGCGGCCGTACTCCAGCATGGCCGCGAAGTCGATCCCGTCGCTGGAGGCGACCGCCACCTCCTCGCCGGTGACCGCGCTCCTGAGGACAGTGCCGCTTCCACCGCCGGTGACCCACTCTCCGTTCGCGTAGCTCTGCAGGCGAATCACGATCTCGTCTCCCCCCAGGTTCGGTATCCCTGCTCCTGCGACTTCCGGTCTGCCGGCAGCTCGCGCAGCGGTTCCACCGGTTGCAGCGTGGCGCGGAGCCGCGCGGGCAGCGCCTGATAGAGCGCGGTGCCCTCGGTCTTCCACGCCAGCATGTCGTCGCTCACGTCCTTCACGATCTTCGCCGGGTTGCCGACGACCACCTTCCGCGGCGGAATCTCCATCTTCGACGGCACGAAGCACAGCGCGCCGACGATGCAGCCGGCGCCGACGACTGCGTTGTCCATCACGACGGCGTTCATGCCGATGAGCGCGTTCTCGCAGATCCGCGCGCCATGCACCACCGCGCCATGGCCGATGTGTGCGCGCTGCTCGAGGACGACGGTCACGCCGGGGAACATGTGGATGACGCACCCCTCCTGCACGTTGCAGCCATCCTCGATCACCACGCCGCCCCAGTCGCCACGAATCGCGGCCCCGGGTCCCACATATACGTCGCGGCCGATGACGACGTTCCCCGTCACGGTCGCATTCGGATGAATGAAAGCGCTCTCGTGGATCACGGGGATGAAGCTGTCGAAGGCAAAGACATTAGGCATGGCGTGTCATCACGCGGCTGCGGCGCGACGGTCGGGAGCTCATACCCGCTCCAGGACCGTCGCCATCCCCTGCCCCACACCGATGCACATCGTGGCAAGGGCGTAGCGCTTCTTCGTGTTCACGAGCTCGCGCGAGGCGGTGAGCAGCAGCCGCGCCCCGCTCATGCCGAGTGGGTGGCCGAGCGCGATGGCGCCGCCGTTGGGATTCACACGCGGATCGTCGTCGGCCACGCCGAGCTCGCGCAGCACCGCCAGCGACTGTGCGGCGAACGCCTCGTTGAGCTCGATGACGTCCATGTCGCCGATGGAGAGTCCGGCCTGCTGCAGCACGCGCTGCGAGGCGGGCACCGGGCCGATGCCCATGAAGCGCGGCTCCACTCCCGCCACCGCAGTGGCGACGATGCGCGTCAGCGGCTCGGCGCCCAGCTCCTTCGCGCCGCGCTCCGACGCCACGAGCAGCGCCGCTGCGCCGTCGTTGAGCCCCGATGAGTTGCCGGCCGTCACGCTGCCCTTGCCGTCGGTGCGGAACACACACCGCAGCTTCGCCAGCACCGCTTCGGTGGTCTCGGGACGGATGAACTCGTCGGTCTCGATGCGTTTGGGCTCGCCCTTCTTCTGCGGGATCTCGATCGGAACGATCTCTTCCCGGAACCGCCCCGCGCTCCGCGCGGTGGCCGCCTTCTGCTGCGAGCGCACCGAGAAGGCGTCCTGGTCCGTGCGGGTCACGCCGTACTGTTCGGCCACGTTCTCCGCCGTCTGGCCCATGGAATCGACGCCGTACTGCTCCTTCAGGCGCGGGTTGATGAACCGCCAGCCGAGGCTCGTATCGAACAGCTCCACGTCGCGGCCGAACGGCTTCGACGCCTTGCTCATCACGTAGGGGGCGCGGGTCATGTTCTCCACGCCGCCTGCCACGTAGAAGTCGCCCTCGCCGAGCTTGACCGAGCGCGCGGCATTGGCCACGGCGCTCATCCCCGACGCGCAGAGGCGGTTCACCGTCTCGCCGGGCACGGTGACGGGCATGCCGGCGAGCAGCAGCGCCATGCGCGCCACGTTGCGGTTGTCCTCCCCGGCCTGGTTGGCGCAGCCGAGGATGACGTCAGTCACGCGCGCCGGATCGAGCGAAGGATGCCGCTCGAGCAGCCGCGCGATGACGTGCGCCGCCATGTCGTCGGCGCGCACCTCGCTGAGCTGCCCGCCGATGTTGCCGACGGCGGTGCGCACGCCGTCGAGGATGTATGCGTCAGTGATCATGGTTCCCGATGTCATCCGGATGAAGCTCGTGCTTCTGCGACGTGCGATACACCGTGGCGTGGAGCAGCCCGACGACCGTGCCGTCCTGCCGCGCCACCGTCACGCGATAGAATCCCAGCCGCGCGCCGGCGGTTTCCTCCTCGGCGACGGCGATGAGGTCGTCGCCCACCTGCACCGACACCGGATAGGAGATGGTGTTGTCCACGCTCACGGTGACGTGGCCGTTGGTGTTCGACGCGAACGCCAGCGCGCTGTCGGCGAGCGAGTACACGATGCCGCCATGCGACACGCCGAATCCGTTCACCATGTCGCTCCGCACCCGCATGCGGAGCGTGCACGCGCGCGGGCGGAGCGTGACCAGCTCCACGCCGAGCCATTGGCTGAACGCATCCTTCGCCAGCATCGCCGTCACGACGGCGTGGGCATGCGCCTGCTCGTCACTCTCGGTCGTCATGCCAGCAGGGGCCTCCGCTCCCGGACGTGCCGACGCAGCAGGACGCTGGGCCGGTAGCGATCCTCGCCGTACTCCTCCTGCAGCGCTTCCAGGCGATGCAGGATGTTGGCCGCGCCGATCTCGTCACCCCAGGCGAGCAGCCCGCGCGGATAGTTCACGCCGCGCGTCATCGCCGTCTCGATGTCGGCGGCGGCGGCGACCCGCCGGTGCACGGCCTCCACCGCCTCGTTGACGAGCATCGCCAGGGTGCGGTCGAGGATCGTGCGGCCGAGCGCCTCGTCCTTCACCGGGTCCGGCTTGCCGGCGCCATCGCGATAGTCATAATAGCCGCGGCCGCGCTTGCGGCCGTAGAGTCCCGCCTCCACCAGCCGCTGCTGGGTGAGCGCGGGCGTGTAGCGCGGATCGTGGAAGAAGCTCTCGAACACGCTGCGGGTGACGGCATAGTTCACGTCATTGCCGATGAAGTCCATGAGCTCGAAGGGACCCATCCGGAACCCGCCGAGCTCGCGCATCGCCCAGTCGATCGTCGCCACGTCGGCGATCCCTTCCTCGAGCTGGCGGAGCGACTCGCCATAGAACGGGCGGGCGACACGGTTGACGATGAAGCCTGGCGTGTCCGTCGCCACGACGGTCGTCTTGCCCCACCCTGTCACGAGCGACGTGACGCGCTCCGTGACACCCGCATCGGTGGTGATGGCCGGGATGATCTCCACGAGGGGCATCACCGTCGCCGGATTGAAGAAGTGGATGCCGATCACCCGCTCCGGGTGCGCACACGCGCCGGCGATCGCGGCCACCGAGAGCGACGACGTGTTGGTGGCGAGCACCGCATCGGCCGCGACGACCCGCTCGAGCGCGGTGAACAGCGACTGCTTCACGTCGAGCCGCTCCACCACCGCCTCGATGACGAGCCCGCACGAGCGGAACGCGTCGTACCCGGCGCTCACCTCGCCGGCGTCCACGATGCGCGCGAGCACCGCGTCGGCGTCGGCCTGGCTGCGACGCTGCTTCTCGACGTCGCGCGCGAGCGCCTTGCCGATTGCGGCCCGTGCCTGGGCCACGACGCCAGGGTTGGCGTCGGCCAGCACGACGGCGTGCCCTGCCGACGCGGCCACCTGGGCGATGCCGCGGCCCATGGCGCCGGCGCCGATCACCCCGACCTGCAATCCGCGCTCGCCCATCAGCGTCCCTGGAACTTCGGCGCCCGCTTCTCGACGAAGGCCCGCACACCCTCGGCATAGTCGGCCGTCCGGCCCGCTTCCCGCTGCAGCTCCTCCTCGAGGGCGAGCTGTTCGTCGAGCGAGTTGGCGAACGCCGCGTTGAAGGCGCGCTTGGCGAGTCCGAGGCCGCGGGTCGGCATCTCCGCCAGCCGCCGCGCAAGGTCGAAGCTCGTCTCGCCAAGGACGGCGTGCGGCACCACGTCGTGCACGAGCCCCCATTCCCTGGCGCGTGTCGCGGGGAGCTTCTCGCCGAGCATGGTGAGCGCCGCGGCGCGCTGGAGCCCGACGATGCGCGGAAGAATGAAGGTGCCGCCGCTGTCGGGGATCAGCCCGACGCGCGCGAAGGACTGGATGAACGTCGCGTCCTCGGCGGCAACCACGATGTCGCAGGCGAAGGCGATGTTCGCGCCGGCGCCTGCGGCCACGCCATTCACGGCGCACACCACCGGCTTCTCGATCGTCCGAATGGCGCGCAGCACCGGGTTGTACTGGTCCCGCACCACGTCGCCGAGGTCGGGGGCCGGCTGCCCCTCGACGGGCAGCACGGCGGCGAGATCCTGGCCGGCGCAGAAGCCGCGGCCCGTGCCCGTGAGCAGCACGGCGCGAACCGCCTCGTCGCCCGCCGCGTCGTGGAGCGCCGCCACCAGTTCGTCGGCCATCCGGCGGTTGAAGCTGTTCAGGACGTCCGGGCGGTCGAGGGCGATGATCATCACGCCGTCGCGACGCTGGACGAGGAGGTGCTGATAGTCCATGGAGCTCACGGGTGTCTGGGACGCGACCGGATCGTAGCCGCCACTAAAGATATTTCCCTGCGCGAGGCCCTGCAGCGGTGCCCGCTCGCATGGCCACGTCAATGCTCCCGTTCGCGCGGCACGGAACGCAGATTGGTTGCAGTGGACCTCACGCGCCCGATCCCAGCTCTCCGCGCCATGCCGCACGCCGCCTCACCGAAGAAAAGCCGCTCGCCGAAGTCCAGCGCCGTGGACCAGCGCTTCGACTGGCGCCGCATCGCCTACACCGTGCTCGTCTCGCGTGCGCTGGACGACCTGGAGGAGGCCACCAACCGCAATCGCGGAAGCGTGCCGCGCGAGCACCAGGTGCTCTACCAGTTCTCGGCCCGCGGCCACGACGTGGGGCAGATCATCCTCGGCAGCCTGCTGGACCGGCCGCACGACGGCGTCGGAGCCTACTACCGCTCGCGCCCCATCCTGCTCGCCCTCGGCCTGCCGATCGTCGACGCGCTCGGGAGCCCGCTCGGCCGCGCCGGCGGATTCAGCGACGGCCGCGACATCGGCGTCGTGTGCAACCTCCCCGGGTGGAAGGGTCCCACCGTGCTGCCGATGGCGGGGGACGTCGGCTCGCAATACACGCCGACCGCCGGATGGGCGCAATCCGTCCTCTACCATCGCGACGCGCTCGGCGACGATGCCTGGAAGGAAAGCATCGGCGTCGCACTGGGTGGTGAGGCCTCGGTGGCGACGAACGGCTTCTGGTCGGCACTGACGATGGCCACGACGTTGAAGCTTCCGATGCTCTTCTACATCGAGGACAACGGACTGGGCATCTCGGTTCGCGGCGAGATGCAGACGCCGGGAGGCAACATCGCGAAGAACCTCGCGTCGTTCGGAAACCTGTTCCTGCGTGACGGCGATGGATGCGATCCGGCCCAGGCGGCGGCGCTGATCGCCGAGTGCGTCGATCACGTTCGCACGGGTCAGGGGCCGGCGCTCGTGCACCTCACGGTGCCGCGGCTCTCCAGCCACTCCGGCCCGGACAACCAGAAGGGCTACCGCAGCGAGGTCGAAATCGCCGCCGACGTGGCGCGCGATCCGCTGCCGAAGCTGCGGACGCATCTCGTGCCGGCGTTCATGTCCGAGGCGCAATGGACGGCGCTCGAGGCGGAGGTGGCACGCGACGTCGACGCGGCGCTCCAGGCGGCGCGCGCGCGCCCCGCCCCCGATCCGGCGACGGTGAAGCGGTTCGTGTACGCCGAGCCGCGGCGGGCGGGCGACCCGGTGGCATTCGGTGGACTGTCCGACGAGGAGCGCGCGTCGCTCGACGGCACCGAGACGCCGACGAGCGATGGCGACGTGGTGCGTTTCGCGGAGGCCGTGAAGCGCACCCTGGCGAGCGAGCTGTCGGTCAATCCGAAGCTGGTCGTCTTCGGCGAGGACGTCGGACGCAAGGGCGGCGTGCACCTCGTAACGGAAGGATTGCAGAAGCAGTTCGGCGTCGAGCGCGTGTTCGACACGAGCCTGTCCGAGGAGGGGATCATCGGCCGCGCGGTCGGGATGGCGGTGAGCGGCCTGATGCCGGTGGCGGAGATCCAGTTCCGCAAATACGCGGATCCGGCGCACGAGCAGCTCAACAACTGCGGCACGATGCGCTGGCGCACCGCCAATCAGTTCGCGGCGCCGATCGTGGTGCGCATGCCCGGGGGCTTCGGCAAGGACGTGGGCGATCCGTGGCATTCGCTCAGTGGCGAAGTCACGTGGGCGCACGCACTCGGCTGGCAGGTGGCGATGCCCTCGAACGCGGCCGATGCGAGTGGCCTGCTTCGCGCGGCGATGCGGAGCCCCAACCCGACCATCTTCTTCGAGCACCGCTCGCTCCTCATGACGAGCGACGGGAGCGCACGCTATCCGGGCAACGAGTACGTCGTTCCGTTCGGCCGCGCGACGAAGCTGCGCGATGGCCACGGCATCACGGTGGTCACGTGGGGGGCGATGGTGCACCGCTGCGTGGATGCCGCCGATCGCTTCCGCGGCGACGTGGACCTGCTCGACCTGCGCACGATCGCGCCTTGGGACCGTGACGCGGTGCTCGAGTCGGTGCGTCGGACGGGCCGCTGCCTGATCGTGCACGAGGACACCCTCACCGCTGGCTTCGGCGCCGAGATCGCCGCCGTGCTGGCGCGCGAGGCGTTCTGGCACCTCGATGCGCCGGTGGAGCGGCTGACGGTGGAAGACGTGCCGATGCCGTACCATGAGGTGCTGCTGCAGGCGGTACTGCCGGACGCGGACCGGATCGCGGAGCGGATCTCCTTATTGTTGCAGCAATAGTTTCTCACGTGCCATGGCAAGAAAGCGGGGGGAACGGAAAAGGCCGGATTCCGACGGAAACAGCCGGATCTTTCCCTCCCGCGATCACCGCTCCGCGCACCGGGCACCTGCTTCTACACCGCTCGAGAGAATGCATCGATGGGAACAGCACCGGGGCGCGCCCCGGTGCGCGGAGGCTCGGGTGCAGGGGAGAGAATCCGGCAGTTTCGAAGTGAAGATCCGGCCCTTTCCGTTCATTCGCTTTTGGATCACGCGCGACGACGCTCTTGACGGCGCATCCCGACTCGCCTAGACTGGCTCCCTCGCTCGTTCCACGTCCTGGAGCCGTTCGATGATCCTCGCCGTCACTGTCGCCAAGGCCGTCGTCTCGCCGTTCGGGTTCTGCCCGAATGCGATGGACGTCGTCGTGGCCAGCACAGCCGATCGCGCAGGGTCTGGGTCGTAGCGGCACCGCGCCGCTCCCCTCGGAGCGAACACGTCGCCCCGCCTGCGCAGCCCCGCAGGCGGGGCGATTCCGTTTCCGACCCTTTGCATCACAAGGAACCCAATGAGTATCAGCAGCGGGGCGATCGAGCCCCGGAGCGTGGAGGCGCCGTCGGTCTGGTCGGCGATCCGGGAAGCCCTCTCCGGCGCGCACGGTCGGGACTTCACCGACGGTCCCATCGGCCGCGCGATCTTCATCCTCGCCGTCCCGATGGTGCTCGAGATGGTAATGGAGAGCGTGTTCGTCGTCGTGGATGTGTTCGTCGTCGCCCACCTTGGCGCCGACGCGGTGGCCACGGTGGGGCTCACCGAATCGTTCATCACCGTCCTGTACGCGCTCGCCGTCGGGCTGAGCATCGGCACGGGAGCGATGGTGGCGCGCCGCATCGGGGAGAAGGATGCCGACGGCGCCGCGCACACCGGCGCGCAGGTGCTGCTGCTCGGCCTGGCGGTATCGGTCCTGCTCGGCGTGCTGGGGTGGTGGCTCGCGCCGTCGCTGCTGCGCGCCATGGGCGGGTCGAGCGGCGTGCTCGCCAACGTCGCGTTCACGCGCGTCATGCTCGGCTTCAACGCGAGCGTGGTGATGCTGTACCTGGCGAACGCGGTGCTGCGGAGCGCGGGCGACGCGGCGGTCGCGATGCGCGTGCTCTGGCTGGCGAACGCGATCAACATCGTGCTGGGTCCGGCACTCGTCTTCGGATGGGGACCGTTCCCGAAGCTCGGTATCGTCGGGGCGGCGATCGCGACCTCGATCGGGCGCAGCGTGGGTGCGCTGTTCGCGCTGAGCCGCCTGGTGCGGCCGGGCTCGCGCGTGCGCATCGTGCGGCGGCACCTGCACTTCGACGCGGCACTCATCGCGCGCGTGGTGAAGCTCTCGTCGTCGGCCACCTTCCAGGTATTCATCGGGATGGCGAGCTGGATCGGGCTGACGCGCATCCTCGCCAGCTTCGGCAGCGACGCGATCGCCGGCTACACGATCGGCATCCGCGTGGTGGCGTTCGCGCTGCTCCCGGCATTCGGCCTGAGCAATGCGGCGGCGACGATGGTGGGACAGGCGCTCGGGGCGCGGAAGCCGGAGCGCGCGGAGGCCTCGGTGTGGAAGGCGGCGCGCTACAACGTCGCGTTCCTGGGCGCCATCGGGCTGCTGTTCGTGCTCTTCGCGCATCCGATCATCGGCGTGTTCACGCCGGACCCGGCGGTGGTGCGCTACGGCGTGGCGGCGCTGCGCACGATCGCGTACGGATTCCTGTTCTACGCATACGGCATGGTGTTCACGCAATCGTTCAACGGCGCCGGTGACACGGCCACGCCGACGTGGATCAACCTGTTCGTGTTCTGGCTGTTCGAGATTCCGCTCGCGTGGCTGCTCGCGGAACAGCTCGGCTTCGGCCCGGCGGGCGTGTTCTGGTCGATCACCATCGCCTTCAGCACGCTCGCGCTGGTGAGCGCTTCCCTCTTCCGTCGTGGCCGGTGGAAGGACCGCGCGGTCTAGGCAGGCCGAGGGCGATGCGCGGAGGCATCCGCGCGTCGCCCTGCAGGCGGACGTCAACGCTTTTGCCGGACGTGGTGTCACACGCGCAGATGGGCGTGATGCACCGCACGGCGACTCGCTCGCTGAAACCCCGGCGACGACCCTCCGTACGGAACGCTGTACCTCCACGGAGACCGACCATGAAGACCAATCCTGCACGGATGCTGATCACCGCCGGCACGTTGCTCACGATCGCCGCGGTTCCGATGGTTGCCAGTGCCCAGGCTTCGCTCCTCCCGATCACGGTGACCGAGAAGCAGTCGCGCGCCGCGGAGCTCGACCGCAAGGCGGAGAGCTTCGAGACGGCGGACTGGGGGAAGATCCGCACGGCCGCGAAGCTTCGCGAGCAGGCCGCGTCGCTGCGCGAGGACTCGGACGTCCTCAAGTCCGCCAGCCTCTACTGGGCGGCACGTGACCACTACTACGCCGAGAACACGAGCAAGGCGCGCGACCTGATGGTGGACGCCGCACAGCACGCGATGGAGGTCGGTGACGTGATCCGCGCGGCGAGCGCGTACACGGATGCGGCGTTCATCTCCGCCGACCTGAAGGACGTGGCGAGCACGAAGCTGTACGCCACGAAGGCACGCCTGCTCGCCAACTCGCCGATGCTCTCGCAGGCACAGAAGGATGACGTGCTGTCGCGACTGGCGTTCGGCGGGCTGACCGAACAGCGAGTGGCATCGCTGGGGACGCGCCGCTGATCGCTGCCTGACAGAAAAGCGCGAGGAGCGGATTCTACGGATCCTTCGGGAACCGCCGGATCCGCTCCTCTCGCGTTCTGCTGAGGACGCGCGGAGACACCAGGCGATGAAATTTCGCCTCCGGACCGAAGTGAAGCAGGAGGCCGACGTCCAGATGGCTGGCGCGAAGGTAGTTGAGCAGCTGTCGGGAAGCGGTCGGAGAAAGCAGCTCGGTGGATTTCACCTCGACTGCAACCCTGTCCTCGACCACCAGATCGAGCCGGAAATGGCCGACTTCAACGCCACGATAGATCACGTTGATCGGTACTTCCTTCCGCGCATCAAGCCCGTGACGCGCTAGCTCCACCATGAGTGCATTCCGGTACACGCTCTCGAACATTCCAAATTCGAGATCGTTGTAAACCGTGAAGAAGCACGCGATGATCCGTCCCGTGAGCTGGCTCTCGACGAGGCGCTCGGGCCCATGGTCAGGATCCGGCCGCTTCCGTTCCATCCGGCATTATCCGCTCCGTCGCCCTTTCGACCATCACCGGAACATTGCCCGCCGGAGCTAGATCGCCTTGAACTCCTCGAACGGCTGCCGGCAACTGCGGCACCAGCAGACGGACTTGCAGGCGGTGGAGCCGAATTCGCTGCGGAGCTCGGTGTCCGTCGAGTCGCAGTAGGGGCACGGAGGGGCCTGGCGGGCGCGCATGAGCTGCACGAGGCCACCGGTATCGGCGGCAGCCCCCGGCGGTGCGATGCCGTACGCCTTGAGCTTCGCCTTCGCCGAGTCGGGGATCCAGTCGGTCGTCCACGCGGGGGAGTAGGTGGTACGCACCTTCGCGTTCCCGAAGCCCGCGCGCTCGAGGGCGGTGAGAATGTCGCGCTCGATGACCTGGATCGCCGGACACCCGGAGTAGGTCGGCGTCACCACCACCGTGACCCCGTCGCGATCGTCCACCAGCACGTCGCGGACGATGCCGAGCTCGCGCACGCTCAACACCGGCACCTCGGGGTCCATCACCGTATCGAGCACCGCGAGGACCTCGTCGCGGGTGTCCGCGCCGAGGCGTCGGATCACCACTTCGCCCCCGGGTGCGAGCGCGCCACGATCTGCATCTCGGCCAGCAGGTGACCCAGATGCTCCGTGTGCGCGCCGGTGCGGCCACCGCGCGTGCGCGGCGGCCGCGGCACGTCGTTCGGCACGGTGAGCGTCGCCCGATCGAGCACCTCGCGCACGAGCGATTCCCACTTCGGCTTCAGCTGGGCGAGGTCGGGTGCGACGCCGCCCTGCACCAGCTCCGCATCCACGTCATCGGTCGCGAACAGCTCGGCGGTGAAGCGCCAGAGGTAGTCGAGCGCGGTCTGCACGCGGCGATGGCTTTCGTCGGTGCCGTCGCCCAGCTTGAGCATCCATTCGCCGCTGTGGCGCACGTGATAGCGCGCTTCCTTGAGCGACTTGGCCGCAACGGCGGCGAGTTCCTCATTGCTGCTCTTCGTGAGCGCCTCGAGCAGCACCACGTCGTAGGCGTCGAACAGGAACTGGCGGACGATGGTGAAGCCGAAGTCGCCGTTTGGCAGCTCGACGAGCTGGCAGTTGCGGAATTCGACGGCCTCGCGGAAGTACGCCAGCGCATCCTCGTCGCGCCCCTGGCCTTCCACCTCGCCCGCCATGCGCAGCAGGATCGTGGCCTGGCCAAGCAGGTCGAGGGCGACGTTCGCGAGCGCGATGTCCTCCTCGAGGATCGGGCCGTGCCCGCACCACTCGCTCAGGCGATGGCCGAGGACGAGCCGGTCGTCGCCGAGCCGCTGCAGGTACTCGAACAGGGCGTTCGGCTTCGGCGCGGGCGCAGGAACGACGGACGACGCAGGGGAAGTCATACGCCGCGCACGCCGCGCGGGACCTTGTAGAACTGCGGGTGGCGATACGCCTTGTCGGCACCGGGATCGAACAGCGGTCCGCTGTCACTCGGCGACGACGCGGTGATGGCGCCACTCGGGATCACCCAGAGGGAGATCACGCCGCCACGGCGCGCGTAGACGTCACGTGCATTCTGGAGTGCCTGCTCCGCGTCCACCGCGTGAAGCGAGCCGGCGTGCTCGTGCGGCGCGCCCTGCTCGCTCTGGGTGAACACCTCCCACAATGGCCACTGGCTGTCGCCGGTGAGCCCGTCGGCCTGGGCCCCGACGACCTGGTTGGTGACGGTGCTCGCCACGGGTTACGCCGCCTCGCTCGCCTGGCGGGCGCGCTCTTTCGCGGCGTGCGCCAACGCCGCCTCGCGCACCCACGCGCCATCGTCGTGCGCCTTGCGTCGCGCGTCGAGCCGCTCGCGGTTGCACGGACCGTTGCCGCGGATCACCTGGTTGAACTCCTCCCAGTCGATCTCGCCGAACTCCCAGTTCTCGGTCCCGGCGTTGTACTTCAGGTCGGGATCGGGAAGGGTGAGGTTCACGGCGATCGCCTGCGGCACGGTGAGGTTCACGAAG
>DASURL010000001.1:0-19791 GCA_036280075.1 Gemmatimonadaceae bacterium | reverse complement strand
GCGCTACTCCATGATCGCGTGCGCGCCGGCGGCGCCCTTGGTCTTGCGCACCAGCAGCAGGAGCGGGATCAGCACCAGGATGATGATGGCGCTGAGCACGTAGATCCGGCCGTAGGCGATCACGCTCGCCTGCCCCATGAGCTGCGCATCCATCAGCGCCAGGGCGCGGCGCTTCGCGGTCCAGAGGTCGGCGCCGCGTGCCACCATCCCCTGGGTGAACGCCTGCAGGCGCGCCATGCTCGTGGGATCCGACGCCGACACATGCTGCACCAGGTTGGCGCGGTTCTCGGCGGTGAAGCGGATGAGCAGCGTGGAGATGCCGGCGATCCCGAACGACCCGCCGAGCTGGCGGAAGAAGTTGTAGAGGCCCGTCCCCTGCGCGAGCTCCGTGGGTGCGAGCTCGGCCAGCGTGATGGTGGTGAGGGGCACGAACATCAGGCCGAGCCCCACGCCGCGCGCGATGAGGGGCCAGAAGAAGTCGTTGCCGCCACTCTGGCTCGTCATCTTCGACAGCTCCCAGGCCGCGTACGCGAAGATGATCGCGCCGCTTGCGATGAGCAGCCGCGGATCGATCCGCTTCGTCAGCCGCCCCACCACCCACATCGACACCGCCGTCGCGATCGCGCCGGGGAGCAGCACGAGCCCGGTCTGCTCGGCGGTCATGCGCAGGTTGCCCTGGAGGAAGACGGGCAGCGTGAACGACATCGCGTAGAGACCGATACCCATCACGACGCCCAGGACCGTCCCGACCCACATCTGCCGGTGGCGCAGCACGCGGAAGTCCACCACGGGGTGCTCGGTCGTCAGCTCGCGCCACACGAGCGCGATGCCGCCGATGACGCCGATCACCGTGAGGGCGAGGATGAAGTGGGAGGCGAACCAGTCCTCGCGCTCGCCGTGCTCCAGCACGTACTGCAGCGCACCGACGCTCACCGCGAGCAGCCCGATGCCCATGTAGTCGATGCTGCGCGGCTTCTTCTGGTGCGCGGGGTCGTGCACGTAGCCGGCGATCATCACCGCCGCCATGATGCCGACGGGGATGTTCACGTAGAAGATCCAGGGCCACCCATAGTTGTCGGTGAGCCAGCCGCCGAGGGTCGGACCGATCGTCGGTCCCACCATGACGCCGAGGCCGAACAGCGCCATCGCCATGCCCGCCTCTTCGGTGGGGAACGACTCGAACAGCACGGCCTGCGACACCGTCATCAGCGCCCCGCCGCCCACACCCTGCACGATACGCCAGAGGATGAGCTCAGTGAGCGTGCCCGACGCGCCGCAGAAGAAGCTCGACGCGGTGAAGATGATGATGGAGCCGACGAAGTAGCGCTTTCGCCCGAACAGGTCGCCGAGGAAGCCGGTGAGCGGGATGACGATCACGCTCGCCAGGATGTAGCCCGTGGAGACCCAGGCGATCTCGTCGAGGCTCGCGCCGAGGTTCCCCATCATGTCGGGGAGCGCGACGTTGACGATCGAGCTGTCGATCACCTGCATCACGGCGGCGAGCACCACGGCGAAGGCGATGATGTAGCGATGTTCGGCGCCTTCGTGGCGCACCGGGCCGACGGGCTCGAGGACCGCCGTGGGCTCCTCGTCCGCCGGCAGTTCGACGATGTGAACGGCTTCAGCCATTGATATTGGTCACGGCGACGTCGCCGCTGGTCAGTGAGGTTCGCACGGCGTCCAGCACGCGAAGCGCGTCGGCGAGCTCGTCGTCGGACACGCCGGCGAGGATGCGCGCGCGCACGCCATCGATGGCGCGGCGAAGGCGCTTCGCGGTGGCGCGACCCGCGGTCGTGAGGTGCAGCGTGTTGGCGCGGTGGTCGTTCGGGTTCTGCTCCCGCTTGACGAGCCCCATCGCGCCGAGCTGGTGCAGCAGGCGCACGAGGGTGGGCCCCTCGATCTCGAGGCGCTCGGCGAGCTCGCGCTGGCTGAGCGTCGGATGCTCGGCGATGAGCACGAGCGGGTGGGCGTAGGCGAGCGAGAGCCCCGTGGGCGCGAGCTCGCGGTCGTACACGCGCCTCAGCTCGCGCCGAAGCGCGCTGACCGACCCGATGAAGGCGGTCTCGAGCTCGTCACGGCTGGCAGCGGTGTCGTTCGAAGGCACGGACAAATAATAGTTAGCTAGCTATCTAATTGGAAGGCATCCGGTCGGGGCGCCGGGAGTCGCGCTCGCCGGGGCACGGGGTGATACTTGTCGTATGGATACCTCATCCTTTCCCCGTAGACTCGTGTCGCGCTCGGCTGCAGCGGTGACTGTACTGCTCGCTGGGTGTGCGACCGCTGGAACGAACGTGGCCGTGCCCGCCTCGCCCGCCGGCGAGGTGCGGACGCACACCCCTGAGCCGACGGTCGGCGCGATCACGGCTGCCGACGCGATGACTCGCCTCTACATCCTCGCCGACGATTCGATGCTCGGGCGCGAGGCCGGCACGCTCGGGAACGTGAAGGGCACGAACTACGTCGCCGCCGAGATGCGGCGCATGGGCCTCGAGCCGGGCGGCGAGAACGGGACCTACTTCCAGACCGTTCCCGTGATCGTCTCGCGCATCGACAGCACGCGCTCGCTGTCGGTCAACGGCGTGCCGCTCCGGCTCGGCACGGACGTCATCCCCATCTATGCCGGCACGGCGGGGCAGTCGCTCCCGGTCGGCGAAACGACGCGTTCGCTCAACGGCGTGCAGGTGGTGTACGGGGGACAGCTGGGCGGCCAGCTGATCTCGCCCGAGGCCGCGGCCGGCAAGCTGGTGCTTTTCACCATGCCCCCGGACGCGCGCGCAGGTGACTTCCGGTTCTACCTGGAAGGGCCGATGAAGCAGTACGCCTCGGCGGCGGGGCTCGCCGGCGTCTCGCTGGACGGGCTCACCGATGCCGCGACCGCGCGCCTCCTCGGGGCGCAGACGCACCCGCGCTCCGAACCGAACGTCGCCGTGGGACCGGCGGTGATGATCGTCTCGCCGGCGATCGCCGGCCGGATGTTGGGCGTGACGTCGCTCGCTGCGCTTCGGGTCGGCGCGACCGGCGCCACGGTGAGCGGCGACGTGGGCTTCGTCGACACGCCCTCCGCGTATCCGGCGCGCAACGTGATCGGCATCCTCCGTGGCAGTGATCCGGCCCGCAACGGCGAATATGTGGCCGTCGGCGCGCACAACGACCACATCGGCATCGCCCCGCGCCCGCTCGACCATGATTCGGTGCTGGCGAACAACATGGTGATCCGTCGCCAGGGCGTTCAGGACCGAGTGCGCCAGCCGACCGCTGCGGAGGCGGAGCGGATCCGCTTCCTGCGCGACAGCCTCACGCGTGCGCACGGCGGCGCGCGTCCCGACTCGATCAACAACGGGGCGGACGACGACGGCTCGGGGACCGTGGCGCTGCTGGAGGTGGCGGAGCGCTTCGCGACGGCGCCACAGCGCCCGCGTCGCTCGCTGCTGTTCGTGTCACATACCGGCGAGGAGAAGGGGCTGTGGGGCTCGCAGTGGTTCACGGATCATCCCACGGTGCCGCGCGACTCGATCGTGGCCCAGCTCAACATGGACATGGTGGGCCGCGGCAAGCCGACGGACATCATGGGGCGTGGCCCGAACAACGTGCAGCTGATCGGGCCCCGGCGGCTGTCCACCCAGCTCGGCGACCTGATCGACTCGGTGAACGCCGCGCGCACGCCGCACATGGACATCGACGCGTCGTTCGATGCGAACGGCCACCCGCTGAACCGGTACTGCCGCAGCGATCACTACATGTACGCGCGCTACGGCATCCCCATCACCTACTTCTCGCTCGGCTACCACACCGACTATCACCAGGTGACGGACGAGCCGCAGTACATCGACTACGGCCACCTCGCGCGCATCGCCCAGTTCGTGCACGACATCGCCGAGGCCGTGGCGAACCGCCCGCAGCGACTGGTGGTGGACAAGCCGATTCCGGATCCGAGCAAGGGGTGCCGGCAGTAGGCAGCAATCGATGTCAGGACGAGACGGGGCACGCCACCAGGCGTGCCCCGTTCTTCGTGCGGCAGTGGCTGGTCGGGCGCCAGCGACGAGGGGTTCGCCGGCGGGAGGCTACTCCACTCACGCAGTGAAGGATCTGCGTTGCTCGGCGCTCCCAAGGACTGGGAGCCTTCAGTGTGAGGAGTCCTGCCGAGGTGCAAGACCGGACGCGGAGCCATGCAGAAAGAGGAGTCCTGCAATGGCGCACCCTGATGAGACGGAGCCGTGTGCCGCGAGGTGCCCTGTCGCCGGCTCGGCTGCACGGCGACACGCACGACACGCGGCGCTGCTTCAGACCGGCTCGGGCGTTCCGCGCGCCACGGCGAGCAGGCGCCGGCCGAGGACGATGTGCACGCCGATCAGCGCGAGCAGCACCCCCGCGACGCCGAGCCAGGCGAGGAAGCGCTCGGTGCCGTCGAGGCCCGATGAATTCGCCGGCCAGGTCCAGGCGACGAACAGCGCGATCAGCGCGAGCAGCACCACGGAGACGGCAAAAGCGCCGAGCCCGGCGAGTCTGGCAATTCTTGGCGGCATCGATCCTCTTCGGCTGTGAGTCATCGGCGCGACACGAATGCGTCGCAGCCGGACAATACTGCAAGCGGCACGCTCAGACGTCCACCAGCTGCTCGACCCCGGCCGCCGTCACGCGATGCGACACCAGCGGAAGGGGCGGATCGGCCTCGTCGGCAATCGTGATGGCGTTTCGCAGTGCGGTGCGTCCACTCTCCACGCCCGCGCGATCGCGCGCGAAGATGGAGGCGAGCGGCTCTCCCTGCTCCACCCAGTCACCGGGTCGTGCGGTGATCATGAAGCCGACCGAGAGATCGAGGCGGTCCTCCATCGTCGTGCGCCCGCCGCCGAGGGCAGTGATGCCGCGGCCGACGGCACGCGGCTCGACGCGCGAGATGAAGCCGCGGCGCGGTGCGACGAACAGCTCCACCTCTGCCGCCTGCGGCAGCAGCGCCGGGTCGTCCACCACGGCAGGGTTGCCCCCCTGGGCCTCGATGATCTTCTGGAAGTGCTCCGCGGCGCGGCCGGTGCCGATCGCCTGCTCCATCTTCCGGCGCGCGCTGTCATGATCGGCCACCACCCCGGCGAGGACGAGCATCTCCGCGCCGAGCGCATACGTCACGGACATGAGGTCGGGTGGCCCCTCGCCGCGCAGGGCGAGGATGGACTCTTCCACCTCGAGTGCGTTGCCGCAGGCGCGGCCGAGTGGCCGGTCCATCGCCGTGATGAGGGCAACGACCGGCGTGTCGTGATCGGCGCCGAGCTCGATCATCGTGCGCGCGAGCTCGAGTCCGCGGTCGAGCTCGGGGAGGAAGGCCCCCGATCCACGCTTCACGTCGAGCACGAGGCCCGTGAGCCCTTCCGCGAGCTTCTTGCTCATGATGCTCGCCGCGATGAGCGGAATGGCCTCCACGGTCCCCGTGGCATCGCGCAAGGCGTACATCTTCCGGTCGGCGGGGGCGATCTCCGCCGTCTGGCCGATGAGGGCGCAGTTGAGCGTCTCGAGCTGCCGGCGTGCGTTGGCCAGCGACAGGTCGGTGCGGAAGCCGGGAATGGACTCGAGCTTGTCGAGCGTGCCACCGGTGTGGCCAAGGCCGCGACCGGACATCATCGGCACCGCCACGCCGAGCGAGGCGATGAGCGGCGCGAGGACGATGGAGACCTTGTCGCCCACGCCGCCCGTGGAATGCTTGTCGATGCGCGGGCGTCCCAGGTAGGCCAGGTCGAGCACCTCGCCGCTGCGCAGCATGGCCTCGGTGAGCGCGTGCGTCTCGGCGCGATCGAGGCCGCGAAGGAAGCACGCCATGAGGAAGGCGGCCATCTGGTAGTCCGGCACGTGGCCGGCGGCGTAGGCGTTGGCGAGCGCACGCCAGTCCCCGGCCTCGATGCGACCGCCGTCCCGCTTCCGTTCGATCAGCCGGAGTGCGAGCATTGACCGTTCTTCGGGGTATCCCTACACTGGCCCTCGTTCACCTGCACCCTGGAGTCACTCATGTTGATCGGGATCTCGACGCGCCCCCTGCTGGCGGCAGCAGCCGTGGTCGTGCTTGGCGTGCTGCCCTCCCGCGCGATCGCGCAGAGCGCGGCGGAGCACATCGCGCTCGGTGACCGCGCCCACGAGGCGATGGACGCGCCGGCGGCGCTGCAGCACTACGAAGCGGCAATCAAGGCGGATCCGAAGAATTACGAAGCCCTCTGGAAGGCGACGCGGGAAGCGGTGGACGTCGGGGAGTTCAACCCCGATGCGAAGGAGCGCGACCGGCTGTACACGGAGGCAGAACTATACGCGCGCCGCGCCGTGGACGCGAACCCGGGCGACGCGGAGGGACACTTCAACCTCGCGCGTGCACTGGGACGCAAGGCACTCTCGCTTGGCAAGCGGGACCAGGTGAAGTACGCCGGCGACGTCCGCAGCCAGGCGCTGGAAGCGCTCCGGCTCGATCCGAAGATGGCTGGGGCCCAGCACGTGATGGGGATGTGGAACTACAACATCATGCGGCTGAGCGGCATGACGCGCTTCATGGCGAAGACCTTCCTCGGCGGGAAGGTGTTCGACTCGGCGAACTGGGACGACGCGCAGCGCTACATGGAGCAGTCGGTGGCGGGGGAGCCGAACCGGCTGGTGCACCACCTGGACCTGGCGCGGGTGTACGCGGCGCGCGGCATGAAGGACAAGGCGCGTGCGCAGTACGAAGCAACGATCAACGGCACGCCGACCGAGTACAACGACAAGCACTACCAGACCGAGGCGGCGAAGGAGCTGGCGGGGCTGAGGTGAGGCGGAGGTGAGAAGGTCGGAAGGCCGGATGGTCAGGCTCGACCTTCCCACCTTCTGACCTTCCGACCTTCTGACTTTCCGGTGTTCAGTCTTCCATCGCCCGCTTCTGCAGCTTCCGGTTCCGGCGATTGCGCTTCGCCTGTCTGAGCTCGTCACGGAGCTCATCCCAGGCGTTCTGGCTGGAACGCACCGTGGTGCGCCGGAGGCGCGCCGCCCGGGCGCCGAGGGCGGCGCGCGTCTCGGCGCCGGTGCGAGGGGCGGTGAGCAGCGCACCGCCGGCGCCGAGGATCACGCCGAGGGCGAGGCCGGCCCCGAAGATCGCGACTTCCTGCCAGTCGGTATCGCCCAGCGGGACGGCGGAGGTCGTCGCATAATCCGCGGCGGCGCCCGACCGCGTCGTCCGGCCGGTCCTGGGCATCGTGGTACGAGAGGCGCGTTGGGAGGCGGCGGAGGCTCGTGCTGGACCGGCGTAGGACATATGCTGTACGGTGGAGGTCGGTGTTGGTTTGGAATTTGCGTCCGGGGTTCCCGGACGGTGGTAATTTGACAGCTCCTCAGGTCGACGCGCGGCGTCCCGTCCCGAGGAGAAGGTTCCCCTTGCCGGACGCCTCGGTGCCGCCACTCACCCGCGGTACCGGTTGCGTCCGATCACGCGCTACGCAGTGCGAGGCCATGAATGCCCAGGAATGGTAAGACCGTTCTGCTCGTCGAGGACAACGAGGACAACCGCATCGTCTATTCCACGATCCTTCGGCACTTCGGCTACGACGTGATCGAGGCGCTGAATGGCGAGGAGGGCATCTCGAAGGCGCGGTCCGAGCAGCCGGACCTGATCCTGATGGACATCTCCATCCCGATCATCGACGGCTGGGAGGCGACGCAGGTCCTGAAGCACGATCCCGCCACGCGCGACATCCCGATCATCGCCCTTACGGCGCATGCGCTGGCCAGCGATCGCGAGAAGGCGATGGAGGTCGGATGCGACGGCTACCTTGCCAAGCCGTGCGAGCCACGCGCGGTCGTCGCCGAAGTGCAACGGTTCCTCGGCAAGGACGCCACGCAGAATGCCGGCTGACGACGCGTTCGCGCCTGCCCCGGCCGGGCGGGAATCGTCGGCGGACGCCACCGCGTCGCCCGAATCCCGCGGCTGCATCCTCATCGTCGACGACAACCAGGACAACGTCGAGGTGCTGCGCGTCCGGCTCGACAGCTGGGGGTACGAGACGCGGACGGCCACCAACGGCCAGGAAGCGCTCGCCTCGGTGACGGAGCGGGCACCCGACCTCATCCTGCTCGACGTGATGATGCCGGACATCACGGGCATCGAAGTGGCGCAGCGGATCAAGGGCAACCGGTCGCTGCCCTTCATCCCGATCATCATGCAGACGGCACTCGACTCCACCGAGGCCAAGGTGGAAGGGCTCGAGGCGGGCGCCGACGACTACATCACGAAGCCGATCGACTTCGCCGAGCTGAAGGCGCGGCTGCGCTCCATGCTCCGCATCAAGCGGCTGCAGGAAGCGCTGGAGGAGCGCGAGCGCGAGCTGCTGGAGATGAACGAGCGGCTGCGCTACATGTCGCTCACCGATGGGCTCACGGGGCTGGACAACCGCCGGCACCTCAACGAGCGGATCGACGAGATGTTCCAGCACGCCCAGCGGCTCAACGAGCCGTTCTCCGTGGTGATGTGCGACCTGGACAAGTTCAAGAGCGTGAACGACACCTACGGCCACCAGGCGGGGGACGAGGTGCTCAAGCAGCTCGCATCCATCCTGAAGGACGAGGCGCGCGAGATCGATCGGGTGGGCCGTTACGGTGGCGAGGAGTTCCTGCTCCTGCTCCCCGGCACGGTGCTGGACGCGGCGGTGACGTTCGCCGAGAGGGTGCGGAAACATGTGGAGCGTCATACATTCACCTTCCCGGGCGGCTCCACGACGCGCACGGCCAGCTTCGGGGTGGCGGGATGGCCGCACCCCAGGATCAACGACAGTGATTCGCTCGTCCGCATGGCCGACGACGCGCTGTACGTGGCCAAGGAGACCGGCCGCAACCGGGTGATCCGGTTCGACAGCGACGAGTTCAACGAGCACCAGGCCGCCGACGATGGAGCAGACGAACCCGGCATCCACCAGGACGCCGACCGAGGGATCCCCAGCCGCGAGTGACGAGCTCGCGCGCCTGCGCGCGCGCGTCGCCGAGCTGCAGCGCGAGCGGGACCACCTGGTCGCCATCGTCGACATCCTCCAGGAAGTCTCGGCGTCGCTGCACTTCGTGGACGTGCTGCAGACGATCGCCCGCAAGCTGGGGGAGACGTTCGGGCTCGATCGCTGCGCCATCTTCCTCTCCGGCGACCAGGACGACGTGCGGCTCGTGGCCAGCTACGAGGATCCCACCATCCGCAACCTGGTGGTGGACCTCAACCGCTACCCGGAGCTGAAGCGCGCATTCGAGAGCGGGGAAACGGTGTTCATCCCCGACGCGGCGAACGATCCGCAGCTGCGCAGCATCAAGTCGCACCTCGACGTGCGCAACGTGCGCTCCATCGTCGTCGTGCCCATCCGCTGGGAGGGCAGCGTCATCGGCGCCATCTTCCTGCGCACGGAGCGCGACGCGGAGCCGTTCGGGGAGAGCGACGTGCGCTTCTGCCAGACGGTGGCGTCGCTGACCGCCAAGGCGCTGCGGAATGCGCACCGCTTCGAGACGCTGCTGCACAGCCAGCAGGACGTGAGCTTCGCCCAGCGCCGCGCCGAGCTGCAGCGCGTGGCGCTGGTCGGCTTCCTCCGCCGCCTGCTCGACCGCTACGCTCGCGGCGAGGACCACGCGTGGGCGGAGACGCTGCTGCCGCGCGCGGCGGACGAGGAGCTCGAGCGGCTGGTGACGGTCGCGATGCAGGTGCTCGAGGAAGAGGCGAAGGGCTAGCTCCGCCGCATGGCACCGGCATCGCTCGAGCGCCGCGCCCACGAGCTGCGCGTGCTGCTGCACCAGGCGTCGTACGACTACTACGTCCTCGACCGGCCGACGATGGCCGACGTGGAGTACGATCGCCTGTTCCGCGAGCTGCAGGCGATCGAGGCGGACCATCCGGAGCTGCGCACGCCGGACTCCCCGACGATGCGCGTCGGCGCCGAGCCGGCGACGGCGCTCGCCAAGCACACGCACCTGGTGCCGATGATCTCCCTCGGCAACGCGTTCACCGACCAGGAGCTCGACGACTGGGAGGAGCGCATCGCGCGCCTCGTCGGCGACGACGCACGCCGCGCCGGCTACGTGGCCGAGCTGAAGATCGACGGGACGGCCATCAGCCTCACCTACCAGGACGGCGTGCTGGTCCGGGGCGCGACGCGCGGCAACGGGGTGGTCGGCGAGGACTTGACGGCCAACCTGCGCACGCTGCGCGACGTGCCGCTGCGCCTGCGCGGCAGCGACGTGCCGTCGCTGCTCGAGGTCCGCGGGGAGGTGTACTACCCGTTCAGCGGCTTCGAGAAGATGAACGCCGAGCGGGTGAAGGCCGGCGAGCCCGTGTTCGCCAATCCACGCAACGCCGCCGCGGGCTCGCTGCGCCAGCTCGATCCTGCCATCACCGCCTCGCGGCCACTGCGCTTCTTCGGCTACGCGGTGGCGGTGGCCGCCGGCACGCGCCTGCCCTTCGACACGCAGTGGGAGCTGCTCGAATCGCTCGTGCGGTGGGGGGTTCCCGTTGCCCCCAACCGCCTGCGCTGCCGGTCGCTCGCCGAGGTGCACGCGTGGGCGCACGACGTGGAGCACCGGCTCCGCGCCGAGCTGGATTTCGCGATCGACGGCGGCGTGGTGAAGGTGGATTCCCTGCTCCTGCAGGACGAGCTGGGCGTGGTGGGCGGACGCGAGCCTCGCTGGGCGATCGCGCGCAAGTTCGCGCCGGACATCGCGGAGACGAAGCTGCTCGACATGCCGGTGAACGTGGGGCGCACGGGATCGCTCAATCCGTACGCGGTGCTGGAGCCGGTGGAGATCGGCGGCACGATCGTGCGGCTGGCGACGCTGCACAACTTCGACCTCATTCACGCGAAGGACCTCCGCGTTGGTGACGTGGTGCAGGTCAAGCGCGCGGGCGACGTGATCCCGCAGGTGATCGGCCCGGTGCCGGAGAAGCGCGACCCGGCGAACCCGCCCAAGCCGCTGCGCGTGCCGACGAAGTGCCCGGCGTGCGGCACACCGGTGGAGCGCGATGAGGAAGAAGTGGCGATCTACTGCCCGAACGTGGCCTGCCCGGCGCGCCAGCTCGAGGCGATCGTGCACTTCGCGTCGCGCGGGGCGATGGACATCCGCGGACTGTCGTACGCGCGCATCGAGCAGCTGATCAACGCGGGGTTCGTGCATGACGTGGCGGACCTGTACGCGCTCACCGTGGAGCAGCTCACGTCGCTCGAGCGCTTCGCCGAGAAGAGCGCGGAGAATCTGGTGGCGGCGATCGACGCCTCGCGCGCGCAGCCGCTGTCGCGTCTCCTCTTCGGGCTCGGCATCCGGCACGTGGGACAGACGGCGGCGCAGCTGCTCGCGCGCCATTTCGGCGACCTGGCGTCGCTCGCGGCGGCGACGGCGGACGACATCCTTGCCGTGCGCGGCGTAGGCGACACGATTGCCCACGCGATGGTGGCGTACTTCCACGACCCCTCGGCGCGCGCATTGCTCCGGAAGCTCGAGAAGGCGAAGCTGACGCTCGAGGAGCCACGGGCGGTGGCGTCGGGTGCCGCGCTCGCCGGGATGACCTTCGTGATCACCGGCACCCTGCCGACGCTCTCACGCGCGCAGGCGACCGAACTGATCGAATCGCAGGGCGGCCGCGTGACGAGCGGTGTCTCGAAGGCCACGACGGCGGTGGTGGTCGGCGTGGAGGCCGGCAGCAAGTTGGACAAGGCCCGCGCGCTCGGCATCGACACGATCGACGAGGCGGAGCTCAAGCGCCGCGCGGGCGTCGAGTAGCCGGTGCATATTCCAGCCAGGACCAACGACGGACTTTCACCCAGGGCGCCATGACGATCGATCTCACCGGAAGCGGCATGCTGGCAGTCACGCGTGACACGTTGACGGCGCTCCGCTCGGCGCTGATGCGCGATACGGGCGCGGCCGCTGCCGGCTACCTGCAGGAAGCCGGCTACGCAGGCGGCCAGGCGCTGTTCGACGCCTTCCGCCAGTGGCTCTCGGCGCGGGGCAAGGGTGCACCGGAGTCCCTGTCGGTGGACGCCTTCCAGCGCCAGGCGACCGACTTCTTCCGCCACGCCGGCTGGGGCTCGCTGGAGCTCGGCGCGCTCGACGATGCGGTGGCGACGCTGGATTCGAGTGACTGGGGCGAGGCGGATCCGGGGAGCGGCGCCGAGCTGCCGACCTGTCACCTGTCGGCAGGAATGTTCGCCGATTTCTTCGGGCGGCTCGCGGAAGCGCCGCTGGCGGTGATGGAGGTGGAGTGCCGGTCGCGCGGCGACGGGCGGTGCCGGTTCCTGCTCGGCAGCCCGGAGGTGATGCAACGCGTGTACGAAGGGATGGCGAGCGGCGAAGAGTACGCGAGCGCGGTGAAAGCCCTCTGAACGACAAACCATCGGACGTACGCAGTACCACGTACGAGGTACTTCGTACGTTTGATGGTCGTTGCGATTGGAGTCCGACGTTCAGCGATCTCTCGCCGAAAGCAGCGGGTTCGCCACCAGCTCGCCGCCCACCAGGACCTCGCGGTCCCAGGGGAGGATGATCTCGCTCTCCGTCGCGAGCGCGTGGAAGTCCGGCTCGTAGCTTCCCGTGCGAAACGCCACGGCAGTGCGCACCTCGGCGGCACCGGCGTTCACCACGGCACCCACGGCAAGGCGCAGCGTCGTCCCCGAGTCGCAGGTCTCGTCCACGATCAGCACGCGCTTGTCGCGCACGACGGGTGGGACGGCGCCGAAGATGGCCGGCGTCTCGCGCACCACATCGGAGTGGTAGCGGCGGCTGACAACGATGGAGTGGAACTCGCGGTCGAGGATCGCGGCGACCACGGCAGCGGGGATGACGCCCGCCGTCGCGATGCCGATCACGATCTCCGGGTCGTAGCCCCGCACCACGCGCAGCGCGAGCGCTCGCGACAGCTCGCCGAACATCGGCCACTCGACCTCGAAGACTTCCCGAGTCGGCTCGGCGGTGGTGCGGCGTGCGGACATGCGATCCTGGGAGTGGGGAGTACGTCCTGCAAGTTAGTCCGCCGGCGCATCGTGCGGGAAGGCAGCGCAGGCGGCCACGGTCCGCACACTCGCGTCCGTCAGGCTCGATGGCATCGGAGCTGTGCCGTTGCAGCCCCCCGCGCCCGGGGATTAACTTTGCGCCGGAACACCGTCCCGCCGCCGGGCCATCCGCTCGCTTCTCCCACCTGCCGCGCAATCACATGTCCTGGTTGAGTCGCCTGATCGGCGGCAAGTCGGACGGCAACGTGAAGCCGCAGCGCCTCGACTATCTCAACGAGGCGCTGGGGCTCGAGCGTCAGGGTGACTTCGACGCGGCCCTCACGTCGTACCGGCTCGCGCTCCGCGACCACCCGAACGACCCGCGCATCCTGCAGAACATGGCGATCGCCTTCTCACGCACCGGTCGCCTGTCGGAGGCGGTCACGGCGTATCGCAGGGCGCTCGAGCTCGATCCGGAGCTCTCCGGCGCCCACTACGGCCTCGCGTTCCTGCAGCTCAAGCGCGGCGATCTTGCCGAGGCCGCGGCACACCTGGAGGCCTTCCTCGAGTCGCCGCCCTCCGGTGCGGAGGCAGAGCGCTGGGTGCGCCATGCGCGGCAGACGCTCGACGAGCTCCGGACGCAGTCGTCCGGGCCGGTGGATCAGCCCGAGGGCTAGTGGGGACCGTCCTCGCCGTCGTGAGCCAGAAGGGGGGAGTCGGCAAGACGACGACCGCCATCAACCTGGCGAGCGCCCTCGCCCTTCGCGGCCGCAAGACCCTGCTCGTGGACGCCGATCCGCAGGGAGCGGTGCGGCACGGCGTCGGGCTGGCCGACGATGTCGAATCGAGCGGACTGGCCGACGTGCTCGCCGGCACGCGCGAGCTGCCCGAGGTCGTGCGCCCTTCCCCCCTGCCCTGGTTGCGCGTGCTGCTGGCAGGCTCGGTGAGCGAGGCCGGGGAGCACGAGAGCTATGCGTCGCTCGTGTCCGACTCGCAGCGGCTGCCGGAACTGTTCGATCGCGCCCGGGCGCGGGGCTACCTCGTGCTGGTGGACACGCCGCCCGGACTGGGGCCGGTCACGCGCCGGGTCCTGTCCTGTGCCGATCACGTGCTGGTTCCACTCCAGTGCGAGCCGCTGGCGCTCCAGACCACGACGCAGATCCTGCGCGCCGTGCGCGAAGCCTCTCGCGCGAACCCTGCCCTCACGCTCGACGGCATCCTGCTCACGATGCTCGAGCCGGCGAGCGAGGTGTCGCAGCGCGTGGCGGCGTACGTGCGCGAGCAGCTTCCCCCCGAGCTCGTGTTCGAGGTGACGATCCCGCGCACGATGGCGACCTCCGACGCCTTCGCGGCCGGCCAGCCGGTGGTCCTGCGCTCGCCCGACGATGCCGCGTCGGTGGCGTACCGGCAGCTGGCCGAGACGCTCGACGGGAGGCTGCGGTGAAGAAGCGCCTCCTGCTGCTCGGCGTGAGCGTCGCCGCCGCGGCGCTGGCGTGCGGCGAGGTGCCGACGCTCGACCAGGGGATCGCGTACATCTCGCCGATCATCCTTCCCGCGCCTGCGGTGGCCGCGGGAGATCAACTGCGTGACAGCCTCGGCAACGTGGCGCCGCTCCGCATCGAGGCGTTCGGTCGCAACGACGAACCGCTGCCCGATCCGCAGGCGACCTTCCTGCCCACGGTGGTCCCCTCACCGATCTCGATCAGCGGGGACGGCATCGTGACGGCGGACACGGTGAGCACCGTGAAGACGGTGCAGATCGTAGGGCGGGTCGGGAGCAAGCTGCAGACGACGGCGGTGAACCTGCTCGTCGTGCCGCAGCCCGATTCCCTTGGACGCACGTCGGACTCGCTGACGACGGCGACACTGCCCGCCTCCGACACCATGCGGGTGACCGTGACCGGCCTGACCGGTGCGGGCACTCGCGTCGCCGTACCCGGCATCCTCGTCCGCTACCGCATCGCCGGCGTCTACGGACCCGGTGCGGACTCGGCGACGGCGGTCCTCACGCTGCCGGGCGGCGCGCTGTCGCGGCCGGACTCGCGGCTGGCCGTGGACACGACCGATGCGTCCGGGCTCGCGTCGCGCATCCTCGTCGTGGCCGGCAACGTGGATTCGGTGGTGGTGTACGTCCGCGCGCGGTCGCTGCGGGGCGAGCCACTGCATGGGGACTCCCTCCGCTTCATCCTGCGGCCGACGCAGTAGGCCGAGGCCACGGTGGCGCCCCGACGTCACCACGCGGTATCTTCGGCCTGAACGAGCGGCCCCGCGCCGCCACGCTCCCCACCAGCGACGTTCCCGAGCCGGAGGTTCCGATGATCTCGTCCGGAGGCCCGCGCAACACGCCGCCCGGTACGCTCACGCGACTGTTCTTCGACGCGGTCGCGCGCCACGACAAGCCTGATGCGCTCCAGGTGAAGGTCAACGGCGTGTACCAGTCGATCTCGAGCCGCACCGTCGCCGAGCGGGTGCGACGCGTCGCCCTTGGCCTCGGTGCGCTCGGCGTGAAGTCCGGGGAGCGCGTGGGGATCCTGTCCGAGAACCGGCCAGAGTGGGCGATCGCCGACTACGCCTGCCTCACGGCGTGCCTCACCGACGTCCCGCTCTACCCCAACCTCCCGGCCGAGCAGGCAGCGTACATCCTGCGCGACTCGGGCGCGGTGACCCTGTTCGTCAGCGATGCCGCGCAGGCGGCGAAGATCGCCGAGGTGCGCGCGAGCTGCCCCGCCCTGCATTCGGTGATCACCTTCGCGGCCGAGCGGCACGCCGGCGCGGACCTGACGTTCGCGGAGGTGGAGGCCAAGGGTGCCGCCGTGGACGGCGAGGCGCGCGCCGCGGCGTACCGCGAGCAGGCGCTCGCCGTGACGCCGGACGACGTCGCGACGATCATCTACACCTCCGGCACGACCGGCGAGCCGAAGGGCGTCATGCTCACGCACGACAACCTCTACTCGAACGTGATGGCGTCCATGCTCGCCATTCCATTCGAGGGGCGGGACATCGGGCTGAGCTTCCTTCCGCTGTCGCACATCTTCGAGCGGATGGCGGGGCACTACCTGATGTTCCACGTGGGGTGCTCCATCGCCTACGCGGAATCCATCGACACGGTGCCGAACGACCTGGTCCTCGTGCGGCCGACGCTGGTGCTCTCGGTGCCGCGGCTGTACGAGAAGATGTACGCGCGCGTCCTCGACAACGCGCTGTCGGGCGGCGCCGTGAAGAAGCGCATCTTCTTCTGGGCACGTGCCGTGGCAGAGCGGTGGGCGAACGTGAAGCTCGCCGGCGGTGAGCCGGCCGGCCTGCTGGCGATGCAGTACCGCATCGCCCAGAAGCTGGTGTTCTCCAAGCTGAAGGCGCGCACCGGCGGCCGGCTGCGCTATTTCGTGTCGGGCGGTGCACCGCTGGCACCCGAGATCAACAAGTTCTTCTACGCCGCCGGCCTCGAGATCCTCGAGGGCTACGGCCTGACGGAAACGTCGCCGGTGATCGCGGTCAACACGCCGAAGGCCTTCCGCATCGGCACGGTGGGCAAGCCGGTCGCGGGGGTGGACGTGACGATCGCGCCCGACGGCGAGATCCTGTCGCGCGGGCCGAACGTGATGAAGGGCTACTACAACCGTCCCGACGCCACGCGCGAGGCGATCGACGCCGAGGGGTGGTTCCACACCGGCGACATCGGCGAGCTGCACGACGGCTTCCTCTCGATCACCGACCGCAAGAAGGAGATCATCGTCACCGCGGGCGGGAAGAACATCGCGCCACAGCCGATCGAGAACGCGATCAAGACGAACAAGTACGTGAGCCAGGCGGTGCTGATCGGCGACAAGCGCAAGTTCCCGTCGGTGCTCGTGGTGCCCAACTGGGACAACCTGGAGAAGTACGCCGGCTACAAGGGGCTTCAGGGACGCACCCACGCCGAGCTGCTGTCGGAGCCGCTCATCCGCGCGAAGATGGAAAAGGAGGTGTTCGGGGCACTCCATGGCCTGGCGCGCTTCGAGACGCCGAAGAAGATCGCGCTGCTGGAGCACGACTTCTCCGTGGAGCGCGGCGAGCTCACGCCCACGCTCAAGGTGAAGCGCCGGGTGATCGACAAGGTGTACAAGCCGCAGATCGACGAGCTGTACGCCGACGAGCACGAGCACGCCGGCGCCTGATGCCGGCAGTGCACGTCCGCCGCGACTCAGCTCCGGCGGACGTGCAGCGTGACGAGGGGGGAGCGCTCCGGCTCCTTCTCGCCGACCCAGAGCGCGTCGTCGCGCGCAATCTCCCGCACGCCGTCCGGCACGGCCAGGGTGGCCGGCCCGACGAGCCGGCCGCCGCTTCTCGTGATGCGGACCGCTTCCGCCGCGCGCGCGGCGCTCGAGCGCCCGATGGCGGTCGCGCGCGCGGCGCCCGGGGCGAGAGGCGGAATCCCGTCGCTGAGCACGACGGAGACTCCAGGCTCGCCCTCCCGTCCCGGTGGCGGATCGACGAGCACGATCGGCGTCTCCACGAGCTCGCGCAGCGCAGACGCCTGCGCGCCCCACTCGTCGAGGAGCACGACGAAGCCGTGGGCGTCGGACAGGCCGAGGAAGGCGGCGAGACGCATCGCCGTCGTCGCGTCACCGCGCAGGAAGGGGTCGGGCGCGGCCTCGAGTGGCAGCGTGGGCTCGCGCCGGAAGTCGGCCACGCCGTTCCGCACGGGGTACTCGGCGTGACACACGGGGCAGCCCAGCAGGCCGTCCACGATGTGGCGCGCCTCCATCCGCGTTGCGGAGGCCACCAGCCAGGCCTCCTCGTGCGGCACGGGGCACCGCAGCGCATCGACGAGCTCGATGAACATGGTGCGCGACGAGCGATCAGGAGCGCGAGAGGCGCAGCTCGTCCACGTTGAGCTGCGGCGGCGCGGTGACCACCCAGGCCACGGCCTCGGCCACGGCGTCCACGTCGAGCATCCGTGCGCGCGGCGTGAAGCCCGCGCGGCGGTCGGGATCGAGGGCATCCCAGAGCGTCGTGTCCACCGGCCCGGGCGACACGAGCGAGGTGCGGACGCCCGATCCCCGCAGCTCGGCGCGCAGCACCTCATGGAGGGCGCGCAGTCCGTGCTTGCTCGCGGCGTAGGCCGCGTTCCCGGGAAAGACGGCGCGATCCGCGATGGAGCCCACGGTGACGACATGTCCCGACCCGCGACGATGCATGGCGGGCAGGAAGGTCCGCACGAAGGCGAAGGGCGCGGTCAGGTTCAGCTCCAGCGTCTCGCGGAAGAGGTCCACCGACGTCTCGAGCGCGGGCGCGACGACGAACGACCCGGCGTTGTTGACGAGGATGTCCGGCTCGTCCGCGCCGAGGTCGTCGAGCGCGGCCTGGGCGACGTCGGCGGCGCCGGGGAGATGGAGGTCGCACGCGGCGGCGACGGCGCCGTTGCCGAGCTCGGCGGCGAGGGCCTCCAGCGCGCGCTCGTCGCGTGCCACGAGGGCGACCCGCGCCCCTTCACGCGCCAGCCGCCGAGCGATGGCGGCGCCGATGCCCCGCGAGGCTCCGGTGACGAGCGCTGTCCGTCCGGCCAGCGGCACCGGCGTGACGGCCATCAGCGGGACGGTGCGTAGGCGAGGCGCAGGAACTCGTCGCGCGTCTTGGCGTCTTCCCGGAACACGCCGCGCAGCGCGCTCGTGATCGTGCGCGAGTTCTGCTTCTCCACGCCGCGCATCATCATGCACATGTGGTACGCCTCGATCACCACGCCCACGCCGCGCGGCTCGAGCACCTCCTCGATGGCCTTCGCCACCTGCTCGGTGAGCCGTTCCTGCACCTGCAGGCGGCGCGCGAACATGTCGACGACGCGCGGCAGCTTGGAGAGCCCGACGATGCGCCGGTGCGGGATGTACGCCACGTGCGCCTTGCCGAAGAAGGGCAGCATGTGGTGCTCGCACATGGAGTACAGCTCGATGTCGCGCACCATGACCATGTTCTCGTGCTCCTCCTCGAACAGCGCGTCGCCCACGGCGTCCTCGAGGGTCATCGCATAGCCCTGGGTGAGGAAGCCCATGGCGCGCGCGACGCGGTCGGGCGTCTTCACCAGCCCGTCGCGCGACGGGTCCTCGCCGATGAGGGCGAGCTGCTCGCGGACGAGCGCGGCATACGCCTCGAGCGCGCCGTCGTTTCCCACCTGCAGCGCGGCGGGCGCGGTCACGTGGCGCGGCTCGGCGACGACGAGCTTACTCACCGGTGTACTCGACATAGTTGTTCGGGGTCTCCCAGAGCACGAGGCGGACGAGCCGCGCCGGCGCCACGGCCGGCGCCAGCTCGCGCCAGATCGCCACGACGATGTTCTCGGCGGTGGGGATCACGCCGCGCATGAAGTCCACGTCGAGGTTGAAGTTGCGGTGATCGACGCGGTCGATCACCCGGTCGGTGGCGAGCTGCTTCAGCCGGCCGAGGTCGTACACGTAGCCCGTCGTCGGATCGATGGGGCCGCGGACGCTGACGTCGAGCGTGTAGTTGTGCCCGTGCCAGTTGGGGTTGTTGCACCGCCCGAAGAGCCGCGCGTTCTCCTCGTCGGAGAGCGCCGGGTTGTGCACACGGTGCGCGGCGTTGAACTGCAGGCGGCGCGTGACGGTGACGTCGGCCATGGATGAAAGATGTCCCGCGACGCGGGCGGGCGCAAAAAAGAGCGCGGGCCTCGGCGATCGCCGGGGCCCGCAGGTAGAACGAGAACGGAGAGGGTTTTTTGAAGCCCAGTCGAAATGCTGAGGCTCTCACCACACCTTCCGGCGTCCCCCGCACTGGGGGCATGCCGTCGGTACAGATTGTCGAACCCACTCGAAGGACTTATCGGCTCAAAAACGTTGCTCTCCGCCCCGTGCACGTC